>CAYTFI010000044.1:0-12755 GCA_964437065.1 uncultured Zetaproteobacteria bacterium | reverse complement strand
TAACCCTGTAATGTATTCATGTCTTCAATTTCAATGGAGCGCCGCGTGCGGTAGAAGGCCACCAGAATCGCCAGGCCGATCGCCACTTCACAGGCCGCAACCGTTAATACGAAAAACACAAATATCTGGCCGCTCAAATCATTCAGAAAGTGTGAAAACGCCACCAGATTGATATTCACCGCCAGCAGCATCAGCTCAATGCACATCAGAATAGTGATCACATTATTGCGGTTCAGAAACAGCCCCATCACGCCCAGAGAGAAGAGGGCGCCGGCGACAATCAGGTATTGCGACAATCCAACCATCTCACATCCTCACTTTGCGCAGGCGATCTTCCTTGCGCACCTTCACCTGTTCAGTGATATTCTGATATCTGGCATCCTTGCGGCTGCGCAAGGTCAGCACGATGGCGCCAACCAGCGCCACCAGCAAAATAAACGCTGCGATTTCAAAGCCGAGCAGATATCTGGTGTATAACACCTGGCCAATCTCCGCCGTGTTGTTGACGCTCTGTTGCAAATGCTCCGCGCTTGACCCGGGGCCACTGGAAAACACGCCTGAAATTGACGCGGCGACAAATTCGATCAGCAGCAGCACAGCGACCAAGCCGCCCAGCGGCAAACGCTGCATCAGAGTCTCGCGAACCTTCGACGTCTTTACTTCCAGCATCATGACCACAAACATGAACAGCACCATAACAGCGCCGACATAGATCAGGATCATGATGATACCGAGAAATTCAGCATCCAGCAGGAAAAACAGGCCGGCGGAATTGAAGAAGCAGAAAATAAGAAACATCACCGAATACATGGTGTTGCGCGACAGCGCCACGCCTGCGGCGGAGATGACGGAGAGGCATGAAAACAGGCTGAAAAATGCGATTTCAAGCATGTCCCCTCCTGACGTGCGTTGTTTGTTTCATGTTAAACATAGCGCGCATCGGCAGCGATGTTTGCTGCGATCTGTTTCTCATTGCGTTCGCCAACTTGCAGCAGCATATCCTTGGTGTAATACAGGCCGTCGCGAGTTTCACAAGCATATTCAAATTCCTGCGTCTCGACAATGGCGTCCACCGGGCAGGCCTCCTGGCACAGGCCGCAATAGATGCATTTGGAAAAATCAATATCGTAACGCGTGGTGCGGCGGCTGCCGTCGGCCCGCTCCTCGGACTCAATCAGGATGGCCAGCGCCGGACATGTCACCTCGCACAGCTTGCAGGCGATGCAACGCTCTTCGCCCGACTCATAGCGACGCAGCGCATGCAGACCGCGAAAACGCGGCGAGAGCGGCGTTCTTTCCTCCGGATATTGCACCGTGATCTTCTTCCTGAACAGATATTTTCCCGTCAATGACAGGCCGAGCACCAGTTCCCACAGAAACCATGTCTTGAATGCGCGCTTCAGCATGCCATCACCTCCAGGCCAGCCAGAAGTCGATGATGCGACTCAGGCCCGGCGTATAGATGAAAAGACCGACAACAAAAATCCAGCCCAGCGTCCACGGCAAAAACACCTTCCAGCCCAGACGCATCATCTGATCATAGCGATAGCGCGGAAAAGTGGCTCGGAACCAGATAAAGAGAAATACGAAAAAGGCTGTTTTACCCAGCAGCCATACGGTGCCGGGAATCACATCCAGCGCCGCGATTGGCGCATGCCAGCCGCCCATGAAAAGAATCGAACTCATCAAGCTGATCAGAATGATGGCGGCATATTCAGCCAGCGAGAAGGTGGCGAACCACATGCCGGAATATTCCGTGTGATAGCCCGACACCAGCTCCTCGCTTTCAACCAGATCAAACGGCGTGCGCCCGGTTTCCGCACAGCCTGAAACAAAAAAGACAACCAGCATGGGGAATAATGGAATCATATACCAGTGCAGAATGCCGCCGGCCTGCGCATGCACGATATCTGCCAGATTGAGGCTGCCGGCCAGCATCATCACAGTCACCATGCCGAAGCCCATCGAAATTTCATATGAAATCATCTGGCAGGTTGCGCGCATGGCGCCTAAAAATGGATATTTCGAGTTTGAGGCCCAGCCCGCCATCAACACGCCATAAACGCCGAGGCCGGAAATTGCCATCACATAGAGCAGACCGATATTGAGATGCGCTATGCTCATTACATGCGCCGTCTCCCAGACCCCGAAAAAGGTGGTTTCCCCGAACGGCACGACGGCAAAGGCGATAAAGGCCGGAACCAGCGCCATGGCGGGCGCGGCCACAAAGAGAAATCTGTTGGCCCGGTGCGGGATAATTGTTTCCTTGAGAAACAGCTTCAGACCATCGGCCAGCGGCTGAAACAGCCCTGCGGGGCCGACGCGGTTGCAGCCCATGCGCACCTGCATCCAACCGATAATGCGCCGCTCAAAATAAGTAATATAGGCCACGGACAGGGCCACTGAAATTGTAATAACCAGAATCTCAAGCACCCAGATGCCGGTCTGCATCACCACGTCAAGAAAGCTCATGAGCCGCCTCCAATCGTGGCCGAGGTCACATCCGACAGATCTCCGGCAACGCCGCGCTTGGCAACGAACAGCACGCCGGGACAGACATCTTCACGCACTTGAATGCGGTAGTTTCCCTGGCCCAGAAATGTAGTGATGCTGTTCTCTCCGGCGCTTGCCCCGATCTCCGCCAGGGTGTCCGGATGCACCAGCACATCGCCCAGCGCATGCAGCTTGCCCGCCGCCGTCAACAGATCGGAGGCGCGCGCCCACATGCCCTCGCGATACATGGAGTAGCGGCTCACCACATCGAGCGCAAAGCTGTCCCCTTGAGCCGACGGGGCGAATACTGCATCACTGTTGCGCGCTGCGGCGACCAGGAAGCTGTCCACCGCTTCACCCTGCCAGGCCCCGGCCAGCGCCGGCATGCGCAGGGCGACCTGCCGGCGCAACTCGGAAAGGCTGATCACTGCCGGCTCCTGGCCAAGCGCTTGCACCAGACGCATCATCACTTTCCACAACGGGCGCTCCTGTCCGAGCGAGCGAATCGGACGCCCCGCCACCCGCACGCGCCCTTCCATGTTGACAAAGCTGCCGTCAATTTCCGCATAGGCCGCCGCCGGCAATTGCACATCGGCGCGTTTGCCGATTTTACCGGCAATAGAGCCGATCTGAACCAGCGCCGCCTTGTCCAGCGCCGCCCTGGCGGCGGACGGGAACAGGCCGTCGCCCGCCGGGTCGCTGCCGACCAGCACCAGCGCATCCAGCTCGCCGGCAGTCGCCGCAGCAAATATCTCGCCGGCGCTGACGCGCACATCGCCGAACACGGCGGACAGAACCTGGGCGTTCATGCCTTCCGGAATCAGATTCCGGCCATCCATATCCGCTTCGGCATGGCCGCATGCGCGCATCAGCAAATCCAGTCCGTGGATCAGCGCCGCCGCATCCGTATGGGAGCGAATCTCCTCACCCACCAGCAGGGCGCAGGTCTCGCCCATCAACGCATCGGCCAGCAGTTTTCCAGCCTCATGCCGCGTCTCAACCGCCCGGAGCCAGACATCCATGCCGGCTGCGCTCTTGCCCAGTCCTGTCACCTGATCCATGGCGCGGGCAATCACCGCCGCCCAGTCGCGGGGCCGAATCATGGCATCATTGCCAAGCGCCATATTGGTGCGGTAATTCATCGCGCCGATGCGGGTGACCGGCTTGCCGGCGCGGCCCCGTTTGCGCAAACGCTGCATCAGCAGCGGCAAGCGCTGACGCAGATCGGAACCAAGCACGACAACCTGCTCGGCTTCCTCAATCTGCCGGGTGGTCATGGAAAAGCCTTCTTCAAATGCAAACGGCCGCGAATCGCGCCGGTGCAAATCAAACGCCACCCTGGCATCCGGGAATACAGCGTCGCGCATCAGGCGGATGGAGGTTAATCCCTCCACGCTCCAGTCGGGCGAGAAAACAATGCCAACGCGCTTGCCTTTGAGCAGCGAGGATGCATGCTCAAAGGCCTCATCCCAACCGGCTGCCGCCAGTTCGCCGTCCCGCCTTATCTTGGGCTCAAGAATTCGATTGGCGGAGCGGAAGGCGTCAAACACATAACGACCGCGATCACACAGCCATGGCTCCGGGCCGCCCTCCAGAGGACGAATGCGCATCACTTTATCATCACGGGATTCGATGTTGATGTCGCAGCCATTGGGGCACTGCGTGCAGGTGCTTTTGTGGCGCGTCATTTCCCAGGGCCTGGAGACATCATGCGATGGCCCGTCCAGCAGTGCGCCGACGGGGCAGACATCCGCCAGATTGCCTGAAAGCTCCGACTCGCACGCATCTTCCACTATGCCGTTAATGGTCATGTGATCGCCCCGGCCAAGCACGCCGATATCACCGGTTCCGGCAATCTCGTCGGCAAAGCGGACGCAGCGCGTGCAATGAATGCAGCGGGTCATGCAGGTTTTTATAAACGGGCCAAGGCCGTGATTGACAGCCGCCCGCTTGGTCTCGACATAACGACTCGTCGAGGCGCCGTGCTCAATCGCGTAATCCTGCAATTTACAGCTGCCGCCCTGATCGCAAACCGGGCAGTCCAGCGGATGGTGAATCAACAAATATTCCATCACCATCTGACGATCTTTTTCCACTTTCTCGCTCTGCGTGGAGACTTTCATGCCTTCAGCCACCGGCGTGCAGCATGAGGCGGCCGGCTTCGGCCAGCCTTCAATTTCAACCAGGCACATGCGGCAATTGGCCGCTACGGACAATTCCGGATGATAGCAGAAATAGGGCACTTCCACGTCATTGGCGCGGCAGGCTTCAAGAATGCTGGTGCCGGCGGCTACGGTGATTTCATTGCCGTTAATAAATAACGTCGTCATGCCGATTTCTCCGCCATGCGGGTGCGCACTTCATCCGGAAAATGTTTCAATAAAGACAGGATCGAAGCAGTGGCGCCATCGGCCAGGGCGCAAATCGTTCGCCCGGCCATGTGTGAAGAGGCCTCCTGCAACACCTGCATATCGCCCTCCCGCCCTTCACCGGCAAGCAGACGATTCATGATGCGCTCCACCCAGCCGGTGCCTTCCCGGCACGGCGTGCACTGGCCGCACGATTCATGCGCATAAAAATGCGCCAGGCGCGCAGTGAAGGCCACCACGTCCGCCGTTTCATCCAGCACGATCACCGCGCCGCTGCCCAGCATGGAGCCCGCTTTCATCATGGCGTCGTAGGTGAGCGGCGTATCATAGGCGTCCGCCAGTAACCATGGCGTGGAGGAGCCGCCCGGAACAATCACCTTGGGAACATCGCCATGTTGCAGGCCGCCGCAATAGTCTTCAATCAGCACTTTTAGCGATGTGCCCATCGGCACTTCATAATTGCCCGGCTTGTTGACATGGCCGGAGACGGAGAAAATCTTGCAGCCGGTGTTATTCGGCACGCCAATCGCAGCATGCCATGCGCCGCCAAATTTCAGAATGGCCGGAATTGAAGACAATGTTTCAACATTGTTGACCACGGTCGGAGAACGGTAAAATCCCTCGACTGCGGGGAACGGCGGCTTGAAACGCGGCCGCCCCGGCTTGCCTTCCAGCGATTCAATCAGGGCGGTTTCCTCACCGCAGACATATGCTCCTGCGCCGCGATGAACCGTCAGATCCATACTGAAACCGGAGCCGAGAATATTCTCGCCCAGCAGGTTGGCCTCATAGGCCTCGGCAATGGCCTCGTTGAGCACATTGGCCTCGTGCAGGAATTCGCCGCGGATATAGATATAGGCGTCCTTTACGCCCAGGGCAAAGCCGGCCATCACCATGCCTTCGATCAGCAGGTGCGGATCAAAGCGCATAATATCGCGATCCTTGAATGTGCCGGGCTCGCCTTCATCGGCATTGCACAACAGATAAGTCGGCTTGCCGGTATTGCGCGGCACAAACGACCATTTCAATCCGGTCGGAAATCCGGCGCCGCCGCGACCGCGAAGGCCCGAGGTTTTAACCTCGTCAATGATTTGCCCCGAACCCATGTCATTAAGCACCGTGGGCAAAAACTCATACGCCCCGTTGGCGCGCGCCACGCTCAATCTGCGCTGGTTCGGAATGTCAATGCGGTCAAAGCAAATGCGCATCACCTGCTGCGGATCGGACGGGATCACTCGCCACCCCCTTCGGCGCGCGCACTGGCGATCACCTCGTCCATTGAGTCGGCGGTGGCCCGCTCATAATAGACGTTATTCACCTGCACGACCGGCGCCCCGGCGCATGCCCCGGCGCACTCCACTTCCGTCACCGTAAACATGCCGTCGGCGGTGGTCTGCCCCGCCCTGATGCCCAGCTTGTCGCACATGGATCGCACCAGAGCCTCGGCGCCATTGAGCTGGCAGCCGGCGCTGGTGCACACCTCCAGCAGATATGTTCCGCAGGGCTGTTCCCGGAACATGGTGTAGAATGTCACCACCTCGCGCACAGCCATAATGCGAATATCCAGAGTTTCCGCCACCAGATATTGCACTTCCATGGACAGATAGCCGAAATCCTGCTGCGCCATATGCAGCACCGGCAACAGGGCCGACTGGGCCGCCGGATAACGCTTCACCAGAGCGGAAATCTCGGCCAGCCGGGCCTGGCTGAATCGGGGCCGGGCGGCGCTCATCGATCCACATCTCCGAAAACAATATCCTGCGTGCTCAAAATCGCCAGCACATCGGCGATCATGTGGCCCCGGCACATATAGTCCAGCGATGCAAGATGCGCAAAGCCGGGCGCTCTCACTTTCATGCGGTATGGCTTGTTGGAGCCGTCGGAAACAATATATACCCCGAATTCTCCCTTCGGATGCTCAACCGCAGCATAGACCTCGCCGGCCGGAACATGGATGCCTTCCTGGAAATATTTGAAATGATGGATCAGGGCTTCCATATTCTCTTTCATCTCGGCCCTGGGCGGGTTGGTCAGCTTGTAATCATCCACCTTGACCGGCCCCGGATGCGCCGCCAGCCACTTGACGCACTGCCGGATAATGCTGTTGGACTGGCGCATCTCTTCAACGCGCACCAGATAACGATCATAACAATCGCCTGAATCGCACACCGGAATTTCGAAATCCATTTTGTCATAGGCGTCATAAGGCTGGGTTTTACGCAAATCCCACTCCAGTCCTGAAGCGCGCACCATGGGGCCGGAAAAGCCATGCGCCAGCGCCACTTCCTTTTCCACCACGGCAATATCCACATTGCGCTGTTTCCAGATGCGATTTTCAGTCAACAGCGTTTCATACTCATCAATATATGTCGGGAATGTATCGGTGAAGGCCTCAATTCTGTCCAGCAGCCCTTCGGGCAAATCCCTGGCGACGCCGCCGGGACGGAAATAAGCGGCATGCATGCGCGCCCCGCTCACCGCCTCATAAAAATCAAACAGATCCTCGCGTTCACGGAAGCAGTAGAGGAACACTGTCATGGCGCCAAGATCAAGCGCCACGGCGCCCAGCCACATGCAGTGATTCAGAATGCGCGTAATTTCAGCAAACATAACGCGGATATATTGCGCCCGCTCCGGCGGCTCTATGCCGAGCAGCTTCTCCACGCCCAGGGCATAGGCATGCTCGTTGCACATCATGGAAACATAATCAAAGCGATCAAAATAGGGCAGGTTCTGCAAATAGGTTTTGCGTTCAAACAACTTTTCCGTACCCCGATGCAACAGGCCGATATGCGCATCCGCCCGTTCAACAACTTCGCCGTCCAGTTCCAGCACAAAACGCAACACGCCATGCGCGGCCGGGTGCTGCGGGCCGAAGTTGATGGTGTAGTTTTTAATCTCAGCCACGGTCAACCCCGGGCCATGTGCGCTCAACCAGATTGCGCTCCTCCAGTTGGCTCGGTCGATACACGCAGCGCCATTGCTCCTCGTCGAAGAACAACTCCACGCGTCCCTGCACGGGGAAATCCTTGCGCAGCGGATGCCCCTCAAAGCCATAGTCGGTTAGCAGACGGCGCAAATCGGGGTGATGATTAAAAATGATGCCGTACATATCAAAGGCCTCGCGCTCATACCAGTTGGCCGAAGGCCAGACTTCCGTGACCGAAGCAACCAGTTCGCGCTCATCAACGCCCACTTTCAGGCGCATGCGCTTGTTTTGCGACATCGACAACAGGTGATAAACCACTTCAAAGCGCGGGGTTTCAGCGCTCCAGCCGGGATATTCAAGCAGGTCAACGCCGCAGAGATCCATCATTTGCTCATAGGCGTGGAAATCTTTCAGATAGTGACAGGCCTCGACAATGGCCTCGCGCGCCAGTTTCACGGTCAGGCAATCCAGCCCGACCTCGGCTGAGAGCACCTGCGCGCCAAACTTTTTACGCAACCCGGCAATCTCGGCGGGCGGCTCGTTCGCATCCAGCGCGACAGGATTGTCCTGTAATTGTTCTTCGCTCATCAAAATCTACCGGGCAATCGTATTGGTGCGTCTGATTTTTTCCTGCAACTGGATAAAGCCGTACAACAAGGCCTCGGCAGTAGGCGGGCAGCCCGGCACATAGATATCCACCGGCACAATGCGGTCGCAACCGCGCGTCACCGAATAGGAATAGTGATAATAACCGCCGCCATTGGCGCAGCTGCCCATGGAAATCACCCAGCGCGGCTCGGACATCTGATCGTAAACCTTGCGCAATGCCGGCGCCATTTTATTACATAACGTGCCGGCCACCACCATCACATCGGACTGGCGCGGCGACGGACGGAATACGATGCCGAAGCGATCCAGATCATATCGCGAGGCCCCGGCATGCATCATTTCCACGGCGCAGCAGGCCAGCCCGAAAGTCATCGGCCACAGAGAACCGGTACGCGCGCCATTGATAAGTATATCCGCAGTGGTGGTGATAAAGCCTTTTTCCAGGACGCCTTTTATTCCCATTGCAAGGCCCCTTTCTTCCAGGCGTAGATGTATCCAACAAGAAGAATCGCCAGAAACAGCACCATTTCGACAAAGCCAAAGAAGCCGATTTTTTGCAGCGAGATCGCCCACGGGAACAAAAATGCGCTTTCAAGGTCGAACACGACAAACAAAATGGCAATCAGATAGAAGCGGGCGTCGAATCGCATGCGCGAATCCTCAAACGCCTCAAACCCGCACTCGTAGGCAGACAGTTTTTCGGCATCGGGATTCTGTTCGGCCAGCATCACTGTCATTGCAAGAGGCATGACGCCCATGGCCAGGGCAATCAGAATAAAGATGAAAATCGGCACATATTCATTCGCAAGATATGCTGCGCCCATAAGCCCCTCCTGTGCGTAATTAGATCACTCTTGAGTCAGTCCCCAAACCGAGGGGGCTTGCTACCACCGGCTTTTTATACGGTCAAGCCGGCAAATCAAAATCAGCCGGCAAATCAATACGCAGCGCCCGTGCGGGTTAGATATCCAGCCTCGATGCCTTGATTTTCTTTAGCATGGCAAAAACCTTGTCGGGATATTTTCTGCCTCCCAACGAGCCGTTGAAGGCCGCCAGGGCTCTATCCAGCTTTTTGTAGCGATTCCGATAAATGCGCAGGATGGCGCAGCCATAGCGTATATTGGTTTTAATCTCGAGCAGGTTGTCCCCGGCCCGGCCCATCTCCTTTTTCCAGAAGGGCATCACCTGCATCAGGCCTCTCGCATTGGCGTTGCTGATGGCAAAATGATCGAAATCGGATTCTACTGCAATCATGGCCAGGATCAGTTCCGGCGAATGCCTGAATCGTTGGCTGTAGCGGTAAACCCAGGTGGCGATCTGGCTTGCCTCGGTCTTGTCAGGCACCCATGGGCGAATCGTCTGAATAATATCCTGCACCCAAACAATTTGATCGAAATTCTGCTTCTGCGCCCCGGTTTCAGGCTGAAACATCCGGCGCAACTCCTCTTTTTCCGCCGCTTGCAAATGCACATGGACGGCATTCTCGTGCGGCGGCTGCCGGGCCGCCGTTCGCGCCGCCTTTCGGGTCTCATCCGATGTATCAGACAAGCGGAATGAAATCAAGGCGGCAACTGCCATCGTGATGCCGATGAGCAGAAGCGCAGCTGGCGATATGCCGCCCGCGCGGCGTGCCGGTTCAGCCGTCTTCAGGCTTCACTCCACGGCAAATCTCCCGGCATGCGTCAGACAGAGCAACTTCATGGCGCCCGGCCCGGCGCAAGCCCACTTCCACCAGTCCCTGCTTCAGGGCGCGCTCGCCAACCACGACCTGCACCGGCATGCCCAGCAGCTCGGCGTCCTTGAATTTCACGCCTGCCCGCTCCCGGCGCTCGTCCCACAACGTTTCAATGCCTGCATCGTGAAGCTGCCCGTACAGCAGTTCGGACGCCTCGATCACCGCATCCGACCGGCCCATGGAAATCAGGGCAACCGTAAACGGCGCAAGGCCTTCCGGCCATGCAATGCCCGCTTCATCATGGCGCTGCTCAACGACTGCCGCCATCAGGCGGGAAATGCCAATGCCGTAGCACCCCATCGTGGCAATCGCCCGCTTGCCATCCCGGCCCTGAAACTGCACCTGCATCGGCTCCGCATACTGCCTGCCCAGCGCAAACACCTGTCCGACTTCAATGCCGCGAGATAATTCAATCCGCTCTCCGCATCGCGGGCACCGGTCGCCGGCGCGCGCCTGACGCAGATCGGCGTATATCACGGCATCAATGTCACGCTCAACATCCAGGCCGGTCACATGCGCATCCGCCCTGTTGGCCCCGGCCACCAGGCCCTTCGCCCCGCGCAGGGCGTCATCGACAATAACGGGCGCTTTTAATCCCTGCGGGCCGACAAATCCGGCGACGCCGCCAATGGCGGCAATATCGTCATGACTGGCCATTTCCACTATATCGGCGCCTGCGGCGTGCGCCAGCTTGATTTCCTGCGCCTGATCATCGCCGCGCACGCACGCCGCCACGACAGCGCCATCCATTTCTCCGCCCGTGAGGCGGTAAACCAGTGTTTTCAGCAGCATGGAGGGATCAACATCGAGAAAACCGGCAACATCTTCAGCCGCAGTTTTGCCGGGCGTTGCCACTTCCGTCATCGCCGCTGCGATGCCCTCCGGCGCGCTGCGCAATGAGACCGCCTTTTCAACATTGGCGGCATAATCGCAGTCGGAACAGTGTGCGATCAAATCCTCCCCGCTCTCCGCCAGCACATGAAATTCATGTGAATCGCTGCCGCCGATGCTGCCTGTATCGGCCTCGACGGCGCGGAAATTCAGGCCCAGTCGCGTGAAGATGCGGGTGTACGTTGCAAACATATGCTGATATTCCCGCGCCAGGGATTCGTCATCGACATGAAAAGAATACGCATCTTTCATGACAAATTCGCGCCCGCGCATAAGGCCGAAGCGGGGGCGGATCTCATCACGGAATTTGGTCTGAATCTGGTACAGATTTATCGGCAGCTGCTTGTAGGAGCGCAGCTCGCGGCTGACAAGATCGCAAACAACCTCCTCATGCGTCGGCCCGAGACAAGACTGGTGCGCATGGCGATCGTGAAAACGGAGCAATTCAGGCCCGTATTTCTCCAGCCGCCCGGATTTTTCCCACAATTCCGTCGGCTGCACCATCGGCATCAGGATCTCCTGTGCGCCGGCGCGGTTCATCTCCTCGCGCACAATCGCCTCGATCCGGCGCAAGACGCGCAGCCCCATGGGCAGATAATCATACACGCCCGATGTCACGCGGCGGATATAGCCCGCCCGCAATAACAGTTTATGAGAAATCACCTCGGCATCGGCCGGATCATCACGAAGGGTGGGAATAAAATATTTTGAATATCGCATGGCGCGAAAGCATAGCGTTGTTCAGATAGCCCCGAAAGCCCGAGACCGGAATGTCGCACTGATTCAGCAACCCCCAACCAGCGGACCGGGCGGGACTATATGGCTATAGGGGCGCGAATGCCGGCATGGCACTGGTAGCCGACCAGCTCGAAATCTTCATATGTAAAATCGAAAATGTCCTTTACATCCGGATTGATTTTCATCGTCGGCAGAGAAAACGGTTCACGCGCCAGCTGAGTCTCGACCTGCTTCATGTGGTTTGAATATAAATGAGCATCACCGAGCGTGTGTATGAAATCGCCCGCTTTTAGCCCGCAGACCTGCGCCAGCATCAACGTCAACAGGGCATAAGAGGCGATATTAAATGGCACGCCGAGAAAAATATCGGCGCTTCTCTGATACAGCTGGCAGGAGAGCCTGCCTTCGGCGACGTAAAACTGGAAAAAGGCATGGCACGGCGCCAGCGCCATTTTGCCCTGTTCGACATTGGCCTGCGGAGAAATGGATTCGTCCGGCAGATCGGCGACATTCCAGGCGGAGACGATCAGGCGGCGGGAATTCGGATTGCGCCTGATCTGCGCAACCAGGCCGGCGATCTGATCGATCAACCTGCCGTCAGGCGTCGGCCAGTTGCGCCACTGGAAGCCGTAAACAGGGCCGAGATCGCCATCCAGCGCCCACTCATCCCATATTGTTACGCCATTTTCTTTCAGATATGCGGTATTTGTTTCGCCTTTCAGGAACCAGAGCAGTTCATGAATAATGGACTTCAGATGCGTCTTTTTGGTGGTGACAAGCGGGAAGCCTGCGGACAGATCAAACCGCATCTGGTAACCAAATACGGACAAGGCGCCGGTGCCGGTGCGATCTCCCTTTTGCGTGCCGTTTTCGCGCACATGGCGCATTAAATCCAGATACGCTTTCATGTTCCCCTCGCCTGATGAATTCAACTCGGATATGCTGCCGTCTGCCGGCAGCGATGGCAAAGATATTAGTAACTGCTCATCTC
>CAYTFI010000043.1:11368-12816 GCA_964437065.1 uncultured Zetaproteobacteria bacterium | reverse complement strand
AATCTTTTGCCGCTGCTGGAAATACGAACGCCGCAGTAATCATCAATATAGCCGCACTTCGCAACCCGCCTGAGCAGGGCTTCGCGCTCCGCCTGAACGGGCGCTTCGGCAGACAGTCGCGATGGCAGCGTTGTGAATGCATCCCAGTTCATTTCAAACAATTGCTGCGCCGTATGATTGGCGTAGTTGATGACGGGATCAGCCTCGGCGCCATGGGAAAGCAGGGCAAACGGCGCAAGGTAGATATTTCGGGAGGCCTTGAGCGGGTCGGTTTCATCAATCATCAGGCCGTGTCCGCTCCAGTGTTCCAGGCTGTCGCTGAGCAGCTTGATATGACCGGCATGAAAGCCGTTTCGGGTTGCCGGTTCAGAAAGGCTCATGCGCGCTGTCGCCTCTATGATTTTTCGCCGGAGGCAGGAAAGAGCTTTTCACCGCAATGCGGGCAGTGGCTGCTTTCCAGCTGGCACATCAGTGAAAATTCGGCGCGCGTGACCGCCTGGGCGTCATCCATGCCCAGACCGAGATGTTTTCGGATCTCCTCCAGCTGTTGCTGCTCTTCAGGCGTCATGAAGCCGTCTTCCAGCGCCTCGCGCACCCTGGTCTGGAAAATATCCCGCCGTTTCTGCAATTCGCGGGTGAAGCCCGAAGCAATAATACCGGCCGGCATGGCCGCCATGCCGACGCCGAGGATGGTGATGAAGATAGCGAAAACCTTTCCGGCATCTGAGGCGGGAATGGTGTCGCCATATCCCACCGTGGTCATGGTGATGGCGGCCCACCACATGGCGCGGGGGATGCTGCCGAACGCCTCGGGCTGGATATCATGCTCCACCACATACATGCCGCCGGCGGCCAGCACAATCAGCACCAGCAGAATGAACATGGCCGAGGCCAGCACCGCGCCTTCCTGTCGGACGACCTGAATCAACACCTCCAGCGAATGGAAATGGCGGGTAAGCTTGAACACCCGAAGCAGCTTGAGCACGAGCAGGAAACGCGCATCTATTGCCGTGAACATGGATAGATAGAAGGGCAGGATGGCGGCGAGATCGACAATAGCCATGAAGGTGACCAGGTAGCGCAGACGGCCCCGCACGGGATGATAAAAACGGGTGTTCTCGACGCTGACCCAAAGGCGCAGAATGTATTCCAGCGTGAACACCAGAATCAGGAGATATTCGAAATAATCGAAAAATACATGGTGGGCGACGTAAATATGGTTGTCGGATTCCACAATGATGGAGAGAACGTTGCAGATGATTAACAGCAGGATGAACCCGTTGAACAGCTTGCCCGCCCTGGAATGCGCGCCCTCCAGCATCACATAGGCATTTTGTCGCAGCCGGTACATCACGGGGTTGGTCATCTTGCTCGCCATGCAGATAAGCATAGGAGCATGCGCATGTAATGCAAGCAATGTGCAAACATCCGCTCCGGAAACGGCGCCG
>CAYTFI010000043.1:7042-11268 GCA_964437065.1 uncultured Zetaproteobacteria bacterium | reverse complement strand
TGTTTCTATCAGGGAGCTGTTTAATTCTTCCGCAACATCCTGGCCCATCACTTCAAGCAGCGTTGCGGCGAGGTGCGACAGGCCGGGGGCGGTTTGCGCATCATCGTCGTCCTGCGGTTGGCGCAGCCTGTAGGAACCGTCATAGGCCGGGTCGAACAGGATGCATGGCACGGGGTTGATTGAATGTTTGGTTGAAGGCTCCTGATGGCCGTCGCCGGCAAGCACCGTCATCTCCTCGGCATTGCCATGATCGGCGATGATCAGGGCGCAGCCTCCTGCCTTGCCCAGGGCTGCGACTATGCTGCCGACAGCGGCGTCCACAGCCTCCACTGCTGCAATTGCCGCCTCCATCTCACCGCAATGGCCGACCATGTCGGCATTGGCGAAATTGATCAGGCCAAAGCCATATTCGCCCGATTCAATCAACGCCACCGCCCTGGCGGCAATCTCCGGCGCCTTCATCTGCGGCGCATCGGAAAATGCGACGCCCCTGTCGGACGGGATGAGGATGTAATCTTCCATGGCAGCATCCAGCGGCTGACGATAGCCGCCGTTGAAGAAGAAGGTGACATGGGCGTATTTCTGCGTTTCAGCCAGGCGAAACTGTTTGATGCCAAGCCCCAGAATGCGCTTGCCAAATGGATTCTCAACCCTGGTCGGCCCCAGTATCTGCAGGGCGGGAAGGTTGCGATCCTCATCATAAACCATCATGCCCGCATAGGTGATGTTCGGGCGCTTGCCGCGATCAAAGGCGTCAAAATCATCCAGTTCAAAGGCCTCGGTGATTTCAATGGCGCGGTCGCCCCGGAAATTTACCATCACCACCGCATCGCCATCATCAATCACGCCCACGGGCCGGTTTGCATCATCGACAATCACAAAGCCGGGCATGTCCTGATCAATCAGCCCGGCCTGCCTTGCGCGGAAAAAATCAATCGCATCCGGCATGCAGGAAAAGCGATGCTCGCCTTTGCCATGCACCATCAATTCCCAGCCTTCAGCCACTTTATCCCAGTTGCGATCGCGATCCATCACGATGCGCTCGCGACCGCCGCCGCAGGCGAAGCGGTAATCGAACCCGTTTTGTTCATTGATATGGCTGAAATCCGTTTCCAGCTCGCAGATATATTTCTGCGCCGTCTGAATGCCGACATCGCGTCCGTCGAGCAGCGCATGCACGCGCAGACGCCGCACGCCCTGCGCAAAGGCGTGACCAATCAACGCCCTGAAATGGGACAGATGGGAATGGATATTGCCATCGGAGAGCAGTCCGATGAGATGCAGCGTTCTATTCGTCCCGGCGACCTTCATCACCTGTTTTACGGCCTCGGATTGAAAAAACGAGCCATCGGCAATGGCGCGATTAATACGCGTCGGCCCCTGATCAAGAATCCGGCCAGCCCCCATGGTCAAATGACCGACTTCAGAGCCGCCCATATCCTTGTTTGACGGCAGCCCGACATATTTGCCGTGCGTGAGCAATTGAGTGTGCGCGTATGTTTTCCACAGGCGATCAAACACCGGCGTGTCCGCCCGTGCGATGGCATCTTCAGGGCCGCCGGAGCCTATGCCCCAGCCATCCATCACGATGAGCAGGGCAGGGCGTCCGGCAGCTGAGCGGAAGCGGGCCTGAGTCATCGGGATTCACCCCGTATCAGCAGGGCGCCGGGCGCGGGAACTGGCGGGACAGGAATAAGGCCCGGCATGCGAGGCCGCAACCCGCTATCGAAAATACATTTTTTTTGCATGGCTGTCTTCATCTGTTTGTTGTTTCTCCGTCCCGCTGCAAGTGAGGTGGCATGCTAGTGCTCCGTTCGCAACAAAGCTTGTGTTTCAGCATATCCTGACGGAGCGCCAGCAGCTGAAATGACATCAGGCATGTTACATTGAACCGGCGATCTCGCTTGCCCGAAAGTCATGATAAACGGCATCGGTAAAATATAATCCGCAGGATGGGGCTGTTGCTGCGCCGCGGCTGCGATCCCGGCTTTGCAACAGCGCTGCGATATCCGCCGGCCTTCGCTTTCCCGTCCCGACTTCTACCAGATTGCCGACCAGATTACGCACCATGCGATATAAAAATGCGTCGGCTGCAATTTCCACCCTGACGCAGCAGCCATCCTGCTCAATATTGATTTCCCTGATCGTGCGCTCGGCGCTCGCTGCCTGGCAACGGGCGGAGCGCATGGCGCTAAAATCATGTCTGCCCAGACAATATGCCGCCGCCTCTCGCATCAGCTCAATATCCAGCGGACGCGGCATCCACCAGTGCCGCCATGCCTGTAGAGCCGAGGCCGTTGTCCGGTTCCAGATCTGATAGCGATAGGCGCGCTCAAGGCAATCGAAACGGGCGTGAAACGCCCTGTCAACAGCGCGCACGCCTGTCACCCTGATCGCATCGGGCAAGAAGCTGTTGCAGCCATGAACATAGGCAAGGCGTGAGCGAAGCCAGCGCTCGGCGCAAACATCGGCATGCACCAGCAGCGCCTCGGCATGCACGCCTGCATCTGTTCGTCCGGCCGCAATGGTTGCAACCAGGCGCCTGTCAATGTGTTGCAGTGCGCTGTTCAGCGCCGCCTGCACTGATGCAGCATTATCCTGCTGCTGCCAGCCATGAAATGGTCGCCCGTCGAACTCGATCGCCATGGCGATGCGTTGCATTTTTCCAGTCACAGATGCCATGCTGCTGCAATTTCAGCAAGACCCAGCAGCGTCAGCGCAAGGCTGGAACAGATGCCGTGCGCAACAGTAAGATTCAGTGACTTAAGCCTTGTCTCGCCAGGCAGGGATTCGGCATTATCCGGCCAGCGCAACCACAGCATTCGGGCCTGCTCAAGCCCCGCCCCTGTGGCCATGCGAAAAGATGACAATAGAAACAGAGGGAATTTTTTCCAGTCTTTGCGCAATTGCCACTGCTGTCTCAAATACCTGAGTTGCTCTCCTATGCTGTTTTTCACAGGCATAATCATGAGCAGGTGCGCCATCAGACGCCTTGCCAGAAAGGGCGATAGCATCATGCCCTGCAGCCACTCGCGGCGTAATAAAATACGCGAAAGCAAAATGGCGGCGACAAAAATGGCGGCAAGGCGCAGGCTGAGCCAGATTCCCTGATGAATGCCTTCCCGGGTCAGCGGAATGGCAATCCCGGGGAACAGCAGTTGACCGGGCGTCAACAGGGCGTGCAACAGAAGAATCGGTATGACAAACCATCGCAGCAGGCGAATCAAATGAATAATCGTTTGCCACGTCCCTTCCAGCAGGCGGATGGCGCACAGGCTCAGCGCAATTGCAGAGAGGCAGATCAGCACGGAATGACTGGCGACAATCAGGAAAAGCGCGCCCGACATAAAAAACAACCGCGCAAGCGGATGGCTGCAAAAGATATAACGGCTGATGGAATCAGGACGCATGCTATTCGGATGACAGAGGGCAGGGGGCAGAGGACAGAATGTACTTCCCGTTCGCCGGTCTCAGTTAAACTTTCCCTTTGTCTTCATCTTCATCGTCATCGGAAAATTCGCTCAACAGGTTATCCAGCTCCTGTGTTGCGTTGTGATCAATGCTGGCGTCATTCATGAAATCGCTTGCGTCGCCCGCTGCATCTTCCGGTTCCGCATCATCAATGCCAAACTGAAGTTCATCATCGGAGAATTCACTCAGCAGGTGATCCAGTTGCTGCGTCGCGCCAGGCACCTCTTCAATGCTCGCATCATCAGGCAATCGGTTTTTAGCCTTTTCCGAATCTCCAGAGTCAGCCTCATCCGATCCGAAATCCACGTTGTCGAGGCTGACTTGCGGGCTTTCATCATCGGAATACGCCTTAAGCAAATGATCCAGTTCCTGCGTCGCCCCATGCACTGCGTCCAGATCAAGCGTGTCGGTCTCATTCGTTCGCTGCGCCTGATCTTCACCGGCGTTTTCGACTTGCTCAACGATGGGTGCGTCAGGCTCATCAGCGTCCAGAGACAGCTGTTCATCCTGATCGGAATATGCTTTGAACAGACTGGTGAGCTCCTGCGTGGCGCCCTGTCCTTCAATCGTCTGCATGCCCGGATCATTTTCATCGTCAATGCCGGCGGTTGCGTCCGAAGCGTCAAACTCAAGCTCTGTCGTTTCCGTATCCAGCGAATGCTCCCGGGTTTCATCAAAATCCAGGTCTGAATCCTGCAACCAGTCCATTGTCCCGACGCTGTTCAGGTCAATGGTCTCAAATGACCTGGTATCGC
>CAYTFI010000043.1:0-6942 GCA_964437065.1 uncultured Zetaproteobacteria bacterium | reverse complement strand
CGTCGGCAGTTGGAGACCCCGCCTCATCCGGAAGACGCAGCTCATCAGCGGCAGGTGCGGTCTGAAAGTCATCCATCTCATTCAGCACGGAATCCATTTCATCTGCATCGGTTGGTATTTCACGCGTCTCCAGCTCCGGTGGAGGCGTATCAGCAGGTTCGGGGGCAGGGGCGTCTTCCAGATCCAGATCATCCAGCTCGGCCAGCATTGCATCGACATCGAAAGCATCCGAATTATCGTCCGGCGTTGATTCAGGAGCAGCGGATTCATCGTCTTCATCATCGTCATCCGCAAAGCCCTGTTCACGAAAGGCGCCTGTCAGCTCACTGATATCGGATGTGGATAATGCATCCTCCAGGGCCTTTTCATCAGTAGAAAAATCAACTGCCGCCTGTTCTTTGACTGCTTCGTTGAAACGGTCAAGATCAGCGCCGCTCAGGGCGCTGTGCGCCGCGTCAATTGCCTCCCCTGTCGCCCTGGCATCATCTTTGCCGCGAAGAATAATAACCTTTTTGACGTGGGCGTCGACATGATTCGACTGTAAAGCCAGCGCCATATCAAGTTGTTGCAGCGCTTCATCATCCATGCCGTAACGGATGTAAACATCCGCTTCGGACAGATAGTCGACATTGGGATCGGGATCGCCAAGGGTGGTCGCATCAAAAGGCTCCATTTCCGCCGTGTCGGAGTCCGTGAGCGCATCGGACATATCGGAAATCGTATCAATAAATTCATTGATTTCCTGCTCGGTCGCCACATGTCCGGGCGTATCCTGATCATCGGCGTCGGGCGCCTGCGCATTGTCCCGGGCCGCTTTTGCAAGCAATGCCTCCGACTCGGCTCCCGCCGCTCCTCCGGCCTCTTTCTCACTCGATTCAGCCGGGTGCGCCGGCTCTCTTCTCATCAGGAATCCGGCAATGGCGATAAGCACTACGATCAGCCCGGTCAACAACCAGATCAACCAGTCCCTTTCGGGTTTAACGGATGAAGGCTGCTTCCGGGCCTTCTCCAGCTCGCCCTGCAAGCGAGCCAGTTGAATTTCCAGACGCTCCATTCGAGCCCTGGCGGCAGCCGCTTCCGCCCCGCCTTCACTCTGCTGGCTTAATTTGCGCGTTAAGCCCTCGATTTTCTTCTCGCTTTCATTAAGCCTGGCTACAAGCTCGGTGTTTTTCTTTTTCAGTCCGGCCAGCGCTTCTTCGTAGGCCTTTGTCATCTGCTGATTGGCCTTCACCCTGTCTTCGGCAGCCCTGGCCGCATCCGACGCATCCTCTGTTGCAACTGCCCTGGCTTCAGGTTCGGCAACAGCTGCCGGCTTGTCTTCGGTCTTGACGGCCTCTTCAGCAGCCGGCGGCACTGAAGCCGGAGCGGATGCAATGCCATCGGCCTTGTCCCCGATTCTCACCCTGCCGGAATAGCGGGTCTTCTGGGCTATTTCCACTGCGGCATAGCGCGGCTGTTTCGTTAACTCTCTCCAGCGCTTCTCATGCTCGGCAATCAACCTGTTGGCTTGCCGGCGCTCAATGCTTTCAACCTCTTTCGCCGCCGGAACATCCAGAAACGTGCCTGCCTGAACCAGGTTGACATTATCCATTTCAAATTTAGATCTGTTTTTCTCAAACAGCGCCGCCGTGACCTGATTCAGGGAATAGCGATTATCGATGCGCAGGCGTAGCGCAACCGTTGACACAGTATCCCCGCGCACCATTGGCCCATAGCGGCCAATGCGGGCCCAGCCGTCAAAAGGCTTGAACTCAGCTGTAGGCCTTGCATCGGCTGTTACCGGCGCGGATGCCTTTTCGACTGGCTTTTCCGTTTTTGTTTTGGTCGAAGATGTCGGAGCAACTATTTGTTCTGTCTTTGCTTTTTCAACAGGTGTGGCGGCTGGCTGTGGCGCGGCCTGCCTGACCGGAGCAGCCGGCTCAACAGGAACGGCCTGCCTGACCGGATCAGCCTGCGCAACCGGCTCTTCCACCTCAGGCGCTTGCGCCGGCCTGGCCAGTTCAAGAAAAACAGGGTATTTTTTAAAGTGAGTCACTCGCCCGTAGCGAACTTTCAAAACCAGATTAAAAAACGGCGCCTTAATACTGCTGCCGGAAGTAAGCTCAACGCGGGCGCCGCGTTCGTCGCTGGCGATATCGGCGCGAATGACGTTCAATACCGGATCGCGATATACTTCAAATATCTTGTAATCAGCGGGGGCGGCTATTTCCACAAAAACCCTGGAGGCCAGTTCATTGGCAGCCAGCGCCAAAGGAATTTCGGCGAAAAAAGGCTCATCAAGATGGCTGGCCACCTCAATTTTTTCCAGTGAAACCGCGCTCGCATTGCCTGCCGGAAAAAGCAGCAGCGCCGCAAGGCAGGCAACTGCAAAATTATGGCTTATTCGATTTCTCATGCGCCCCCTCCGTTATCAGTCGGCTGACGGTTGACAGATCAGCATTTCCGCGATTTGCACGGCATTCAGCGCCGCACCCTTACGGACATTATCTGCAACAATCCATAAATGCAAAGAATTGTCACAGGAAAAATCTTTTCTGATCCTTCCAACCCAAACCGGATCGCTGCCGGCGGCCTCTGACGGCATGGGATAATCCTCGCCTTGCGGATCGTCAACTACGCAGATTCCTTCAGCCCCGGCCAGCAGCTCACGCGCTGTCTGCGCGTCCATTTGGCCATCAAAGGTGATATTCACAGCCTCGGAATGGCCATAGAAAACAGGGACGCGAACGGTAGTCGCCGTAACGGCGATATCGGCCTCCATAATCTTGCGCGTTTCCTCAATCATCTTGCGCTCCTCTTTGGTGGAGCCATCATCGAGAAAGACGTCAATCTGGGGAATAACATTGAAGGCGATGCGGGCGGGAAACACATTGACATCCGCAGACTGCGCGCCAAGCAGCTGCGTGGTCTGCCTGGCCAGCTCTTCAATCGCCTTGCCGCCTGCGCCGGAAACAGCCTGATAGGTTGAAACGACGACGCGCCTTATTGGCACGGCGTCATGCAATGGCTTCAGGGCCACCACCATCTGGATGGTGGAGCAGTTGGGATTGGCGATGATTTTGTTCTCGCGCGCCATTTCCAGGGCGTGCGGATTGACTTCCGGCACAATCAGGGCCACATCGTCATGCATGCGCCAGGCGCTGGAATTGTCCACCACATAACATCCTGCCTCGGCAAAGCGCGGCGCATACTTCAGGGACGTACCGCCGCCGGCGGAAAACAGCGCAATATCAACGCCTGACGGATCAAACTGATCCAGATCCTGAACCACATGCTCGCTGCCGCAAAATTCCACGACCGATCCCGCGCTGCGGCTGGAGGCAAGCGGGATCAATTGCGTCACCGGAAAATTTCGTTCAGCCAGAATCTCCAGCATCACCTGGCCTACCGCCCCGGTGGCGCCGACAACAGCAACAACATAACCATTTTTCTCAGGCAGAAACGCCTCTCTTTCAGTCATCATGACGCCATCGCCTCCAGCGCCGCACATACCGCATCCCCCATGGCAGAGCAGGAAACCGCAGCGCCGCCATCGGCCAGATCAATCGTGCGCACGCCGTCATCAAGCACGCACTCAACCGCCTGCTCAAGCCTGTCGGCCAGATCGGCGCGATCGAGCGAGAAGCGCAGCATCATGGCGACGGAAAGAATAGTGGCCAGGGGATTGGCCTTGTCCTGGCCGGCAATATCCGGCGCTGATCCGTGAATGGGTTCATACATGGCAAATTCCTCGCCAATGGAGGCCGATGGCAGCATGCCGATCGAGCCGGTCAGCATGGAAGCCTCGTCAGATAATATATCGCCGAACATATTGGTGGTGACAATCACATCAAATTGCCCGGGATTGCGAATCAGTTGCATGGCGGCATTGTCCACATACATGTGCGAAAGCTCCACATCCGAATACTCCGCCGCATGCAGAGCTGTCACCACCTGACGCCAGAACTCCGTTGCCTCAAGCACATTGGCCTTGTCGACAGAGCAAACCCTGTTGCTGCGCAGACGCGCCGCCTCAAAGGCCTTGCGGGCGATGCGCTCAATTTCAGACTTTGTGTAGTTCAGGGTGTTGAAGCCGCGTCTCTCGCCATCCGGCAAGGTTTCAATGCCGCGCGGCTGACCGAAATAGATGCCGGAAACCAGTTCGCGCACAACCAGAATATCGACGCCGTCAATCACTTCCGGCTTCAGCGTTGAAGCGCCGAGCAGCTGATTAAACACCCTGGTCGGCCGATAGTTGGCAAACAGCCCCAGATCGGCGCGAATGCGCAACAGGCCCGCCTCGGGCCGCAGCGGCTTGTCCAGCGGCTCCCATTTCGGCCCGCCGACAGCGCCGAGCAGCACGGCGTCGGAATGATGCACAAGCTCCTGCGTGGCCGGCGGGTAGGGATCGCCGGCCTCATCATAGGCAATGCCGCCAATGGCGGCCTGCTGCCACTCTGCATTCAGATCAAAGCGCCGGTTTAACACTTCCAGCACCTTCAGCGCCTCAGCGACAATCTCTTTTCCTATGCCATCACCCGGCAATACTGCGATTTTCAATGTCATTACTACTCCTGTCCCACCTTATTATTTCTTTGTGCGCGGTGAACAAACAAGCTATTTACCCACCACCGTTTTTACGGCGGCAAGAAAATCATCCACATTCTTGAATTCACGATAAACCGAGGCGAAGCGGACATAGGCTACGCCATCAAGCCGCTGCAACTGTTCCATCACAAACTCTCCCACCTGCACCGCCGCGACCTCGGGCTGCCCCAACTCCTGCACCGCCCGCAGCACGGCATGAACGCCTTGCTCCAGATGTTCGGCCGAGACCGGCCTTTTTTCCAGCGCCTTTTGCATGCCCGAATGAACCTTTTCAACATCAAAGGCCTGTCGCGCGCCATCTTTTTTCACCACCAGCGGCAAGCGCAACTCGGCCCGCTCATAGCTTGAAAAGCGCTTGCTGCACGCCTCGCACTCCCTGCGCCGGCGAACAGCGGCTCCTTCTTCAACAACCCGTGAATCCACCACCCGCGTGTCTTCATTGGCACAGAACGGACAATGCATTCAGTGCATTCCGAAGGCCGGAATCAGCCTGCGTAGATCGGGAATTGATCGGTCAATTCACCGACTTCCCGAGCTACCGCCTGATGCACCGCTGTGTCTTTCGGAGCTTGCAAAACGCGCAGAATCAACGCGCCGATCAATTCGGCCTCGGCCTTTTTCATGCCGCGCGAGGTGATCACCGAAGCGCCGATGCGAATGCCGGAGGTGACAAACGGCGATTCCGGGTCGAACGGAATGGTATTCTTGTTGGTGGTGATGGCGGCGGCCTCCAGCGCTTCCTCCGCCAGCTTGCCGGTCAATCCCTGCGGGCGCACGTCAACCCTGAACATATGGCAGTCGGTGCCGCCGGAAACAATGCGCAGGCCGCCGGCAGAGAGCGTCGCGGCCATTGCGCGGGCATTGGCGACCACCTGCTTCTGGTCGGCCTTGAACGCGTCTCCCAGCGCTTCGCCAAAGGCCACGGCCTTGGCGGCGATCACATGCATCAGGGGCCCGCCCTGAATGCCGGGAAAAATTCGTGAATTCAGCTTTTTGGCCAGATCATCATCGTCCGTCATGATCATGCCGCCGCGCGGGCCGCGCAATGTCTTGTGCGTTGTTGTCGTAATGACATGCGCATGCCCGACCGGGCTGGGATATTCGCCGGCGGCGATCAGGCCTGCATAATGGGCCATGTCAACCATCAGGGTTGCGCCGACCGAGTCTGCAATTTTACGCATGCGGGCGAAATCGATCCGGCGTTCATAGGCTGAAGCGCCGCCGACAATTATTTTCGGACGCTGAATCAGCGCCAGTTTTTGCATCACATCATAATCAATCAGCTCATTATCCTGGCGCACGCCGTAGGCCACGACCTCGTACAAGCGACCGGAAAAATTAACCGGGGAGCCGTGCGTCAAATGGCCGCCATGTGACAGATCCATGCCCATAATGGTATCGCCGGGATTCAGCACAGCCATGTAGACCGCCATATTGGCCTGTGATCCCGAATGCGGCTGCACATTCACATGT
This sequence comes from uncultured Zetaproteobacteria bacterium, assembly GCA_964437065.1. Lineage (GTDB taxonomy): Bacteria > Pseudomonadota > Zetaproteobacteria > Mariprofundales > Mariprofundaceae > Mariprofundus. The sequence goes on along the minus strand of CAYTFI010000043.1, from coordinate 882 downwards.
TTGACGCCGAACAGTTCGCTTGCCCGCTGCTGCGCCAGGGATTCGACCCGGTCAACATGCTCGCAGCCGCCATAATAGCGGCGACCGGGATAGCCCTCGGCATATTTGTTCGTCATCACCGAGCCCTGGGCCTGCATCACGGCCCTGGAAACAATGTTTTCGCTGGCGATCAGCTCGAGCGTGTGCTGCTGACGCCCGAGTTCTGCGGCAATTGCATCCTGCACCGGCGAATCGCTCATCGGCGCATTAAAAAACTGGTTGCGATCTGACATGAAGGCTCCTGACACTACATAAGAAACGGCGATAAGATGTTCGCCCTTTTTTTGCTGCGCAGCATAACTGTTCAGCAGGGTCGGCGCAGCTGCTCAGATTGCCCCTGATTTGTTCGAGCACAAGGAAAAAACACGGAGTTTACGCCTGTAAATGGGCGCTATGACGCCGTGATCGGGCAAATCAGGGGTGAGTTGAGTAGTTACGTTGCGCATTATGTCGAATGTATGTTACGACGTCGAGCCAATTGCAAAACTCCGGGTGGATGAGTGGCGATCCCATTTCGAGTCCATTTTTGGGATGGAATGAGATGCATGGTGGTTCCATGGATAGAAATTTCAGCTCGGAAATGGGCCGGAGTGGGGAAGCCAATCGCCGCTCATGAGTTTTGCAACTGGCTCGTCATCTAAGATTTTGAGTCGTTTGCGCGCCCGGGAAAATTTCAGAAAGGTGATTGACCCCGACCGGGTCATTGACATTATCCCGGAAAAAGCAGTCGGCCGCACGCGCATGGCGCAAACGCTTGATCCGCCTGGCTCTATGCAAAAAAGAAAAAAGGGGTCAAATATCATATGCACAGTTAAAATAAGATTCCATGTTTTAATTGGACAG
>CAYTFI010000042.1:11747-12826 GCA_964437065.1 uncultured Zetaproteobacteria bacterium | reverse complement strand
CTGGCTAAAACGCCGCTGTTTGCCGAGCATCTTGCGCTGGGAGGCAAGATGGTGCCGTTTGCCGGTTTCGAGATGCCGGTGCAATATCAGGACGGGGCGCTGAAAGAGTACAGATCGGTTCGCGATGGCGATGCCGGCATCTTCGACATTTCACATATGGGGCAGGTGCGCGTTACAGGCGCCGGGGCGCTGGCGTTTCTGCAATATGTGACGACCAATGACGTATCGAAGCTGGCCGAGGGGCAGGTGCAGTATTCCGCCCTGCTGAATGAGGCGGGCGCATTTATCGACGATATCACCGCCTACAAAATCGCTGACGACGAATATTACCTTTGCATCAATGCCGCCAACCGCTTCAGGGACGTGGCGCATCTGCAAAGAGAAGCCGCCCGCTTCGATGTTTGCGTTATCGACGAATCGGATGCGACCACGCTGCTGGCTTTGCAGGGCGCCGCCGCGCAGGCCGTCTTGCAGCCGCTGGTGGATTGCGATCTGGAAAGAATCGGCTACTACCGGTTTGCCCGGCTCAGGATCAATGGCGCAGACGGCGTCGTTTCGCGCACCGGCTACACCGGCGAAGACGGCTTCGAAATCTATATTTCCAACAGCATCGCGGTTGAAATCTGGAACAAACTGATGGATAACGGCGCGCTGCCGATCGGACTTGCCGCCCGCGACATGCTGCGCACCGAAATGGGCTATGCGCTCTACGGCCATGAGATTTCTGATCGCGTTACGCCGGTGGAAGCCAGGCTGATGTGGATCACCAAACTGGATAAAGGCGATTTCATCGGCAGGGCTGCGGTTGCAGCGCGCAAGGCGGCAGGGCCCGGGCGGCGTCTGATTGCGATCAGGCTGACCGGTCGAGGCATACCGCGTGAGCACTATAAAGTGTTTGCCGGCGCGGCGGAAAGCGGTGAAATCACCTCCGGCATGCACTCGCCGATGGCCGGCGGGGTTGCGCTGGCCTACGTAAGGCCCGAACATGCCGAATCAGACGAGTTGAGCGTGGAGATTCGCGGCAAACAGATTGCAGCCGAACGCACTACGCTGCCCTTCGTGCGCAGCAATGTGAGAAG
>CAYTFI010000042.1:0-11647 GCA_964437065.1 uncultured Zetaproteobacteria bacterium | reverse complement strand
AACAGATTGCAGCCGAACGCACTACGCTGCCCTTCGTGCGCAGCAATGTGAGAAGGTAATTTATTGCAAAAGAGGCATATCGGACGGATCGGCCAGATCAGACCGATATGCGTCCCCTGAGGTAAAAACTGGAGAATAAAACATGACAATTCCTGCTGATTTGAAATTCACCCGGGATCACGAGTGGGTGCGCATCGAGGGCGATGTCGCCACCTTCGGCATCACCGACCATGCCCAGGAAGCGCTCGGCGACATCGTGTTCGTTGAGCTGCCCGATATTGGTCGCGCCGTTGAGGCCGGCGAGGCCTATGCCGTGGTCGAATCGGTCAAGGCTGTGTCCGATGTCTATGCCCCGGTGGCCGGAGAAATTATTGAAATCAATGAAGCGCTGGAAGGCGCGCCGGAAAAGGTTAACGCCGACGCCTACGGCGCAGGCTGGATCGCCAGAATCAGCATCGGCGACGGCGCATTGCCTGAACTGATGAATGACGACGAATACGCCACTTTTCTCGAAGAATAAAAATAATATTCGCCACAGAGGATGCAGAGGAACAGAAAATCTCTGTAGTAAACATGAAACAAACAACGCGTTAGTGAGTAATCCATGAGATTTTTACCACACTCGGACAGTGACAGATCGGCTATGCTGGAGCGCATCGGCGTAAGCTGCATGCGCGACCTGTTCACCGATATTCCCGATGAATTTCATATTGACAAGGGCTCGCTGGATATTGGCGATGCGCTGTCGGAAGCGGCCATTGTGCGCAAATTCACCCGCGCCTCGGAGAAAAATCGCAACGCCGTCAATACGCGTTATTTTCTCGGCGGCGGCACCTACCATCATTTCGTCCCGGCGGCAGTCGATTATATAATTTCGCGCGGTGAGTTCCTCACTGCCTACACGCCGTATCAGCCGGAGATTTCACAGGGCACATTGCAGGCGCTGTTTGAATTCCAGACTATGATTGCGCGTCTGACCGGCATGGATGTCTCCAACGCATCCATGTATGAGGCTGCAACGGCGACCGCTGAAGCCGCCCTGATGGCGCGTCGCGTCACCCGCAGGAACCGCGTGGTGATGGCAGGCTCGGTCAACCCGCGCTATCGCAGCGTCACGGCCAACTATCTCTCGCGCCTTGACGGCGCATACGTTGAAGTCGATGCGGGCGAATTCGGCGGCGATCCGGGCAGGGTGATCGCCGCCATTGATGATCAGACCGCCTGCGTGATTGTGCAATACCCCGACTTCTACGGCTCGGTCTATGATCTCGCTCCGCTGCGCGCAGCCTGCGATGCGAGCCGTTGCCTGATGGTCGTCGCCTTTTCCGACATCTCCGCCTTCGCGCTGATTGAATCGCCGGGGGCAATGGGCGCCGATATCGCCATCGGCTCAGGGCAGGCGCTGGGCATTCCGATGGGCTTTGGCGGCCCGCATATCGGCCTGTTCACCTGTCGGCAGCGTTATGTGCGGCAGATGCCCGGTCGCGTCTGCGGCCTGACCACGGATGTGAACGGCAGGCGCGGCTTCGTGCTTACGCTGTCAACCCGCGAGCAGCATATCCGCCGGGAAAAGGCGACCAGCAACATCTGCTCCAATCAGGGGCTGATGTGCACGGCTGTCGCCGCCTATATGACCCTGATGGGCGATGCGGGCCTTGCAAAAGTGGCGCGGCGCTCCGCCGCCGCCCTGCAGTCGCTGGTGTCGCGGCTGCCCGCTCATGTGACTGCCGCCAAAGGCGCGCATTACAATGAAACCGTGCTCAGCTTTGCCGATCAGGGGGCGCGTGACCGCTTTCTTGCCGCCGCACGGAACATGGACATGTTTGCCGGCATCCCGCTGGAGCGGATTGATCCGAATGCCGAGACCAGGCATCTTCTTGTCGCCGTCACTGAAATGCTCGAAGAGGCCGATATCACTGACTATCTGACGCTGCTGGAGGGGGTCGGATGAGCAATCCCGACTACCGGTTTTCCGGCACAAACGGCATTCAGCATGAAGAGGCGGTGCTGTTCGAGCATGCCCATGAACGGCCTGAAGCAATCAGTCTGCCCGGCGTGGACGGCGCCATTTCTGATGAACTGGCGGCATTTGCCCGCCGCTCTCCTGCCGGTATTCCGGGTCTTTCGGAACCGGAAACCGTGCGCCATTTCGTACGTTTATCGCAGTGGAATCACGGCATTGAGACCGGCTTCTATCCGCTCGGCTCCTGCACCATGAAATATAATCCGCGCGTCAACGAGCAGGTGATTCGTCTGCCGGGGCTGGCGCATATTCATCCCGATCAGCCCGATGAGAGCGTCCAGGGCGTGCTTGAGCTGCTGTATGAGCTGCAACAGTGGCTGGGAGAGATTTCCGGCCTGCCATACGTCACCCTGCAACCGGCCGCCGGCGCGCACGGCGAACTGACCGGGCTGATGATGATTCGCGCCGCGCTTGATGCGCGTGGTGAAGCAAAGCGGCGCACCGTGCTGGTTCCCGATTCCGCCCACGGCACCAACCCGGCATCCGCCGCCCTGTGCGGCATGCAGACCGTAGAGCTGAAATCGGGTGCGGACGGGCGCATTGATCCGGATGAACTGAAGGCGCATCTGAATGATGAAACCGCCGCTCTGATGATGACCAATCCCAACACCGCCGGCGCATTTGAGTCCGATGTCAAGGATATTTGCCGGCTGGTGCATGATGCCGGCGGCCTTGTGTATGGCGATGGCGCCAATCTCAATGCGCTGGTCGGCGTCGCCCGGCCTGGAGATATGGGCATCGACTGCCTGCATATTAATGTGCACAAAACCTTCGCTACGCCGCATGGCGGCGGCGGCCCCGGCGCCGGCCCTGTCGCCGTCAACGCGTTGCTGGCGCCTTTTCTGCCCGTGCCCCGCATTGAAAAAGATGGCGCGACTTATCGGCTGGCGGGTGAGTCCGCATCATCTGTCGGCCCGGTTTTGGGCGCGCTCGGTCAAACCGGGGTGCTGCTGCGCGCCCATGCCTATATCTCCGCCTTCGGCCATCAGCATCTGCACAAAATCGCCGAGGATGCCGTGCTCAATGCCAATTATGTGCTGAGTCGTTTGAAGGACGCCTATCACGCTCCGTTCAGCGGCCTTTGCAAGCACGAATGCCTGTTCACCGATGAGTGGCAGGAGAGGCATGGCGTCAAAACGCTCGATATTGCCAAGCGTCTGATTGACCTCGGCTTCCATCCGATGACCGTTTATTTCCCGCTGATTGTGCATGGCGCCATGCTGATCGAGCCGACTGAAACCGAATCACGCGAAACGCTGGACGCCTTTTGCGACGCCATGCTGGAGATCGCCGCCGCCTGCGAGGCGGGCGACACCGGCGCGCTGCATGAAGCGCCGATCAAGCCGTTCCGCCGCCGGCTCGATGAAACACAGGCGGCAAGAAAGCCTGTGCTGGTCTGGCCTGCGTAAGGCCCGGGCGCACCCCGTTACGCCTTCATCCCGGCAGCTGGAATGCTTGCATTTTGCCTGTAATGCGCTAACAATAAGCACCCTGTGTCAGGGGGGATAACTTGCCAGAATTCAGCCACCGGGAAATCCAGCTAATCAACGCCCTGAGGAGCAAGTCTGTGGGTGCAAAAGGAAATGCTGAAATCGCCCGCGCATTTCATCAGGCGCAACACGACAGCATGAGAGGCCATTATGACAAGGCCGCCATTCGTTATGCCGCGCTTACCCCGTTCATGGCTGAAAACACCAACCTGCCTTTGCGTGCGGCGCGCAGTTATCGCAAGGCCGGGAACGACAAGGATGCCGCCCGCTGGTTTCTCGAGGCCGCAGAGTGCTATGCCGTCAACCACAGATTGACCGAAGCGGTGTCAACCTTGCGTCTCTACCACGAAGTTGCGCCCAATGAACATGTCGGTCCCAAGCGAATATTCAATTTATGTCGGGAACGCGGCAAGGTCGGCAGCCGCATTTTCGAGTTTCTTTCTCTCAAGGATCAGGCTGTTTATAAATTGCGTGCAGAGGATGTTTTTGCAGCCTTTGATGAAAACACATTTGATCAGGCTCTCGACGCAATGGTTTTGCGCCAGTTGAAAAACGGTGAAGTGCTCATCCATGCCAATGAGGCGCCCGGTTCAATCTATTTTGTCGTACATGGTCGTCTTGAGGAGTTTCTTGTTAAAGGCGGCAAGCGAACCCATCTGGCATTTCGCGTCAGCGGCGAGATTTGCGGCGCAATCGCCTATTTCTCCCGCAAAAAATGGGCTACCGGATTTGTCGCCAGGGAGGCGGTCGATGTGCTTGAGTTGCCTTACAGCGTGCTGGATAAAATCAAGGCGGCCTCGCCGGAGTTTTGCGATCAGTTTGAAGCGCTGTACCGGTTCCGCCTGCTGAGCATGCAGCTGGTTCTGGCGCCGGTGTTTCGCAAGCTTGACGCCGACACCCGCCGACACATTGCCACGCAAATGATTCAGCGCCGTATCAAGGCGGGGGAGTTTTTATTTCGCGAAGATGATGAGTCTTGCGATGTGTATCTGTTGCGTAGCGGCAGGATGGCTATCGATCTGAATATTAACGGGCGGGATCGCCAGTTAAAAACAGTCGGAAGCAGCGCCGTGCTGGGAGAAATTGATGTTGCCGTCAGGGGCAGGCGCACTGCCACGGCCCGGGCCGAGTCCGATTGCGAGTTGATGCAGCTGCCCGGCGAGGCCTATCAACAGCTGTATCGGGATCATCGCGCATTAAGAGGCCTGCTGGAGGCGCGGAAAAGAACCTTGCTGAGAGAGACCCGTCGTTTTATTCGACAGCTTAATATCGTCGACGGCGATAAAACCTGTCAATTACTCTTAAAAGACATCATGGATTGACCTCGGGTCACATCTGTCCCGTAAACAGTTCAGGATGGATGCTTTTACCGGCAATCATGGCTAGCTTGCGCCGGGCGCGTTAAGCGCCAGCCGAACCCTGATGGGAGTTTTCATTCATGTTCAACATTCTTACTAAATTCTTTGGCTCTCGAAATGATCGCCTGCTCAAGGATATCTGGCCTGTCGCCGAGCAGATCAACGCTCTGGAGGCAGATATGCAGGCCCTGTCCGATGAGCAGCTGGCGGCAAAAACGATTGAGTTTCGCCAACGTCTGGATGACGGCGCCACTGTGGATGATTTGCTCATTGAGGCCTTCGCCGTTGTGCGCGAAGCCTCTGTGCGCGTGTTTGGCATGCGCCATTTCGATGTGCAACTGGTCGGCGGCGTCATTTTGCATCAGGGCAAAATTTCGGAAATGAAAACCGGCGAGGGTAAAACCCTGACCGCCACGCTGGCCATGTATTTGAATGCATTGCCCGGCAAGGGCGCGCATGTCGTCACGGTGAACGATTATCTGGCCAGGCGCGACGCCGAACATATGGGGCGGTTGTACGGTTTTCTCGGCCTTTCGACAGGCGTTATTGTGCATGGCATCTCCAATGATGAGCGCCGTGCGGCCTATGGCGCCGATATCACCTATGGCACCAATAACGAGTTCGGTTTTGATTATCTGCGCGATAATATGGCCTTTTCCAAGGAAGAGCTGGTGCAGCGCGGCCATCACTATGCCATCGTTGATGAGGTCGATTCGATCCTGATCGATGAGGCGCGCACGCCATTGATTATTTCCGGCCCGGCGGAGCAGGCCACCGAGCTGTACAATCAGGCGGATGCGCTGGTCAAACAGCTGAATGAAGAAGATTATGAAAAAGATGAAAAGGATCGCGCCGTCTCCTATACCGAAATCGGCAATGAACATATCGAGGCGCTGTTCCGTCAGGCAGGGCTGTTGACCCATGGCATTCTTTACGACCCGGATAATGTCAACCTGATGCATGCCGCCACCCAGGCGCTGCGCGCCAATACGCTGTTTACGCGCGAAGTTGATTATATCGTGCGCAACGACGAGGTGGTTATTATTGATGAATTTACCGGTCGCATGATGCCTGGCCGTCGTTATTCAGACGGCCAGCATCAGGCGCTGGAGGCCAAAGAAGGCGTCACCGTGCAGCCGGAAAACCAGACGCTGGCCTCAATCACCTTCCAGAATTATTTCCGCATGTATGACAAGCTGGCCGGCATGACCGGCACCGCCGACACCGAGGCCGAGGAGTTCCAGAAAATCTATGATCTGGAGGTGGTCATCGTTCCGACCAACAAGGACATGATTCGCATCGATGAGGCCGATGTCATTTTTCGGGACGCTGAAGATAAATACGAAGCCATCATCAGGGACATTGAAGCAGTGCACAAGACTTCGGCCCCGATTCTTGTCGGCACGATATCTATTGAAAAATCGGAATTCCTGTCTGAACAGTTGCGCAAGCGCGGCATCAAACATGAGGTGCTTAATGCCAAACATCATGAACGGGAAGCGGAAATCGTCTCTCAGGCCGGGCGCAAGAATGCTGTTACCATCGCCACCAATATGGCGGGACGCGGCACCGACATCATGCTGGGCGGCAATCCGGATATGCTGATCGCGCAGCTGCCGGCCAATCTTTCCGGGGCCGAGCGCGAATCCAGAATCGAGGAGGTGCGGGCTACCTGTCAGGCTGAGCATATTGAAGTTGTTGAGGCCGGAGGGCTGCACATTCTCGGCACCGAAAGGCATGAGTCCCGCCGCATTGATAATCAGTTGCGCGGACGATCCGGTCGTCAGGGCGATCCGGGTTCAACCCGCTTTTATCTGTCGCTGGAAGATGATCTGATGCGCATTTTCGGCGGCGAGAAGATGCAGGGCATGCTGACCAAGATGGGCTTTGAGAAGGGCGAAGCCATTGAGCACCCATGGGTGACCAAGGCGATTGAAAATTCACAGAAGAAGGTTGAGGGCCGCAACTTCGATATCCGCAAACAGCTGCTGGAATACGATGATGTGATGAATCAGCAGCGCGATGTCATCTATAGCCAGCGCCGTGAACTGCTGGAGGCCGATGATGTGCATGATATCATTGAAGATATGCAAAAGGATTATGCCGCACGTCTGAGCGCCGAGTTTCTTGCCGGCCATCCGGAAGAGTGGGAACTGGATAATATGGCCGACGCCCTGAAGGAGCGCCTGTCGGTTGAAGTGGATCCAAAGGCCTGGCTCGCCGGCGATGATGTCGAGACTGTTGACGACATGGCGCGGAACATTGTTGAGGCGCTACAGGCGCATATGGATGCCAAGGAGGAGCGAACCGGCGAAGAGCAGATGCGCTCTTTTGAAAAATACCTCGTATTGCAGATTTTCGACCACCACTGGAAAGAGCATTTGCTGGCCATGGATCACCTGCGCCAGAGCATTGGCCTGCGCGGATACGCCCAGCAACAGCCGATCCAGGAATATAAACGGGAATCATTCGAGTTGTTTGAAGGCATGCTCGACAAGGTGCGCGAAGAGACCATGATCGCCCTGCACCGGGTGCAGGTGGAGCAACCGCCCGCAGTGGAGCCGCAGCAAGAGAGCGCGCCGGTCACCTACAGCCACGGCGACGAAGATGAAGAGGGCGGAGCAAGGCCCGAGACCTACAGGCGCGAGCAGCCCAAGGTGGGGCGAAATGCGCCCTGCCCGTGCGGCTCCGGCAAAAAATACAAGCAGTGTCACGGCAAGCGAGGCTGAATGTCTGTAAATCCCCCTGCCCCGGCGCTGCCGCTGCCCGTGCCCGGCTTTCGCATCGGCGCAGCGTCGTGCGGCGTGAAATCGCCGGATTTGGCTGGCAAACGCACTGATCTGACGATTATCGCCGCTGATGTGGATTGCTGCGCGGCCGGCGCATTTACCCGCAATCGGCTGCGCGCCGCATGCGTGGATCTGGGCGAAAAGGCCGTGCATGAACATGGCTCGCAGATTCGCGCCATCGTAGTCAACAGCGGCAATGCCAATGCCGGCGCCGGCATTCGTGAACAGGAGTGGGCGCAAATGATGATTGCATCGGCTGCCGGGGCGCTGGGCGTGGACAGCCGGCAGGTGTTGTCGGCCTCCACCGGCGTGATTGGCGCGCCCTTTCCAATTGAGCGCATTGTGCGGGGAGTCGAGCAGGCGGCCGCCTGCGCGGGCTCATGGCAACATGCCGCCGAGGCGATTCGCACTACCGACACCTTTGCCAAATGGGCCAGTCGCAAGGTCGGAGAATTCACCATCACCGGCATTGCCAAGGGCAGCGGCATGATCCATCCGAACATGGCCACCATGCTCTGCTTCATCGGCGCCGATGCGCCGCTGACGCAGACGCAGTTGCAGGCCATGCTGGATCGGGCGATCAGGCTTTCATTTAATTCGATCAGCGTCGATGGCGACACTTCCACCAACGACACGGTTTATCTGCTCTCCAGCGGTTTGGGCCTGGGCCATGCGCCGATGCAGGATGTCGCGGCGTTCGAGGCCGCCCTGACCGATCTTTGCATTGAGCTTGCGCAGATGATTGTGCGCGACGGCGAGGGCGTAAGCAAGTTTGTCACCATCAACGTGGAGGGCGCAGCTTCAGAAGATGAGGCGCGCCATGTCGGGCGCTGCATTGCTGTTTCACCGCTGGTCAAAACGGCCTTTGCCGGCTCCGACGCCAACTGGGGGCGCATCATCATGGCGGCTGGAAATGCCGGCGTCGCCTTTGATGCAGATAAAATTTCACTTAAATGCGATAATGTCGTCATGTTGGAAGGCGGCAATCTGCACCCTGACTATCGCGACGAAGCGGGCATGTCCGTATTTGCACAGGATGAATTTTCCATCACCCTCGCGCTTGGCAGGGGCGACGCCGCAGCCACAGTCTGGACGGGCGATTTCACCCGTGAATATATCGCCATCAATGCCGAGTATCGCACCTGAGCAGGCGGATCATTGCTCTGGTTGCGCCCCTTGACGGCGAAGGCCGGGTGTTGTTGCTGAAAAGGGACAAGGCGCAACATTGCGGCGGTCTGTGGTCATTCCCCGGCGGCGGGGTCGAGGGCGATGAAAGCCCGGAAGCAGCCGCCAGGCGCGAGCTTGAAGAGGAGACCGGGCTCACGGGCGCGGACTGGAAGTTCCTTGGCGCGCACGACTTTGAATACCCGGATCGACTGTTGCATTTCATGCTGTTCAGTTGCCTGTGCGAGCATGCAGCGTCCCCGGCATGTGAATCGGCGCATGTCCGGGCCAGTGTCGATGCCCTGTCAGACTTTTCCATGCCGGCGGCCAACAGGGAGCTGATCAGGATGCTCAGGTCGGCCCTGGAGAGTTGAAATGCGCTATCTGATCAAGCCTTTTTTATTGCTCCTGCTCATCACTTCCATGGGCCATGTCGTTCCTGGCGAAGAAGGGGGCGCGCCGGCGTTGAGCCATGTGGTGTTGATGTGGTTGAATACGCCGGGCGACCGGCAGGCGATTGATGAAATTACCAGGGCCACGCGCGCCCTGGCGCGCATTCCCGGCGTGACCTCGGTCAAGGTCGGCGCGGCTGTTGAAAGCGAGCGCGCCATTGTCGATGACTCTTTTGATGTCGGCGTCATTTTTACTTTCTCCTGCCGACAGGAGATGGACGCCTATCTTGTCCACCCGATGCACAGGCAGGCGGTGCGTGATGTTATCGAACCGCTGGTGCGAAAAATCATTGTTTACGACATACAGGAATGAGCGACAGCCGGCCTTTGACAAGCAATGGCCGGCAAGCAGCATTTGCGCATGAGCAAGCAAGCGCGGCTGTCGCTGATATGGGCCATGGATGAGAACAGGCTGATTGGCAAAGGCAATCGCCTGCCGTGGCGGCTGTCGGCTGATTTGCAATGGTTTCGCCGGCAAACTTATGGCAAGCCCGTTTTGATGGGGCGCAAAACTTTTGAATCTATCGGCAAGCCGCTTCCCGGACGGCGCAATATTGTCATCAGCCGGAAAGACATGGATATTGAGGGCTGCACGGTGGTGCATTCACTGGATCAGGCCAGGGCGGCGAGCGGCGATGCCGAAGAGATCATGGTGATTGGCGGCGCAGAGATTTATTCACGCCTGTTGCCGCTGGCTGACAGACTCTATTTTACGCGCATACACGACTCATTTGAAGGCGATGCATGGTTCCCTGAATTCGATCTGTCCGAATGGCGCGAAATCTACCACGAAAGCCATTCCCCGGACGAAAAGAATCCTTACGCCTACAGCTTTTTCATCATGGAGCGCTAAAATCCAGTCAGGATATTGAACCACAAAGACAGGAAGAGCGCAAAGAGAGACAAGGCTTTCCGGCTTCAGAATTTTCCTTTGCCTGCGCCGGCAAGGAATGCTTGTGCCGAATCGCATCATTCAGGTTAGCATTGCCGGCATGCGCAAAACTGTTTCCACCGCATTTATCCTGTTGCTTGTTGTTGGCGTCCCCGGCCATGCAGGGGCTGCCGACGTCGCCGTGACGCTGCCGCCTTTGGCCGGCCTGGTTTCGATACTGGACAAGCAGGCCGATATTCTCTGCCTGCTTCACCCCGGCGCTGATCCGCATCATTTTCAATTACAGCCGCGCACCATTGAGGCGCTGCGTCAAAGCCGTTTGCTGATTCGGGCCTCGGGCGATGATGGCGGCTGGCCGCTGCCGCCAGAGCATGAAAACACCCTTGATTTGTGGCCTGCGATTGATCACGGCTGGCTTGTTCCGGCCATGGCGCGCAATGCGCTGATCCGCATTGCGCCGACTCTTTTACGCCTGCACCCCGAGAGATCAGACGCCATCGCCTACAGGCTTACACTGGCGCTGGCGCAAATTCGCGCCATGGAAGACGCCTGGCGCAAGGCGCTTGAGCCGGTGAAGAAATCCGGAGTCATTATGCAACATCCGGCCTGGCGACGCCTGATGCAGGACATGGGCGTTCCTGTTCTGAAGGTGCTTGAGTCCGGGCATCACGGCCATGAATACGGCCCGCGCCTGCTTGATGAGGCGCTGCTGGCCCTGAACAACAGTCCTGGGGCGTGGCTGATCAGCAGCGCCGGGCATAGCAATCGCGCCGTGGAGTGGCTGGCTCGCCATGTCGATTCTGCGCCGCGCCATATCACGCTCGACGCCCTCGGCGCCTGTGGCGATTCATGGCCGGAACTCATGCAAAAAAATCTGCAGCGAATAAACCTGGTAAACCCATGAGCATCCCGCTTGTTCGTATCGACAATCTTTGCTTCGACTTTGCCGCCAAGCCGATTCTCAGCGATATTAATCTGACGCTTGAGGCCGGCCATTTTCTCGGCATTGTCGGCCCCAACGCCGCCGGCAAAAGTACGCTGTTGCATCTGATTGCAGGCTTATTGCACGCCCATGGCGGTCATATAGATCTTTTCGGTCAGCGGCTGCATCGCTTTAACCGGCATCGACTGCTCAAACAGATCGGCTTTCTGCACCAGTTGCACGACAGTCAACCGCGCCTGCCGATGCGCGTCCGCGATGTTGTGGCCATGGGTTTGAGAGATTATGCCTTGCCCTGGAAAGGCAGGGTGCAGAGCGCCGGCATCCTGCATGCGCTTGAGCTGGTCGATATGCGCAAACTGGCCGATGCGGATTTTCGCTATCTCTCCGGCGGGCAGCGCCAGCGCGCCCGGCTGGCGCGGGTGCTGGTGCGCAAGCCGCGTCTGTTGTTGCTTGATGAGCCTTCGGCGGCATTGGACAGCGTGCGTCAGGAAAGGCTGTTTGAATTGCTCAGGGCATCGTGCGATGAAAGCGGCATG
>CAYTFI010000041.1:0-13039 GCA_964437065.1 uncultured Zetaproteobacteria bacterium | reverse complement strand
GTTATTTGTGAATCGCCGTGATGATTGATTCGGGACATCCATGTCCCTCACCCTTCGGGCGAGCCTGAAGCTCGTCCAAACGGCTATCCTGCCTTTTTGTGATTCGGGACATCCATGTCCCTCACCCTTCGGGCGAGCTTGAAGCTCGTCCAAACGGCTATCCTGCCTTTTTGTGGTTCGGGACGTCCATGTCCCTCACCCTGCCTGTGCGTCGCACGCAGACAGGACAAATCCGGGGTGAGCTGAGCCGCTACAAATATTTTTGATAACATGCGATCTGTTCTTCAGCGACGATTTTCCAGTTGCGGGTCACAGCCTGCGTCGGCTGACCGAGCAATGCGTTGCAATGATCGACCCAGATGTTGATGTCAGCGTCAGGAGCCAGCACGCAAGAATCCTCAATCTCGGGGGCGATGCCGCAGTGATCTGAAACCAGAACAGGCGTTCCGGCTGCACGCGCTTCGGCAATGACCATGCCATAAGGCTCCTGTCGTGCAGGATGCAGCAGCAGGTCGAGTCCGGCGTAAAATGATTTGCTGTCTATTGCGCCAAGCAGGCGATAGCCGCCGCGCCAGTCCCTGAACAGATGCCGCACCTCGTCCGCATCGGGGCCGGCCACCAGAAATTCCAGCTTCGGACGCTGACGGCGAAGCCTGGCAATGATCTGAACGGCAGTATCAAGCCCCTTGCGTTTCCATTCCCTGCCGATAAAGCCAATGACGCCGCCATCTTCCTGCACCTGTCTCTCCGGCCTGGACGCTATATCGCCAACGCCAGGGTAAATCGCAGCCGCCATGCGCCGGCCAGTGCCTGGGTAGTACTGCAGCAGGGCGTCAGCAGTGAGTCGGGAGTTGGGAATAACAGCCGTGATTTGTGCGCCGCAGACTTCTCTACGCTCAAGCCAGAGGTTGGCGACATTGCGCGGCGAGCAGCGCCTCCACAGCGGCCTGTCCCGGATTGCGGCAAACGGAGGGGCGTGAAATGTGGTGAAGTGGTGAACCGCTGTGCGTTCGTGGCTGTGAATAATGCGGCGCTCGTCCGGGTGCGCAGCGATCCACCCGGAAACCCTGTGCGAGAAGCGCAGGTGCGCCAGCCAGCGGGGTCTCGCCCGCATGTCGCCCAGTTCAATAACTTCAACGCCTTCGGGCGCGGCGTCTGCATGAAGAGACTGGCAGAGGATGGTGACCGCATGGCCCATCTTCGCCAGTTGTCCCGTCAACTCCCAGACATAGCGTTCCATGCCGCCAACCGGGCCGTAAAGGCGAACAATATGCAGCAGTTTCATGGCCGCTGCGGCGGTTTGTTCCACTTCTTTTCTTTTTCGCACAGCTTCGCATAGCGGAAGAATACGCCCTCAAAATTTCCCAGAGCGATCACGAAGCCGGCCCAGCCGTCGAGCATGCCGAGCTTGAGAACATAGAGACGGAAAAAGGCCCACAGGCCATGCGCCAGAGCATTGATCATGCTCGCTCTGGCGCCGCGCTGCTGAAGTCTGTTGACGCCGAGCGTTGAATAGCGCATGCACTTTTGCTGTAGCTGGGCCAGATCTTTAAAAGGGAACTGGTGGATGTCCGATTTCATATAAGCAACCGTTCCATGCACCTCATAGCTTTCATGCACAGCATCATCATCGAATAGCAATGCGTTTTTACGGAATAATTGCGGTTGCCGATAGTCCGGATACCAGCCGCCGCGCCTGATCCATCGCCCCATGAACCAGTTGCGGCGAGGCACATAATACGCGTCACTTGCGCCAGGCTCGGCAATGATGCTGCGAATCTCTTTTGCCGCTGCGGGCGTACAGCGTTCATCAGCATCGAGACTGAAAATCCACTCATGCGAGCAGGCGGCAATGGCGTCGTTACGCAGCTTGCCGAAGCCCTCGAAGTCGAGCTGGATAACGCGCGCGCCCAATGATTCGGCAATTTCAGCCGTGCGGTCGTCGCTGTGCGAATCGGCGACAATGATCTCATCGGCCCACTGCACGCTGGCAATC
This sequence comes from uncultured Zetaproteobacteria bacterium, assembly GCA_964437065.1. Taxonomy (GTDB): domain Bacteria; phylum Pseudomonadota; class Zetaproteobacteria; order Mariprofundales; family Mariprofundaceae; genus Mariprofundus. The sequence goes on along the minus strand of CAYTFI010000041.1, from coordinate 11,043 downwards.
GCATCGGCGATTTTTTCCTCTTCATTGAAGGCGATGATATATACGGATATTTCAGTCATCGCTTTCCTCAAGTTGTTTAAGCCCGCACAGGGCCTCGATGCGCTGTTCATTCAGGCAAGCCTGCAACATGGCGTCATTTTCTTCCAGCCTGTGGCGCGAACGCTCATCATGCCAGAGGTGCAGAACCGGCTGGCCGCGCAGGTTTCTGCGGCGGTAGCCGGCATGCAGCAGGCGGGCGACAAGATCAGAATCCTCACGGCCCCAGCCTTCATAGGCTTCATCAAAGCCGTTAATGCGCCGCAGCGCCTCTGTCGGGCAGGAGAGGTGGCAGCCGCGAATGCCGGCCAGTTCCCCTGTCGGGGCGGAGAGGCCCGGAGCGAAAACAAGGGGCAGCAGGCGGTTGATATTGGTATTCAATCGCTGTTTAAGCCACCAGAAGAAGGGGTGCGCGGTGATAAAATCATCCTTTCGGCAGAGATCCCGTGTCCACTCCTCTGACAGCAGAACTCTGCTGCCGCTGATAAAAAAGTCGGCGGCGGCAAATTTGCGGTGAGCTGCAACAAGGCCGGGCAGGGCAATGCAGTCGCCATCAGTGAGCAGCGTGTAAGGCTCCTTGATCCGGCGTACAACCTGATTGTGGATACGCGCCTTGCGGAATCCGTCATTCTCCTGCCAGATGTGATACAGTGGAACAGGAAAATGACCCCTGATGGCGTCAATTTGTTCTTTCGTGGTTTCGCCGGAACCATCATCGGCAATGTAGACAGAGAAGTTCGGATCGGACTGTTGGCGATATCCTTCCAGCGTCAGGCGAAGAAAATCCGGCGCATTGAAGGTTGAGATGACGACGGCGATTGCCCCGGGCTTCACTGGCCCGGCTTTCTCAATATGGCGAGCATATCATGTCCTCTGTTTGTCCAGCGGGCCGGAATCGCCAGCAGTTCGCGAGCAATTCTGACCAGCCGGTAAAGCGTTCCGGATACATCCTTGCGTTCGGCCAGGTTGACCCGCCTGGTTGCAATGCTGTGCACGTCGAAGCCGCACTTGCGGCCCAGCAGGGAGATGCTTTTCGGGTTGAAAAAGCTGACGTGGCCGCCATGACTGCGGATGTCGAAATATTCCCATTTGTCTTGCAGGAATGTTGCTGTCCAGGATTCGGCATTGCCTGTGCCGATCAGAAGCAGCCCGCCGGGCCTCAGGATGCGCCGGATTTCCCTGAGCAATGCATCCGGCGCCAGCAGGTGTTCGATGACTTCGAACAGGGTGACAACATCGAAATGGCCGTCCGCATAGCCTGCATCCTGAAGATGGCCGGGAAACACATCGAAGCCGAGCCCCTGCGCTGTGGCCGCCGCCTGCGCTGCCGGCTCTGCGCCGAAGCAGTCATAACCGCACTGTTTCGCCACCAGCAGCAGCGCGCCGCTTGAACAGCCTACGTCAAGCAGGCGCAAGGGCTGTTTGTCGTTATCGATTATCGCCCGGGCGCCTGAAAGGATCTTGCCCATGCGCTGATGATAGCGCGCCTTGTTTCCGCCCTCCGGCAGCGTTCCCTGCGGGACATTGAATTCCTGCATGGATTGATCGAACCATGCCCGGCTGCACGAACTGAGCAACTGACCGCATTCGGAACATCGTCTCAGCCTGCCTTCTGCCAGGCGGATCGGGGTGTTTTCAAGCGCGCTGTCGCAACCTATCGGGCAACATTTGAACAGCGCATCTTCACCTTTCCCGGCCATCAGCAATTTTCCCTTTGTAAAACGTGGCGCTTCACATCCGCGCCTTACCGGATGATCGCTTGCTGTGCTTTATAATCAGATAAATTGATTATGATATGGCCGATTTTAATTTTGGCCACCACCTTCAGCGGCAGATGCAGGGCGTCATTGGTCATCCAGATTTTCATCTTGCCTTTGCTGGCAAAAATGCCTGCTGTTTTCAGCCTGGGCTCAATAATCAGGCACTCTACGGTTTCACCCCAGGGCGCCTTCAGCATTTTGGTTTCAGCAGATACATTGACCTCAACATTATAGCGTTTGCGTGAATCGAATATGGGAATGGACACCGATTCTCCGGCCTTCAGGTTCAGCTTGCGCACGGCAAAAAAGGCGTCGATGATGCTGAGGTGGCCGGCGTCAACATCAAATGTTTCGGTGTTTTTGTTTTGAGTAAAAAGAACCTTATTTTCCTTCCACAGGAAACGGGCCTGTTTTTTGGCGACGTATGTGCGTTCATGCAGATTGGCGTCAAAGACAGTGCTCTGCATTTTTCCGTTAACGCACAGTCCTTCGGCGGTAATGTAGTCGCGCACCTTTTTGAATATATCCAGAAATCTGTTGGTGCGCGCAAAGGTTTTAATCCGGTATCCCTGCCCGGCGGCCATGACATTCATGGTTGATGAGCCGGCATTGATGAATTCCCAGTTGACGGAAAAGCTCAGGCTTTCTCCAATATAAGGCATGCAGGATGACGCCTTCGCCAATGTCGCATGGGCCGGCTGCCAGGCCGCAATCAGGCACAGTGCGCCGGCGGCAAGGTATAATCCCGCCTTCACCAGCTGCCGCGCCAGTAACTCAACAGGGCCATGCCGGCAACCCCGGCAAGCAGTCCTGCAACATGATTCAGCTCTCTATGCTGTTTTACCAGTTGCCAACTGTGCGAGCCGGCGAAAACGCCCTGATTCCAGCGCGGAAAAATCGCCGGCCGCGTCCGCATGAAATCACGATAGGTGTCGCCGAACAGGCTGATGAGATATGCCTCCTCATGCTTCCACGTCGGCATATAGACCAGCAGAAAGGAGAGTGAAACGATAATAAACGCCGCCATGCTGTCGGCGGCAATGCAAAATCCCGTGGCGATCAGGCTGTGCCCCATATAGAGAGGATGGCGGCACAGGGCGTAAGGCCCGGTTTGGGCTACGCCTTCATTTTTTTGAATATGGCCGGAGGCCCAGATGCGCACGGCCTCGCCGACAGAGATCACTGCAACGCCGGTCAGCCAGCTTATGCGGCTTGGGTGCGCAAGGGCGATGATGGCCAGCGCCATCACAATGCTGGCTGGAATACGGGCGCTCAGGAGCAGGCGATGCATGGTCGATTCAGAGTTCATGCAGAATTCCGGTGATGGATTCGGGCGAAATTGCATCCATGCAGATAAAATGCTTGCAACTGCGCCTGAAGCAGGGGCCGCAGGCGGGATTGGATTCGATATGCCAGTTCTTTTCTCCTTGCAGGTTTTCAACATGAGATAAAAAACGCCCGTTAAGCGGGGCCGAGCGCCAGGACGCAGACGGCCCCCAGAAGCTGATGGTGGGCGTTGCCAGCGCTGCTGCCAGATGCAGCAGGCCGGTGTCCGCCGCAACAACGGCGCGGGCGCTGCTCGCGAGCGCGCACAATGCTGACATATTAAGGCGTTCGGGCAAGACCAGCGCCCGGCTGCTGGCGGCCAGCCTGCCAGCCTGCTGCTGTTCATGCGCATCGCCCCAGCTGAATACAGCCTGCACGCCCGATTCAATCAGATCCTGTGCGATGCTGATCCAGACTTTATCCGGCAGCCGCTTGGTTTCCCAGCCGCTTGCCGGATGCAGGATAACATAGGACTTTTTTGTCAGATGCAGGCCGGTAAGAAGATCCTGCTGGCCGGAGCGGCGACTTTGATCCGGCCTGATATGCGGTGGGGCGTAGGGAATCATGCTATCTTGCTGATCTGGAAAAGCCGTGGCGGCAATGCGGCGATATTGTTGCACGACATGCCTTTCGCCGGCATGAAAGCGGGCATTGCAGATCAGCAGGCTGCTGGCAGCTTCGCGCAGGAATTTGCGATCAAAGCCGTAAACAGGCGAGCCGCATGCGCGCGCAAGCACTGCCGATTTAATCAGACCCTGTAAATCGAACACTGCGTCAAAGCCGATGTTGCGCAGTTTGCGGACAGTCTTCAGCAAGGCGCGCAGCGGTTGCTTTCCTTTCATGGACACGCTGTGAACACAGACCTGTGGCGGAAAGATTTCAGTTACAAAGGCATATCGCTCATCCACCAGCCAGTGCGTCTGGCTTACTTCAGGGCGGGCCAGCAGGTCATCCAGGGCCGGAAGGCAGTGGATAATATCGCCAAAGGCGGAAAGCTTAACAATTAAAACCTTCATTTGCGGTTCGCCTCGCTTTATTCAGGCAACATGGACAGACAGGCCTTGCTCAGCATGTCGGTTGTGATGTTGCGCATGCAGGGGTGATCCGCAACGCTGCACTCGCGCTGAAGGCAGGGGCTGCATTCGGCGGGCTGGTAAAGGATGCGCACTTCCGGGCCGCCGGGAGCGGTGCGCGCCGGGTCGGTGGCGCCGAAAGGGGCGACGGTGGGTTTGCCAAGGCCTGCGGCCACATGCATCAGGCCGGAATCATTGCACAGCATCAGCCGGCTGGCCGAGATCAGTTGCAGCGCCTCCGACAGCGTCGTTGATCCGGCTGCATTCCAGTGCGGGATTTGCACATTAGCCAGCAACTGCTCTCCAATGCGACGATCTTCAGGCATGCCGAGAACAAGGGGTTGCCAGCCGGCTTCGGCCAGGCTGCGAACCACGGCGGCGAAGCCCTCGGAAGGATAGCATTTGGCTGCGCCGAACCGGGCTCCGGGAGCGATGCAATAGACGCGTTCAGGCGCCAGGCCCTGTGCAAGCATGATCCTTCGCCCGGCATCTTCCGCGCCTTCGGGCGCGTACAGGCGCACATCGCTGGCAGGGACGGGGATATGCATTTGAGCGGCGATGTCCAGGTAAAAGTCGCGGTGATGCTCATGCAGCATGCTTTTGCGTCGAGGCAATGCGTTGGTTAACAATCCTCTTCGCCACTGGCCGCGGTAGCCGATGCGCCTGGCTATGCCGGCTCGCAGACATTTCCATGCTGCGCTAAAGCTGTTGGGGAAGATGATTACCATATCCGCCCTGGGCATTTTCGCCCGATATTGCGCCGATGCAAGGTTCAGATAAGGCAGCAAATCCCGAAGCCAGGGCTGCCCGACAAGGCTGATCTTTACCGTATCAGTGCTGTCGCCGTAGTAGTCGGCAATGGCTCGCATGCATGGTTGGGCCATAATGACGTCGCCGATCCAGTTTGGCGGCATCAGCAACAGGCGCCGGGGCTTGCTCATGTCTCAGGCTTTAGTGTTTGGCAGACAAACATGCGTTCTTCACGCCTGAAGAAGGGGAGGAAGGCCAACTGTGCATTGACCACTGACTCGGCTGTAATGGTGAAATGGCGGCAAAGGGTGCTGCGGATTCCCCTCAGGGAATAATAGTAGGGACACATTCCAGGGTGCAGATCGGGAAGGTATCGCCCCAGCCAGTAATGCAGGCGAGCCTCCAGCGGGGAAAAAACGCGCAGGCTGAGGATAAGCCGGGCGCCGGGTTTAAGCAGGCGTTCAAATTCGTGCAAGACCAGTTCCGGGTTGATAGTGAACGGGATGGTATCCAGACAAATGATCAGATCATAGCTGCGGTCGGGCTTGCCGATGTGTTCGGCGTTGCCTGAAATGCATTCATTTTCCGGCAATTCACCGGGGAACATGCGCCTGAAATCATCGATTAAGGGATCAAGATATGTAACCTTCTTTTGCGGGAACATCTGACTGATGCATATGGGGCCGCTACCGACTTCCAGAATGGCGGCGTCGATAGGAAGATCCTTTGCATACTTCGCCAGAACGGGAAGGAAATTCTCCCATTCGGTCTCTCGTTCATCGGCAAGATTTTTTTGCCGCCATTGATCAAGCATTGCTTTCTGGGACGCCTGCCAGCTGATTCTGGAAATTGGGCTATGCCTGTTCATATTCACCCTCTCCGTCTTCCTGATGATCCAGTATCAGCCAGCGACGGTGCAGCCATAGCCATAGCTCGGGGCGCTGGTTGATCACCGGCGTGAAGCTGTCGCATATGGTTTTCATGATCTGGAATGAACTGTTGTTTTCAACATTATTATTGCTGATCGGCCAGATAACGGCTTTAAAACGGAACTGGCTGCCAATGCGGTTGAGTGCGATGCCAAAGGTCGGGGTGTTATATTTGCCGGCGAAAGTCGCCGGCAGCATCGTGGTGTTCGCCATGTGACCAAGAAATGGAACCGGTTCGCCATTGGACAGATGTTGATCAATGATGACGAGAATGCAATGGCCCTCTTTTTTTGCCCCTGCAAGCCAGCGCAAGCCTTCCTGCCGGGGGTGGAAACGGGCGCCAAAGCGCTCTCTCGCCTGTTTCAGGATGGTGTCGAAACAGGGCTGATTGAGAGGGCGGTAAATAACATCCGATTTATATCCGAGCATGGAAACAAGAATCACCAGCAATTCCCAGTTGCTATGGTGGCAGGCATTCAGAATGACGCCTTCTCCTCGTTGCATAGCCTGTCGAAATTCCTTCTCCCCCTCGATTTGCAGCCGTGAGAGAAGGAACTCCCTTGAGCGATGGAAGATGTGCGGCAATTCAAAGGTGGTGCGCCCAAGCTCGGCAAAGCTGGCGCGAGCGATATGTCGGCGCCATTGATCTGTCTGCTGCGGGTAAACTCTGGCCAAATTACGCAGCGCAATCCGGCGGTGGCGCTTGAGCAGGTAATAGGCGGCGGAGCCAAGTCCCGCGCCACATGCGCCCAGCAATCGAACTGGCAGCAGGCTTGCAAGGCGGGTGGCAAGGTTGGCGAAAAAAAGCGACACGGGCTGAATCGTCAGTCGGAGAGCGTACTGGCCTCGTCAATCAGCATGACAGGAATATCATCCCGAATCGGATATTGCAATTGGCAGGCGTCACAAATCAGGCCGTCATTTTTTTCGTTGTAATGGATTTCTCCCTTACATTTGGGGCAGGCGAGTATTTCCATCAATGCTTTGTCCAGCATATACGCTCCGATTATCACACGACACTATTGGCGAGGCAACGCTATCCTGATGCTTTGGACGCCTCAAATAAAAATGCAGCCTGATAACCAGGCTGCATTTCGACATGGCATTGCGGGGGTTAGCGAATCACTCGTCGCCGAGTATGCCAAATATGGCCAATATATGCTGAAACAGCAGGAATACGTCCAGATACAGGGTCAGTGCGGCGGAAATATATTCATCATTTGGATAGTCGCGCAGAATGTTCGATGTATCGAAAAGGATAAAGGCTGAAAACAGAAGCACGCCCATGCCGGATACGCCCAGAACCATCAAAGGCGACTGAAAGAAGAAATAATTGGACAGGCTGAGCACGATGATGGCGACAAGGCCAGTCCAGACGAAGCCTTTGAGGAAGGAGAAATCCTTGCGCGAGATGAAGGTGTAGGCGGTCAGGGAGACAAAGGCGACGGCCGTTGTCATAAACGCCTGCGCAACCAGAGCTCCGGATTTGGCTGCGACGATGCCAACCAGCGGCGAAATCGCCATGCCGGTAATGGCTCCGAAGGCAAGCAGCGCGGCAAAATTAAGGCCGCGAACATGGCGTACGCCCTGCACAAGGGTAATACCGCCCATCATAATAAACAGCATCATAAACGGGTGCTCATAGGGAAATGCCATGCCCAGGGACATGAAGGCGCCGATGCTGCCCGCCGCAATGCACAGCGCCAGCATGCCATAGGTCTTGCCAAGGAAAGTGATGCGATCATCAGCCAGTTGCGTAGATGTCATGACTTGTGAATTCATACATGCCTCCAAATTTCGAATTGCAAAGCGTGCCGCATGCTCATGACAAGATCAACCCAAGATCCGACATTGACATCCGGCACATGCCGCATATCAATGTCGGATCAGAAAATGCGGTGATTATGGCGAACTGCCTCAACATCAATAATGTCTGATTTTCGATGCAGGGAAAGCGGCATAATTTTATTGATCAGCAGTTGCCGAAATTGCGGAACCAGCAGCAGAAAGCCCGCGCCGTCGGTAATAAAGCCGGGCGTGAACAGCATGATGCCGGCCAGCGCCAGCAAGAGGCCGTGAAATCCGTGGCCGGCCGGGATTTCGCCGCGCGCCATGCATTGTTGCGCATCAAGCAGCGTACTCATGCCCTGCCACCGAATCAGGTAGCCGCCGAGCGCGGCGGTTAGCAGGCACAGGGCAATAGTGGCGGCCCCGCCAATTCCACTGCCAACCTCGATTAAAACCCACAGCTCCAGCAGCGTCAGGGAGATGAAGAGAAAAAATATAAACCTCAGCATGGGCCATATATAGGCTGAATGCGCCGGGAATTCAAGATCCAGCCCTGAACAAGCTGTTGTCGGCAAAGGCGCGTCTTCACGATTACGAAAAGGCATCCGCATGATTTTTTCTGTTTAACAAGGCAAATCAGGGGCTTGCGCCATGCGGGCGCAGACAACCGGGTTTCCGGGCTAATATCATGGTCGGTTCGGACCATGTTTAAATATGCTCCCTTGTTTTGTGAAAGGTGATCGCAGGCCACTGCTCTTCAGTGTAATTCAGTTTCCATGCGCCGGGGGCGAGATAGGCCAGAAAGCCATCGGCGTCCTCGGCCAGTGCGGCGTCGAATGACTTGCAAAACTCAGCCAGCTTTTGCTCATCTTCACTGGTGATCCAGCGCGCTGCCTGAAAGTCGGTGGCGACATAATCGGCATCCACTCTGTATTCCGCCTTCAGTCTGGCGACCGTGACATCGAATTGCAAAGCGCCTACCGCGCCCAGTATGTAGTCGCCGCCCAGTCTGGTTTTGAACACCTGCACCGCGCCCTCTTCCGAGAGCTGAATCAGACCCTTGTGCAGATGTTTGCGTTTCATCGGGTCTTTCAGGCGGATGCGGCGGAAAAGTTCGGGGGCGAAATTCGGAATGCCGGTGAATTTCAGCCGTTCCTTTGTCGTAAACGTATCGCCGATTTTTATGGTGCCGTGGTTATGAATGCCGATGATGTCGCCGGCATAGGCGTTATCGACATGAGCGCGATCCTGAGCCATGAAAATGGTCGCGTTGGGAACCTTGATATTTTTGCCGATGCGATGATGGCGGACATTCATGCCTTTCTCGAATTTGCCTGAGCAGATGCGGAAGAAGGCGATACGGTCACGATGGGCCGGATCCATATTCGCCTGAATCTTGAAACAGAAACCGGAAAAGCCATCCTCTTCCGGATGCACGGTGCGCTCCATTGCCTGACGCGGGCCGGGAGCGGGCGCGAGTTCTACAAAGGCGTCGAGCAACTCCCTGACGCCGAAATTGTTGATCGCCGAGCCGAAGAACACCGGCGTTTGCGAGCCGGCAAGGAAATATTCGAGATCAAACGGGTCTGCCGCGCCTTCCAGCAGTTCGATCTCCTCTCTTAATTCATTGGCCTGAGCGCCGAGCGCTTCGTCAAGTTTGTGATCATTCAGGTCGTCGATATGCAGTGTTTCAAAATCGCTGGTCTCAGCCCCCGCCCTGAACAGGTTCAACTCTTTTTTGTGCAGGTTGTACACGCCTTTAAAGGACTTCCCCATGCCGATCGGCCATGACAGCGGCGTGCATTCAATTTGCAGCTTTTCCTCAATATCATGCAGGATGTCAAGCGGTTCCATGCCTTCGCGGTCGAGCTTGTTGATGAAGGTGACAATGGGCGTGTTGCGCATGCGGCAAACCTCCATCAGCTTCTCTGTCTGCGTCTCTACGCCTTTGGCGGAATCAATGACCATCATGGCTGAATCGACAGCCGTCAGAACCCGGTAGGTGTCTTCGCAGAAGTCCTGATGGCCCGGCGTATCAAGCAGATTGATATCAAAGTCGCGGCCATTTGCCTGATAATTGAATTTCATCACCGACGAGGCGACGGAAATGCCGCGCTCCTGCTCAATCTTCATCCAGTCGGAGGTGGCGTGCCTGCTTGCCTTGCGCGCCTTGACCGCGCCGGCCATCTGGATGGCGCCGCCAAACATCAACAGCTTTTCAGTCAGCGTCGTCTTGCCGGCGTCGGGATGCGATATAATGCCAAATGTGCGGCGCTTGTTGATTTCATCTTGCAGACTCATGGCTTCCCCGGATTGTAAAATTGTAACCGCTGCGCTAACCCTGCCGTGGTTACATATAAGTTGCGCAGTGTATAGAAAGCGAAGCGGATTGTGGATGCAGTTATGAACCAGGCTGTAATCCGTCGATCCCTGCGCCGACAATTAGCGTATTGGAGGCGCAAATGAAAAAGTTATTATTAATGATGCTTGCTGTTTTTCCGCTGGCCGTTTCGGCGGGCGAAGTGATCAAGTTGACGCAGACAGGATGCCAGTTCCTCGAAACGGAGGGCGTTGATCACCATTTTACAACGCATTCGGCCAGTGATTGCCGGGCAATCAATGACCGCACGGGAGATAAAAGGCTGGCCGCAGCCAGCACAATGCATCTAAAGCCGGGCGATTATATATTCCGGGTGAAAAACAGGGATGTGCCTTATGCGCTGGGTTTCTGGCTGCGCGGCGCAGGTCTTTCCCGCCTTGGCCTGCCCTCGGTTTCCGGCGGCGGCATTGCGACCGGCGGCGAGAAGGATTACGCTATTTCGCTCGAGCCGGGAAAATACTATTTTTCATGCCCGCTGAATCCGACGCCTGATTATACGCTTATTGTTGAATAAGGACTTTATTGATGCTTAAACGGTTGATGCCGCTGTTTTTTCTGGCGCTGATATTGACGCTGTTTTTTGTTTTTGACCTGGGGCGTTTCCTCAGTTTTGAGGCATTGACCGAGCACCGGACTGCATTGCTGGCCTGGGTCTCAGCCAATGTGATAACCGCTCCGCTGATCTATATGCTGGTTTACATTGCTGTCGTGGCCTTTTCCTTGCCTGGCGGTCTGGTGCTGACCCTCTCCGGCGGCTTTCTGTTTGGCGCCATTGCCGGGGGGCTGTACGCCATTGCCGGGGCGACTGTGGGCGCGACTGCGCTGTTTCTGGTCGCCAAAACATCAATAGGCGATTTTCTGTTGGCAAAGGCCGGTGATGCTGTGCAAAAAATGCAGAAGGGTTTTGCCGATAACGCCCTGAGTTACCTGTTGGTGTTGCGGCTGGTTCCAATCTTCCCGTTTTTTCTGGTTAATCTGGCGCCGGCCTTTCTTGGCGTTTC
>CAYTFI010000040.1:0-13476 GCA_964437065.1 uncultured Zetaproteobacteria bacterium | reverse complement strand
CTAGAGTGAGGCCATGACCGGTTATTTGATAAAACGCCTGGCGGGCATGATTCCACTGCTGTTCGGCATCACCATTATCTCCTTTGGCATGATGCATCTGGCGCCGGGCGAGCCCAGCGTGGTCGGGCAGGAGTTCAATCCGAAGGTTTCATCCGTTGACATCGAGCGCCTGCGCTCATATTACGGTCTGGATAAGCCTTTGTACGAGCAGTACTGGAGCTGGCTGGGCCGTCTTGCTGTGCTCGATTTCGGCCAGTCCTTTTCCGCTGATGGCAGAGCGGTGCTGGATAAAATCGCCGAGCGCATTCCTGTAACCCTGTGGATCAACCTGCTGGCCATGCTGCTGATTATTGTTATCGCCATTCCCATTGGCGTCGCCAGCGCCGTACGGCGCGATTCATGGCTTGACAAAGCCATGACCATCTTTGTATTTGTCGGCTTTGCCATCCCCTCCTTTTGGCTCGGGCTTCTGTTGATGATTGGCCTGGGCGTCAATCTCAACTGGCTGCCCATTTCCGGCCTGCATGATTACAGCTGGCAGCAAATGAGTTTCTGGCGACAGCAACTGGATTTGCTGGGACACCTTGTGCTCCCCGTATTCGTATCGGCCATCGGAGGGCTGGCCGGGATGAGCCGCTTTATGCGTACAGGCATGCTGGATGTGATCCGGTCGGATTATATTACCACGGCGCGGGCCATGGGCGTTCCGGAGAGCAAAATCCGTTACAGCCTGGCCCTGAAGAATGCCATCCTGCCCATTATTACCCTGCTTGGCCTGTCTATTCCCGGCCTTATCGGCGGTTCCGTGATCGTTGAACAGCTTTTTTCCCTGCCCGGCATGGGCCTGTTATTTTTTGAGGCGGTGCTGTCGCGGGATTATCCGCTGGTTATGGGCATCACCGTAATCGGCGCCGTGTTGACCCTGCTGGGCAATCTGGTGGCGGATATATCCTATGCATGGGCCGATCCGCGCATTCGCCACGGGAGAAACGGGTGATCGGGCTGATCAGGCGTTATCCGCTGATGCTGGCCGGCGCCTTGATTGTTGCGACTGTCGTGCTGCTGGCGCTGCTGGCGCCGTGGATTGCGCCTTATGACCCTGCCGAAATCAACGTCAAGGCAATTCTCATGGCGCCGTCATGGTCGCATTGGTGCGGCACTGACACGCTGGGTCGCGATGTGTTCTCGCGCATGCTGTACGGCGCCAGGGTGTCTCTTGCCGTTGGCTTTATCGCTGTCGGGATTTCGCTGATCATCGGGCTTGCGCTTGGCGCGGTCGCCGGTTATGCAGGCGAGCGCACGGATGCGTTGATTATGCGGGCCACAGACATGGTGCTCTGTTTTCCCACATTTTTCCTGATACTTGCCGTCATCGCCTTCCTGGAGCCTTCAATCTGGAACATCATGATTGTCATAGGCCTGACCTCATGGATGGGCATAGCGCGCCTTGTGCGCGCTGAATTTCTTAGCCTGCGGCAGCGTGAGTTCGTGCTGGCGGCGCAAGGACTTGGCGTGTCTTCGATTCGAATGATGTGGCGCTATCTTCTGCCCAATGCCATGGGGCCGGTTCTGGTCTCCGCCGTGCTGGGCATTGCCGGCGCCGTGCTGCTTGAATCCGGCCTTTCCTTTCTGGGCCTTGGCGTGCAACCGCCCGACCCTTCCTGGGGCAATATTCTCACTGAGGGCAAGGACAATATTCAGATTGCCTGGTGGCTGTCGATGTATCCCGGTCTTGCTATTCTGATCACCGTGCTGGGCTACAACCTGCTTGGCGAAGGGCTGAGAGACATGCTGGATCCAAAGCTGAAGCGATAATGGATAAAGACATTATTTACATGACCAAAGCCATGCAACAGGCTGTTCTTGCGGCGGAAAATGGCGAGGTGCCTGTTGGCGCCCTGCTGGTGCTCGCGGATGGCCGCGAGTTTTCCGGCAGCAATGCGCCGATTTCCCTGCATGATGCATCCGCCCATGCTGAAATCCAGGCGATCCGTCATGCCTGCGTTGGCGCAGGCAATTACAGGCTTGCCGGCAGCACGCTTTATGTCACGCTTGAACCCTGCGCCATGTGCGCAGGCGCGATTGTTCATGCCCGCATTGATCGTGTTGTTTATGGCGCAAATGATTTGAAGGCGGGCGCCGTGGCGTCGTTGTATCAGATATTGACGGATGCCAGACTGAATCACCAGGCAGAGATCAAGGGCGGCATATTGGCCGATGATTGCAGCCGCTTGCTCAAGCAGTTTTTCAAGGCCCGTCGTTCATCGTGATTAAGCATGCAGCATTTGATGAATGGCCCTGCCTAAATAATTGATGCGAAATGGCTTGCTGATTATCCGACTGTTCACTAATCGATCGCTGTCAGCAGCGACATGCGTTTTGTCGTAGGCCGTAGCGAAAATAACGGGCAGACCGGGCTGGATTTCCCGCAGATGTTCCGCTGTTTCCATGCCGCCCATCTCAGGCATGACAATATCCAGCAAAGCCAGATCGATGGATGCCAGATCATCTACGCGCAGGGCCTGCCTGCCATTGTTCGCCGTAATCACCTTGTATCCAAGATGCGAAAGCAGCGCGGAAGCGCTGGTGAGAACAATTTCCTCGTCATCGACCAGCAAGATGGTCTCGCCATTTCCGCCAGGCATGTCTACAGCCTGTTCATCGAGCAGAAGTTCAGCAGATTCCGCCTTTTCCAGAGGCAGATAAATGTGAAAGGCCGTTCCTGCGCCCACTTCGCTTTCAACTTCAATAGCGCCATGATGCGATCGAACCGCCCCGTAAACCATGGACAGGCCAAGACCGGTTCCCTTGCCCACGTCTTTAGTGGTGAAAAACGGCTCGAAAAGGTTTTCCCGGATAGATTCGGGTATGCCGCATCCGTTATCAATAACCGACAGCCTTAACCAGGGCCCTTGCGCCAGTTCCGGATGGATGGCATGCAGGTTTGCGCTGCATTCCACCCTGCGCAGTTCGGTTCGAATCATTGGCTTTGCAACGTGTTCAGTCGCATCGCGCGCGTTAACCAGCAGGTTCAGCAACAACTGCTGCAACTGGGTGGAATCCGCAAAAACGCGCTCGCTGGCATTACATTCAATATTTTGAACAAACTTGATGTTTTCCGGAATGCTCAATTGCGCCAGTTCCAACGCCTTTTCCAGAAAGGTGACAAATGAGAGGCTTTCCATCTGCACCACATCCTTGCGTGCGAACGTCAGAAGCTGTGAAATCATTGCGGTGGCCCGGTCGCAGAGGCTGTTTACCATGGCGACTCTTTTCCGGCCGACTTCCGATAAACTTGCGTCACGGGCAATGAGATACAGATTGCCCATCATGCCGGCCAGCATATTGTTGAAATCATGTGCGATGCCGCCGACCAGCGTGCCGATGCCCTCCATTTTCTGCGCCTGTCGCAATTCCCGCTCAAGCTGATCATGGGTGGTCAAATCGCGACAGATGGCTGTAAAAATAATCTCCCCTTCCGCATCCTTGAACATCGAAAGGTTAATCTCGACGGGCGTTTCATGACCGTCTTTATGAAGGCCGCTCAGACGCAGATGTTGCTGCGGAGCAATGCTGCTGGTGCAGGAGATAGAAATTTCTTCATGAAACAAGGTCAGATATTCCGGCACAATCATTTTAATCGACCGCCCTACGGCCTCGACCTGACTGTAGCCAAAAAGCTGCTCGGCCTGTTTGTTCCAGATAACGATATTCCAGTTGCTGTCCGTTCCGATAATCGCGTCATGCGCCGAGTCGATCAGGTTCCGATATTTCGATTCCGAATTCTGTAGAATCTGTTCATGGCGTTTGCGCTCGCTGATATCGCGAACCAGAGAAAAAATGCGATGGCGTCCGTCAATGCAGCTGCATGAAATACTCTGTTCAACCGGGAATTGCGACCCGTCCTTGCGTTGATGAATGCCTTCGATGCTGATGGCGCCGTATTCGACAATGGCATGGTAAATCTTCCGGAAGCTTTCTTTGCTCACTGAGACATCAATATCAGAAATACTCATCTCCAGCATCTCTTCCCTGCTGTAACCCAGACTGCGACATGCTTGCAGATTCATATCAACAAAGCGCCCTGTTTCATCGATAAGAAGAAAAGCGTCGGCAGCCCTGTCAACGGCCTGCGTTAACAGCTTGATCTTTTCATCAGCCACTTCCGAGCAGGCCGCATTTTTGACCCGAAGCGCGCATATTTTATCTTCCAGATCATGGATGCTTTCTGATAAACTATCAGCCATATCAGCAGCCGCCCATCTGCTCAATCGGACGTGGAATATGCATGCCCGTCATGATCCCGGTTGTTGAAGCGCATATTAATGCGCGGACTAAATATTACTGTCGCCACATCCTCATCCTTCAGAAGTCTGTCGGGTTTATGGGAAATCTGCCATGCTACAGGATAGCAGTTCAAAACGGCCTGATTTGTCGCTGCACAGTCAGCACTATGCGCCTCAAGATCATGCTGATTCAGATTTATTTCCTCCCCCGCCCGCTTGCTAGTCTGACAGGCGCATGGCACGCATGTTTTCCCATCCTGTGACATAAAACATACTTACAATCCGGGAAAAGTCCACGTCTGTTTTATGTTAACATAAAACAAACAACGCGCCTGCCTGTGCGTGAACGCACGCAGACAGGCCTGCATGGAATGTTCCGCTCTGTGATTGATTGGACTATCACGTCTTGTGAAGCAACACCCATTGCTTCACAAGACTTGCTTATCACGGGGTGGAAAAAATCCATGCGCGTTAGGCGCTTCCTTCGCCCTGCCCATTGTAGCCATCGCTGCAATCTACGCCGATAGAAAAGCAAGATTCGGGCCACAATCAGGATTCCAGGATTTTCTCCCTGTTGTTCACGGGGCGAATCCCCTCCCCAGCAGGAAAAATTCCGATGAATTTTTGCGGCTGGCGGCAGGCTTGATGTTTTTTATGCTTGTGAATGAACGACCCAAATCGCGCCGAAGGGCGTCATAGCCCTCGCCCATGAATGTTTTCATCAGAATATCACCGCCCGGGCGCAGAAATTGGCGGGCAAAATGCAGCGTCATTTCATTCAGGCCAATCATCTGCATCTGATCAACCAGCTTGTCGCCGCTCATTTCAGGGGCCATGTCCGATACGACCAGATCCGCCTGCCTGCCCTGCAATGCCTTTTTCAACGCCGCCTGCCCCCGTGGAGAAGTAAAATCATCCCTGATCAGCATCACGTCGGCGATTGCGGCAAGCGGCAGCAGGTCGATGCCGATGACAAGCCCTTTTGGCCCCACGCGCCGGCGCAGTTCCACGCTCCAGGAACCGGGCGCACAGCCCAGATCCACAACCACCGCATCTTTTTGCACCTGTAATTGATGCTGTTCGATAATTTCGGTGAGCTTGAATGCCGCGCGTGAACGCTTACCCTCTTTCCGGGCTAGCTTCACATGCGCATCACCGGCATGGCGCTGATACCAGGCGGATGTCTTGCGCGCCGCTCTGCTTTTCGATGAATGCGCCATGTTATATCACCTCTTGTCGAATCCGGGAGTCAGGGGAAGCCGGGGCTTCCAGGTTAATCTTTCATCCGCCAGCCGATGCGCCAGAGATGCCAGGCAACAGCAAATGTAACCGCCGCTGATCCGATCACAATGCCCATGGAAGCGAACGGGTCGGTGTCGCCCGTGCCCAGAAAGCCGTAACGAAAGCCGTCAATCAGGTAAAAAAACGGATTGGCGTGGTTCACCATCTGCCATGCTTCAGGCAACTGCCTGACTGAATAAAATACGCCGGAAAGAAAGGTCAGTGGCAAGATAACAAAATTGTTCACCATGGCCACATTATCGAAATCTCTGGCCCACATGCCGCCAATCAGGCCCAGCCCGCCCATAATAATGCTGCCGCAAACCCCATAAAGAACAATGATGCCGGGATGCAGCAGCGTCAGATCAACAAACAGCATCAATATGGACAAAAACACGGCCACAACCACCAGGGCGCGCACTACGGCCGCAGCGAGAAAAGCGCTGACAACTTCAATGGCGGAAAGCGGCGCCATCAACAGATAAATGTGCATGCCCATCACCTTGCCCATGATCATTGAACTTGAAGTATTGGCAAAGGCGTTCTGCAACATCGCCATCATCGCCAGCCCGGGCGCCAGAAAGTTGAAATAACCCACGCCCATGCCGGGCACATGCCGGTCTCCCATCGCATAACGAAAAACAATCAAATACAGAATGGCAGTCAGCGCCGGCGTTGCTATGGTCTGCATTTTTACCTTGAGAAAACGGCGCACCTCGCGCTGAAACAGCGTCCATGCGCCGCGCAGATTCGCCTGACTCATGACGCGCCCCCGCCCTGCTTTCCGGTCAGGCGCAGAAACACATCTTCCAGATTTTCCTTGCGCACGCCTGCATCCTGCGGCGGGCCAAAGCGCTGCACTGCGGCATCATACGCGGCATGAAATGTAGATTGTCCTTCGGCATGGCGGGCGAGTTTCAGGCAGACGCCATCCGCACTGGCGCGTGGCTGATAATCAGCCAGAACAAGCTTGTCTTCATCGCACAGTTCAACGCCTTCCGGATAATTCAGCCACAGATAAGATGAGGCCACCTGCCGCATCAATTCAGACATGGGCTGCGCTGTAATCAGCCTTCCCTGATCAATAATGGCCACCTGATCGCACAATTCCTCGGCCTCATCCAGATAATGGGTGGTTAACAGTATCGTCGTTCCCCCGGCCTTGAGTTCGCGCATAAACGCCCATAAACGATGGCGCAGCTCGACATCGACGCCTGCGGTCGGCTCATCAAGAATCACCAGCTTCGGCCTGTGCACCAGCGCCTGAGCCACCAGCAAACGCCGACGCATGCCGCCGGAGAGCTGGCGCGTGTTCTTGCCGGCATGTTGGCTGAGTTCCAGGCGCTCAAATAATTCGTCAATCCAGTCGTTATCCGGGCTTTTCCCGAACAGACCCGAGGTGAAGCGCAACACTTCGCGCGGCGTGAAAAATGGATCAAAGGCGATTTCCTGCGGCACCACGCCAATCCGGCGCTTGCACCATGCCCGCTCGTTAAACAGATCATGGCCGAACAGCTTCACCCTGCCATGATTCGGACGCACGATATCAGCAAGGATATTGATCAGCGTGCTCTTTCCCGCTCCGTTTGGGCCGAGAAGCGCATAAAAGCTGCCTGTCGGCACAGACAGTGAAACATCATCAAGCGCCATCTTCCCGTTGTCATAAACCTTGCATAACCCGGATATTTCCAATGCGCTCATTGCGCCATCCTACTTGCTGACATGATTTATTCTACGGATCATCCCAATCGGATGCCCGGCATAAAAAAACGGAGCCCGAAGGCTCCGTAAACGTTGCAATAAAAAGGCTCAGTAGCTGCTGGAATGCGCGCAGCCGCTGCCTGATTCCGCCGGGGTGAATGAGTTGCCGCAGCCGCAGCTGGATGCCGCATTGGGATTGCGAATCACGAATGTTTCGCCCTGCACTGTGCTCTCAAAATCAATTTCAGCGCCGTCAAGCATGCCCATGCTATTCTGATCAACCAGCAGTTTGACGCCAAAACATTCAACGACCGAGTCGTCAGCATTGACCTGGTCATCAAAGGCAAAGCCATACTGAAAGCCGGAACAGCCGCCGCCGGACACGAAAGCGCGAAGCTTCATGTCCTGATTGCCCTCCTTATCAAGCAGGCCCTGAATTTTTTTTGCTGCTGTCTCTGTTAATGCCACCGTCATATCCAAACCTCTCAAATAATACCTGAGCGGAATTATCGGGTATTCATGGTTAAATTGCAAATGTTTTGAACAATGATTCCCTTGCATGGACTGATTAAAAGCGGTGCGAGATGTCGTTTCGTTACGCCTTTCAAATCACAAAAAGGCAGGATGTCCGTTTGGACGGCCTTCAGCCCGCCTGTTTGCGTGCAACGCACGGGCAAGGCAGGAAGAGGGACATAGATGCCCCGAATCTATTTCATACACCCTGCACGCTCTCCCGACGGAGCATTATAGCCCCAGCCCGTAAAGCCATCGCTAAAATCATTCACTTGCCCTGAGCCGCCTGATTGCAACAATGCAGCCATGTTCCGCCTGTTGCTGCTCGTCATCACAGTTCTTTCCGCTGCCTGCTCTTCTCCGTCGGATGTGCATGAAACCCGATTTATCATGGGCACGCTGGTTGAATTTACCATTGCGGAAAGCAATCAGGATCAGGCCGAAAAGGCTGTCGCCGAAGCAGCCGTTGAAATGCAGCGCATAGAAGATATTTTTACCATTTATGGCGATGTGGACAACTCGGTCAAGGCCTTTAACGCCTCTCCTGTCAACACCATCGTTAAACTGGATGATGAAGTGGCCGCCGTGCTGGAGGTCGCCCTGAAAATCCAGCGGCAAAGTCTTGGCGCATTTGATCCTGCGCTGGGCGGGTTAAACCTCCTCTGGGGCTTTTCCCTGCCGGAGCCTACCGCCTCCCCTCCCCCCGAGCAGGCAATCAGGCAGGCCGTTCCACCCGCCAATTGCATTGTGAAAAAGAGCAGCGGCTGGTTGCGCGCCGATAAACGCTGCCTGCTTGATTTTGGCGCCATTGCCAAAGGCTACGCCATTGATCGCGGCATTGCGGTATTGCGGAACCATGGCATCCGGCACGCTATCATAAATGCCGGCGGCGATATCCGTCTGATCGGCCGCCATGGCGACAGGCCATGGCGCATCGGCATTCGACATCCGCGCAACAAGAGCGACGTCGTCGCCGCGCTTGAACTGGAAGGAGATGCCAGCGTCGTCACATCCGGCGACTATGAGCGTTTCTTTATCAGTCGGGGGCGGCGTTACCACCACATCCTCTCGCCGGCAACAGGCTGGCCGGCCGGCGGAGCCCAAAGCGCTACCGTCATTGCTCCCAACGCCACCCTGGCCGACGCATGGAGCACGGCCCTGTTTGTCTCTGGCGTAGCTGGCCTTAAGTTAATGGATGAAATGAATTTCAAAGCGCTGATAGTTGATAATAAGGGGGTTGCTCACAAGAATAAATCCATGTCCGGGCTTGCCCCGATCAATCCGAAAAAGGACGCGCCCGCAGCGCAGGAATAAATGCAGGCGCCTGGTTGCGATAATCAGCATAATCCGGATGCTCCGCCAGCATGCGCGATTCTTCAAAGCGCGAGCCAATGATAAAATAAACGCATATCACCAGCGCAATATGCAAGCCATTCCAGGATTGCTCAGGCATCGCCAGTAAAACCAGCATTGCGCCTGCGTACATCGGATGACGCATCCAACGGTATACGCCGTCAACAATAAAGGGGTCGCAGCCTTCTTTCGCCTTGCGCAGACCGAGGAAAACCAGCCCGTCAATGGGTTGAAAGGCTGCAAACACCACAATCAGCCCCAGTATTTGCATGGCGACGAGCACGCCCTGAAGCAGGCCGTCGGCATCATATAGCGGCGCATCCGGCAATTGATGCGCAAAAAACAGCCATGCAGAGGTAGTCAACAGGGAAACAACAGAATACGTCAAACGATAGCGCGGCTCGCGCAAGCCGAGATGATATGCGAATTGTTTGCATCTGCGAGATGCCGTCAGACTGTGGCTGACAGCGAAGAGCAGGCCTGACAGCCATATCCAGGCAGCGCTTTCCCACTCAATCATGCGCCGGCCCGGAGCGCCCTGTTACTCGCGAAATCCGGCAAATATCAAGGCCCGGTCTGCACCGGATACCCGGCCTCTTTCCAGGCCATAAAGCCACCCTGCACATTTTCAATTCTTGCGTAGCCGGCATCGGCCAATATCTTCGAGGCGCGGGATGAGCGTCCGCCGGAACGGCAATAGACATACACCTGCCGGTCTTTCGGAACTTCCGAAATTCTTTGCTCCAGTTCCTGCACAGGAATCAGCTTCGCGCCCCTGATATGGCCTTCGGCATATTCTTCCGCTGTGCGAACATCCAGCAGCATAAACGGTATCGGTGATTTATCGCCCGCCTTCCAGTGCTGCCATGCATGCCGGACATTGGTGTTTTCATAGCCATCAACCTTCTCGCTCAGGCCACAGGCTAACGCCGTGGAGGCGACCAGGGTCAGGCCCATGATTATGATCAGTCGTTTTAAATACTTCATTGCAATTCTCCTGTAGTTGACTAATGCCCTGTGCCCAGACTACCCAGCCGTCCCGGCAATGCAATCGCGCCAAAACCCTGAAAAACAATACGGATAACAGCTCCGCTGATTATTTCGTCAGGCGGATAAATATTTCGGGCAATTTCTCCGGCAGGCGATCCACATGATCGATAATGGCGTACCGGCTACCGAAGATGTCGGAGACATATTCATCCGCTTTGGCATCAAGGTTGATGCAATAGGCGTAGATATTTTCCCGATCCAGTTCATTGACCGCCTGACGTGCATCCTGGATCAGCAATTGCCCGTCATCCGCATCAATATCGGACGGCTCGCCATCAGTGAGAACCAGCATCAGCTTCTTGTCGGCCTTTTGTGATTTCAAATAATGTCCTGCATGGCGCATGGCTGCGCCCATGCGGGTCGAAAACTCGGCCTGCATGGCGGCCAGACGCGACTTGACCTCATCGCTCCAGCTTTCGCTATATCCCTTGATATGATGATAGCGCACATTATGACGGGTATTGGAATGAAAGCCGGCAATGGCAAAGGGATCGCCCACCTGATCAATCGA
Organism: uncultured Zetaproteobacteria bacterium; assembly: GCA_964437065.1. GTDB lineage: Bacteria > Pseudomonadota > Zetaproteobacteria > Mariprofundales > Mariprofundaceae > Mariprofundus. Next base: position 2,781 of record CAYTFI010000040.1, on the reverse strand, counting down.
CCAGGCCAGCAGGGAAACTGCCTCCTGCGACAACTCCAGGATTGTCTGATTGCTGCCTGCCGCTTTTTCATTCAACGACCGGGACAAATCAAGCAGAAGCATTACGGCGATGTCGCGTCCATCAGTGCGATGCGACATATTGATGCGCGGATCAGGAACCCCGCCGCCTCTGAAATCAATCAGCGAGCGAATCGCCACGTCCAGGTCAAGCTCGGAGCCATCCTCCTGATAACGGATTCGCACCCTTTCCTGCGGCTTGAGCATGTCCAGTTGCTGTTTGAGTCGTTTGGCCAGGCTGTGGCGCCTGGCCAGCAGATTATCAATCACGGCGGCATCGCCGCTCGCATGCAGCGCCTCGTAAACGCTCACCCAGTCCGGCCTGTAGATCTGGCAGCGATAATCCCACTCGTCGTAGTGACGCGGCGGCAATGCGCCCTCCTCCTGCTCCTCCGCTTCGGCCTCGCTGCGACCCGGCGTCTGCGCATCCTCATCCGCCTCGTGATGAATCCACATATGGCGATTATCGTCGCGGTAATCAACCTCGACATCAGTCAGATACATGTTGGCAGATAAATCCGACTCTTTTTTCGACGCCACATACCAGGCCCGGGCCAGCTCCCCCGTATCCTGCGTCTGCATGCCGTCGTGAAGCAGCGCCATGAACCGGCCAAGAAAATCGTTCAACACCGGGTCTGCATAATGGTGATCGGGATCAAGCGCGGCATAGGAAAGCATCGCCAGCCGGTGGTGAACATCACAGGCGCCGGCAGGCGCCGAGCCCTCCGTCGGCCTTGGATGCAGAGCCTTCCACAGCCACCTGAGGCCCGGCCACTCGCGCATCGCCAACTGCTCAATTCGCATATCCTCAAAGGTCGCGGCGGCAAGCATCTGGAAGGGGCTGAAATTGTCGCCCGGAATCGGCCTTGTCCAGCGTTGATGGGCGGCAATATGCGCCAGAGCGGCGCGGTATCGATTGATGCCGGAAACGTCGTTGCGCTCATCATAAACATCGGGCAGATGCACGCCCTGTCTGTCCCAGTACGGGGCGGTCTTCCTGATTTCGTCGAACAGCAGAGAGTAAGGTCGAAATTTCACTTCAGTGCGCCAGCAACTCTTCAGATACAGGCTCAGCAAGCGCTCATGATCGACCAGCAATACGCCGTGACGCTCGCGCTGCAACACATTGTGCGAATCCGCTGACTGCAGGGCGAAGTAATTTGACTGTCCTTGCGGATCATTCATGTATCCATTGACGCCGAATTCAATCCAGTTTTTCATGCCCGACAGCGGAACCTTTTGCAACAGCGACGGCACGCTTTTCAGAAAATCAATAAAGCAGGGGCTTGGATGCGTAGCCGCAATGCCATGCACCGAGGTGGTGGTCGCCTGCATTACGCCCCGCGCCAGTTCCACATAGTCGGCGAACAGATCAATATCATCCAGGCGCCTTGCGGCCTTCGCCGCCGTCTGTAGAAACGGCACGACGGCATCACCATTGGGCGTCCGGGAAATGGCATGGGCGAAATCCCGCATCTGCCTGATCGCGTCCTCGCCAATGATGGCGGCGACCTGTGGCGCTTCCTCAAGAAAAACCAGCATCGGCTCGGCGCCACGGCCAAGATTGCCGAGAAACATCGCGCCTTCAAGCCAGTCATCAACGCCCTGTTCGGACAGCAGACGCATCGCATCCCCGGCGCATTCGTCAAATACCGCATCGACAGCCGGAAATGTCCTTCCCAGCCTCTCGCGCAGAGCCTTGATGCCGGCGTCGGCGATGATCATTCTGTCAGGCGAAAGGCAGGGGCTGCGGCAAGACTTTTTTACGCAAACAATGAATCAATGGCATGATCCAGAGTATCGCGAATGTCGGCGTCATCGGTAATCGGGCGCACCAGCGCCATGCGGCAGGCGGAGCGTGGAGCAATGCCGTTGTTGATCAGCTTTGCAGCATAAACCAGCAATCGGGTGGAAATGCCCTCATCGAGCCCGTGTCCCTTCAGATTGCGCGCAGCTTCGCCAACCTTGACCAGACAGGCCGCCGTCTCCTCATCCAGTCCGGTCTCTCTGACGACAATGCCGGTTTCAAGTTCCGCCGCGGCATAATCAAACTCAAAGGCTGCGAAGCGCTGTTTGGTCGACTGCTTCAGATCTTTCATCAGGCTCTGATAACCGGGGTTATAGGAGATCACCAACTGAAAATCAGCATGCGCCTCCACCAGTTCTCCCCTTTTGTCCAGCGGCAGCGTGCGGCGATGATCGGTTAAAGGATGGATGACGACCGTTGTGTCCTGACGCGCTTCAACAATTTCATCAAGATAGCAGATTGCGCCGATGCGCGCCGCTGTTGTCAGCGGCCCGTCAAGCCATCGCGTTCCATTGGCGTCAAGCAAATAACGGCCCACCAGATCGGAGGCGGTCATGTCTTCGTTGCATGCCACGGTAATGAGAGGCTTGTTCAGCTTCCATGCCATATGCTCGATAAAACGCGATTTGCCGCAGCCGGTCGGCCCCTTGACCATCACTGGCAGGCGTGCGGCATAGGCGGCCTCGTACAGCACCGCCTCATCGCCCTGAGCCTGATAAAATGGTTCCTGATGGATTTTATATTGTTCTTTATCGGTCATGAGCGCTCCCCTAACGCGCCTGGATTTTTCCGCCCCGTGATAAGCAAGTCTTGTGAAGCAATGGGTGTTGCTTCACAAGGCGCGATAGTCCAATCAATCACGGGATGGAAAAAATCATGCAGGCCTGTCTGCGTGCGTTCACGCACAGGCAGGCGCG
>CAYTFI010000039.1:0-13662 GCA_964437065.1 uncultured Zetaproteobacteria bacterium | reverse complement strand
AGCACACTGCGCATTTTCGCCTTGAACTCGAACAAATCAGGGGCGACCTGAGCAGTTGCCAGGGGCGCTTTTTACGACGCCCCCGCTTCTGCCATCACTACTGGATATCGCGGTCAGGAACAATCAGCATCTCTACGCGGCGATTGAGTTGCCGTCCGGCTTCCGACTCATTGCTGGCGCGAGGCTCCGTTTCCCCGGCGCCTTTAGTGATGATGCGATTCGAGCTTACTCCGGCGTCGATTAAATACGAAGCCACTGACTCTGCGCGCCGCTCCGATAATCTCTGGTTATATTCATTCGAGCCCCTGCTGTCGGTATGGCCTGTAATCTTTATTGTTGAGCGCGGATAGCGGCGCAGGATGTCGCTTACCTTATCCAGCGTCTGCATGAATGCGGATTGCAAATCTGCCGAATTATAATCAAAAGAAACTTCGCTGTTCATGGTGATTTTCAGGGTTTCATTTCTCAGGCGTTCAATTTCAATTTGGTTATTGCGCCGCTCATCAGCCAGCTGGCGGTCAAATTCAGCCTGCTGCTTATCCATGTAGGAGCCAACCCCTGCGCCAAGCGCGCCTCCTGCCGCCCCGCCCAGCAAGGCGCCTTTGAGCGCACCGCCGGAATGATCCCCCTGATAGCCAATGATGGCGCCCGCAATCGCGCCAATCGCAGCGCCTGCCGCAGCCTTCTCCTTGGTATTCCGATTCGGATCATTCGGGCTGCTGGCGCAGCCGAACAGAAACAGCGCCAGGCAAAGATTCACTACCATTATAGATTTAATTTTCATGTTATTATCCTTTGTTACAGTATTTATATACGTTGCAAGCCGGGGCTCAGCACATTTCCTGACAAGCGGAATGATATCGCACTGCCGCCCATCAAGGCCGATAATGCCGGATTGACGCCCTTGCCAACAACGTCCAGTCGCCCCTGCCCGTTCACTGTCCAGGCCTTTGGGTCGCCCGACGGCGTTTGAACCTTACCCTCGCCGTTGAGCGTTATATCCGCGCCGCCGCTCAGCCGCCATTGCCATGATCCCGGCGAGGGAGGCTCAGCCTGCATCACCAGTCGATAGTCGCCAAGCGGAATTTGCACCCCTGCCAGCGCAGCGCTCGCGCCCTGCCAGTTCGCCGTCAGTTTACCGCTGGCCGGCTGCCCCGTCACGGCGTCAAACCGGATGTTTCCCGATAGATGCACGCGGCCTGTCACATCCGCCGGCACGCCCAGCTGCCTGTGCAATACGGGCTTGAGAACAGCAACATCAAGCGCGGCGTCCAGATCATCAAGCTCGACATATCCGTCGTGCACGCCGGCCAGCGCAGTTGCCGGCTGCCCTTGCCAGTTTAAGCCGATGCGTGCGGCAAGGTTGCCGGCAATCCATGCATTCCAGGCGGGTTCAACAGTCAGCGACTGCAGGGCCGCAGGAGATGTCATGTCCGGGCCGCGAATTGAAACGCCGGTGAAACGGAGCGCCAGACCTTCCAGCTTCAGACTCTGAAATTCAACAGTGACGCCATGCTGCCCGGCCAGCGCCGCTATTTGGGATCGAAGCCATGGCTCGGCCTGCCAGCGCCCGGAGATAAACACCAGCAGGGCAATCACGAAGACCATGCCCAGTTGCCACCATGATGCATGGCTGAATTGTTCAGATTGTCTGGATGCGCCTTGCATTATTTGCCGCTGATCACAGCTTGCACATGCACAAGCCCCGGTGATTTTCCGGCCTGAATTTTCATGCTTTCCAGCCCGAGCTGCTGAAGCGCCAGCGCATGGGCAAATTCGATGCTGGCCTTGTAAGGCGCATTTTTCAGTTGCAGCATCAATTGTTGTTTGTTCTTCGCCAGCGAGTTCTGCGGCCGGATTCGCGTCATGAACTTGCGCACCTTTGACTGCCGGGCCAGACCTTCCACTGCTGACATCAGATTTACAGGCTTTTGATCCCCTGTCCGGCCCCTGGCGGCATTTGCAGCCAGTTGACCGGAGATTCGCTCCGCTTCCTCAACTTGCAGCCGCAGGGCTGAAAGCTCATTTTTCAGGGCCATCCGGCGATCCTGCATGGGCAGCAGAACGCCGAATATGAGAATAATGCCAGGCAGCAACACCGCCGCAGTCAGCACAAGGCGCTGTTCCCTGATCGCGAGCTGCTGGTAGCGGGGCGCAAGCCGGGCCTGAACCGCTTCCCTGATCCGGTTCAGCGCATCGCGGATCTGATCGATCTGTTTTTGCATCACCAAATCATCCTGAATGCCACATGGCCGCTGCTCAGGTCGGTGTCGGCAAGCTTTACATCTCTTCCTGTTTGCTGCTGCAAGGCATTTCTAATCCGGTTCATCGCCGCCAGATCGCCGGCCTGGCCGGATATTTGCATGGCGCCTTCACGGAAGGAAATCTCGCGCATCACCCAGGCGTCTTTTGCATAAACCCTGTCGATGGCATCGATCTGTCTTAACCAGTCGCCAGCGCTGTTCGAGCCGTCTTCAGCATTATTGACGGCCTGACGGAGCTGGGCCAGCGCATCAATCATCACCGTTTCATTGGGCAGTCCCCTGTGAAACGCCCCGTTGATCCGTTGCCTGTAATCTTCGGCCTGCGCTTGCAAATGCTGAATCTGCCATGAAGCGGCAAGCATCCAGATCAGCAGCGCCCCTGCGGCCATGTTCAGCGTCCGCCGCCACGGGGCCAGCCAGGCGAGGCCCGAGTGCGCGCCCCATTGGCCATGGCGAAAGTCGAGGCCTGCGACTGTAGATAACGACAAATTGGCGGCATGCCTGCCAGGCAACTCTGTTGCAACTGTCTCTCCAAGCCATGTTTCAAATTCCAGCGCCGCCAGCAGATCCGACCCCAAACGACCCGTCGCCGCATCCGCTGAGCGCCAACCCATGGCAGCCAGTGAGTGATGAATTTGTCCGGCTGTCGCCGAGCTTGTCGTATTCGGGCCCGGATTCAGCCGTCGCATGCCGCGCCACGGTCCTGCGCCGCCGCCTGCCCGGACGCCAAAAAACAGGCCGTCGGCATCCTCGTCAAAAACAGCCACGGGCCTGACGTCCGCGTTATCGTCGGCATCAGCCGCGCCCTGACAGCCTTCCATCTGCGCCTGCAAGCGGCTCCATGCATCGACGCCGACGTGGCGCAGATGTCGCCAACGCTCATCCGCATCCAGGCGCAGGCGCAACGCCTCGGGCATGCCAAACACCAGACCGGCTACGCCCCCGTCATCTTTTTCGGCCCGCCATGCCAGCCACCAGCGATCCGGCTTTTCACCCGTCTTTTCATCCAGTTCCTGGGCAAGAATATCCGCATCGACAAATCTGGGCTGCGCCAGCGGCAGTGCAAAGGATCGACAAAGCAGTTGTTCAACAGGCATCAACAGCATTGAGGCGGAGGCGCCTTCCGGCAATTCGGGCCATTCGTCATCAGCGCCCGGCGTCAAAGGCATGCAGTTGCCCATGCTATCAACCGCCTGCCAACTGTCGCCGTCAAAGCTGACCATCAACTCGCCGCTTGCGCCGCTTTTCATGGCAGTCCCGTCAACAGACGCTCACGGGAAAGCAGGGTGAGCTTTTCTAACTGGCGCCTTAGCACATATTCCTCCTGCATAACCGCCCGTCCAAAGCGAGCTTCGGTTCGCACCATAAATGCATCACTGGTTACGCTCAAGCGCGACATATCGCCGCTGCCGGCCCACGGCTGATTCATGGTCGCTATGGACGGCGAATCATAAGGGCGAGCGCTTATGATTGTTTCAGCGTCCACATCGGTCATTTGCCTGAAAAGGGCCATCAATACCGGCGCCGGCGCAGTATTGATATTAATCTTCGTTGATGTCCCGGTCGGCGGTTGCCGAACCGTGGCGACATTCGCCAGCTTCGTTATCACTTTGGCGTCGAACCCCTTGATCAGGCGCAGTTCATCCCAGCGATCGAGCCGTGCGTTCTTGACCCTGTATTGTCGCTCATAATAGGCGATGTCTTCCGCTCCTGCCGAGCCATAGGGGCTATCGTCCGCATCCATCCAGTCCGCCAGGGCGTCAACCAGGCCGGAATCAATTTCCAGCAGCGTGAACAGTCGTTTCACGATGGCGATTTCCCTGGCCTGAACCACCCCCTGATCATTGACCAGATCGTTCAGATTATAGTAGCGGTTCGCGTCACTGATGCGGGCAAGCACCATCCCCTCATCGACCGGGAACGGCGGAGTTTCCATAGCCCACGCCTCATCCATGTCATCACGCTGCGCATTGTCCCGCGCATCCTGCCGCAACACCTGCCGACCCAGGGCAAAGGCCGACTGACTGGCCTGCATCGCACGCATGGCATCCTGCATATTCTCCGCCCGGCGCAGGGCGACCATGTCTTCATAAGCAGCCGTCGATGCCCATGCGCCGATCAACGCCACCAGCCCCAGCACAATAATCAGCGCCACGCCTCTTTGCCGCGATCGGGAAGTCGCGCCCTGACCCCCGATCCCCAATCCCCGATCCCTGCCAGTCACAACTCAACCCCGAAACTGATCGGCAACAGCCATTCACGTTCGCCCATGTCATTTTTCATGCGGATGCGCAGGGCGCGCGGCCAGAGCATGGCCGACTGGCCCGGAGTCGGCTGCATGCGCCACTCCTGTCGCCATTGCCCCTCTTTATCCATCGCTTCAACCGCAAATGAAGCCGCCTTGCCCATCTCCCAGGGCAGGGGTTCAGCCGTGTCCCGCGCCCACAGCAGACTCGACTCGCGCATCAGGTTCCCCTTGTCTTCATCCAGGTAGTAATGCACTTCGCTGACGCCGGCTTGCCCGGGCTCCCGCACCAGCAGCCACAGCTCATCAAATTCACTATCGCCCCGATTGTCATTGATTATGCGCAGAGGCTGAATGCCCGGTCGTTGGGAAGAGGGCGATCGACGAACATAGGCGGAGGTTGAAATATAGGCCATATCGGTGCGTAATTGACGCCCGACCCAGCCCGACTTCTGTTGCGCATCCCGCACATCGGCAAGAATCCGGAAGCCGACGCCGGCTGAATCCAGCGTGCCGTAGGCCAGGGAGGCGATCAGGGCGAACACCGTCAATGCCATCAGCACTTCAAGCAGGGTAAAGCCGCGCTGTCCCATCAGCGCAACTCCTCATACAGAAACAGCCGCACTTCCGGCTCATCCGGGGCCTGCACGGCGATATTGCGACGGACAAAATTTTCCAGCATGGTCTTTTCCGTCCAACTGCGCCATTTCATGCTCATGCCGCCGGTCTCGATCACGCCGCTCGTTTCATCGCCCGACTGGCCGGTCAATGAATGCCTTGCCAGTTCATTGGCGGCCATGTCCAGCGCCAGCGCCTGCGTCGCCAGCGTGCGCTGCACATCCGCTGACGCCCCCAGTCGCCCCATCAACACCACCAGCGCCGTGGCCGCAATGCCCAGCGCAACCAGCGTTTCGATGAGCGTGAAGCCCCGCTCAGGTCTCATCGGGCGTCCTCTCTGTCAATATGAATGCCGCCCGGCCCCGGCAGCAGACGAATGCGAACGCGTTGCGCGGCGTTATCTTCTCTGGCCAGCACAATGCTGGCCGGCATGGCGATGCCTTGCGCCGGCAGCAACAGCCTTGCCAGCACCGGCCCGGCCTGTTTTGCATCTGCTTCTGCGCCGCTGAATCCGTCTTCCATCAGTTGCGGCTGAGCCGGCTGCACATCGGCAATGACAATTCCGGCCGGTAGCTGATATTCGCGATAGCTCTGTTCACTGTTGGGCCGCCACTCTTGCTCGCCATTTGGCGATTCAAACAGGTAGCTGTGCGCGCGGGCGGACCAGCGCATCGGGATCCCTGCCAGAGCCGCCTCATCGCTGGCCAGATTCAGCGCCAGCGCCAAACGCCTGGCCTCAGCCTCAACCGATGGCGCAGTGGCTGAAAAAAAAGAGGGCGCAATCATGGCGGTCGACACGGCCAGAATGACAATGACCAGCAGAATTTCGAGCAGCGTGAAGCCGGCATTGAACCTGGAAAAAGCAGTTGAATGTGCGTGCGGCGCTTGCGCTCTGCGGGTGCGGACAACTGCTTTTTCCAGGTTGAAACTCCTTCGCCCCTTGTTCACAGATATGTTCCGGTTAACGGCGTGGTTATTCCCAGTTTCCGATGTCGGCATCAAAGCCGCTGCCGCCGGATTGCCCGTCGGCGCCATATGAGAGAATATCAAAATCTCCGTGCACGCCCGGAGACAGATAGATAAAATCATTGCCCCAGGCGTCTTTTGGCATGCGATCCATATAACGCTTGCCATTTTTCCCCGCTGTCACCAGGGCGTTCAGGCCGGAGCCTGAAGGCGGATATTTGCTGTGCTGAAGGCGATAGAGCTTGAGCGCCTGACCAATATTTTTCATTTGCACCCGGGTTGCCTCAACCTTGGCTTCATCGGCCCTTTCAACAAAACGGGGCGCAATCATGGCCGCCAGCACGCCGATGATCACCAGCACCACCATGATTTCGAGCAGGGTAAAGCCCCTTTCATGCACGTTGCACGGCTGCCTGTATTGATTTCTTTGGGCCTTCATTTCTGCGCTCCTTTTAATGCGCTAATTCTTTTCGCCGGGCGCATCAAGCCAGAAATCATTGCGTGAAAGCGGATCATACAGGCGCTTTTGGCCTTCAAAGATGCGCCATGGCCCGAGCGCCAGATCATCATTTTCATGAATCAGTCGATCCAGCGCCAGCCAGCTTCCCAGCAACAGGCCATGCTTGTCAATGGCCTGGCGCGCATAGGCGGAACACACAGGATAGGACGGGCATGGGCGTCCGTCCAGTCGGCCTGTCACATGTTGATAAAACATCACGACAAGGCCTTGCGGTCTGCTTGCCGGCAGCGCAAAAGCGTTTTGCCACAGCAGCGCCAGTCCCAGACTAAGGCCGCCCAGGCCTGTATAAAGAAGTCCCCGGCGAGGCCACGGCAATGCTGTTCTGCGGGACGGGATGCCGGCAGGCATCAGCCAGCCTGAGCGGTTCTACGCCTGCGCCAGAGCATCAGACAGGCAAGCAAAACCAGCACAGGGAACAACGGATCAGCGTTGGCGCCCGAAGCAACAACGCAACCGCCGCCGCTACCCGTGAAGCCGCCGACAACATTCGGCGGCGCGCCAACCGCGATGGGATCAACAATCACGCCATTGGCCAGGCCATCGAGATCAAAGCGACCTCCATCCGTGATGGTCAGATCAATGGTGTTGGCGTCCACCAGACGAATTTGCGAGGATGGAATCAGGGCAAAGTTGCCCGCCTGATCCACCTTATAGAACTGCGCTGATGAGCCAAATGGCTGGCTTGAGCCAATTCGGATCGTAATCGTCTGGCCGGCAAGCGTCCTGACGTTATAGGCAAGCATGCCAAAACCCGTCAGAATGTTGTCAGGGCCGCCTGTGACCGGATCAACGGCGACGGATTGCAAAATATTGCCATTCGCATTGATGGTGAATGTCGTTCCCCTGTTGGCCGAAGGCACGCCCGTGGCAATGGATGCATCAAGCGCGCTGCCATTATCTTCCAGCGCATCAATAACGCCGTCGCCATCCGAATCGCTCGGATTGATGATCGATACGACATCCTTCAGATCAGTGGCGCCGCCGGAGGCGTTGGAATTGGCAAGCCGGGCATTGGTTCCGAGAATTCTTTCCAGCGCGTCAAGCAGGCCGTCGCCGTCAAAGTCGGTGGTGGCGCTGGCCGTTATCAAATCACCAAATGTCGCCATTTCCCAGCCGTCAGGAATGCCGTCAAGATCAACGTCCGCAACAGCGGCAGCGGCGACCTGGTTCAGCTTTGTACCGCTGACTGTTATAGTGGCGGTGGCCTTGCCGGTGTTTCCCGCTGCGTCTCTGGCCGTAAAGGTTACCAGGGTTTTGCCCACCGGCAGTTGCGCGGGCGCATCATTGGCGACTGCGCCAACCAGGCCAACATTATCTGTCGCCGTAGCTGTGAAAAAGGCGGCCAGACTGGCGTGCGTTTTTGGCAGCCCCTGGAAATTCAGTGCGGCGACCAGAATATCGGCAGGCGCGGTCACAACCGGCGGCAACACATCCACGCCCGGCGGCGCAACCACGACATGGACAGTTCTGGCTATGCTGGTCGAATTTCCGGCTGCGTCACTGACGCGGTAGGTTACCGTATAGTTGCCGGCAAGCGCGGTATTGACCGGATTCGTCGTGATGATCGCCCCGTTAAGCGGGCCATCAAAGTTGTCCGCCGCCGTTGCTCCGGCATCGGCATATGCCGCTCCCTGCAAAACGGTCACCTCGGCATTCCCGTTTAATCTCAGAACAGGCGGAATCTGATCCACGCCAATGGGCGCGCCGCCACCGCCGCCGGCGAAGGGCGTCACCGTTATGGTGGTGCTTGCCGTAGAGAGATTGCCGGCTGCATCCTTGGCGTTAAAGGTGACCACCGTTGTTCCCACGCGGAAAATGGATGGCGCATTATTGGTCAGGCTGACTACGCCGACCGCATCCGTTGCGACGACAGAATTAAGCAGCGTGGAAACAGCTGCATTTGTCACCGGTATGCCGGCAAAGCTGACAGCGGCAAATGTAGTGTTGGCGGGCGCAACCAGATTCGGCTTGGTGGTGTCCACAATGGTCACCGTCTGCGTCGCCGTGCCGACATTGCCGGCGGCATCCGTCGCTGTCCACGTGATCACAGTTGAGCCCATGGGATATGGCCCCGGCGGCGTCGGCGTCGCCCTTAAATTCTGATCAACGTTATCCGTGACGGTCGGAGGCCTCAGATTGACGGCCGTCGTCACCCCGGTCGCCTCAACAGACGGCAGCACCGGAACCGAGACGGTTACAAGCGGCGGCACGGCGTCGCCATGGCCAATGCTGCCCGGCTGGGTGACTGACGATGTCTGCATATTCGAAATAATGATGGCCGAATCAACCAGCGCATCCATGTTATCGGCAATGGCGATTTTTATCGTATGAACGCCGCCGGCGGCATAAGGGTCAAGCAGGCCGGTGAAGGTCTGAAGCATGGACACATTGGTGAAGCCGGAAATAATATTGCCCGGCGTGGGGAACAGGAAGGCCGGCGCCGGCGCGGCGGGGATATTCTGGTTCGACAACAGGCGCCCGTTGTTAAACACCGCATTATTGACCCCGTCAATCATAATCACAGCCGTATCCGGCATAGCGCCGCCAATGCCTTCATTGCTGGCAAAAATCAGATCAAAGGTTATTGAGGGCGCCGTTGTAGTGAAATTGAATGTAAGCGAGGCGGCATCCGAGGTTCCAAGCGATGTGGAGAAGGCGTTTGCAACCAGTGCATTAAACACATCGGCGTCGCCGCGCAGACCTATATTGTTGCCATTGCCCAGAATGTTTCCTGTGGTCAGCATGACTGACTGAGCTGCGGGCAGGACGAGCGGCAGGGCGTTCAGAATGCCAAGATTGGTGCTGCTTACAATGCCTGTCTGGCCTGCATTGGCAATAACCAGGGGCGTTAATGGCGTGATCGGGCCGAATTGGGTCAGTACGTTCGCCAGGTTGGTTGCATTCGTATCAGCAGTCACCACGGCGCCGGAGAACGGGGTGACGACAACATTGGCCTGCGCGGTGGATTGATTGCCCGCCAGGTCAGTGGCCGTAAAGGTCACCGGCGTCGCTCCGGCCGGAAACAGCGCCGGACTGTTGTTGGTGATACGCACTGATGGCACCGCGCCATCAACATTATCTGTTGCGGTAACAGCTTTGAGGAAGGCCTGGATTGCAGCATGGGTGACCGGCACGCCGGCGCCAGCGCTGGTTTCCGCTACCACGACATTGGCAGGCGGCGTAATCACCGGCCCAGTCTGATCAGTGATGTTTATGGTGGCTGTTCCCGGCGCGGAAACATTTCCTGCCGCATCAACTGCGGTAAAGGTCACCACGCTTGGCCCCAGCGGCAGCATTGCGGCGGCATTATGATTGATGGCGACCACGCCCACTGCATCGCTGGCCCGGGCAGATGCCAGCCAGGCGGCGATTGCGGGATCGGTCACCGGCGCCCCCAGAGCCGAGACTGCCGGAACAGGGGGCACTGCCGCCGGCAAAATGGTGAGCACGGGGGCAGTCGTATCAATAATCGTCACCGTCTGCGTCACCGTGCCGGTATTGCCGGCGGCATCGGTTGCCGACCAGATGACCGCGGTCTGGCCAACAGGGAACGGCCCGGGCGGATTCGGCGTCGCCCTGAGGTTAACATCGACATTGTCCGTAACCGTTGCGCCGCCCAGATTGACGAGCGTGGTTGGCCCTGTGGCCTCAACCGGCGGCAGCACAAGCGGCGACACGGTGATCACAGGCGGGAACACATCGCCGCGACCCAGGCGCCCGGGCTGGTTGATTGTCGAGCCCCGCATATTGGCGATAATGATGGCTGAATCGCTCAGGGGATCATTATTGTCGGCGATGGCTATTTTGATCGTATGAACGCCGCCGGCGGCATAGGGGTCGAGCAGGCCGGTAAATGTCTGAACCTGTGAAACATTGCTAAATCCCGAAATGACTGCGCCATTGGTCGGGAACAGGAAGGCCGGAGCGGGCGCTGCCGGGGCATTCTGGTTGGAGAGCAGATGTCCGTTGTTAAACACCGCATTATTCACCCCGTCGATCATGATCACAGCCGTATCCGGCAAGGCGCCGCCAATCAGCTCATTGGTGGCGAAGATCAGCTCAAACGTGATGGCGGTTACGCTGGCCGGGGAAACCGTAAAGCTGAATGAAAGGGCGGCGGCGTCAAGAGTGCCGGTTGTTAGCGTCAGCGGATTCGTTCTTATTGCGTTGAATATATCCGCATCGCCAGCCGTGCCGCGATTGCCGCCGGCGCCATTGATATCTCCGGTTGATAACATGACGCCATTTCTGCTCAGTGTTAACGGCTGGGCATTGACGCGGCCGAAGCTTGTATTAATCACCCGCCCGCCCTGGCTGGCTGCGGCAACGATTGTCCCGGATGCAGGAACAGGGGTGATCTGGCCCCCTGCCGGAACCAGCGTATTCACCAGACTGACGGGATTCAGGTCGGCGACAACGGCGGCGCCGACAAATGGCATCACCACAACATTCGCCTGGACTTGCGAGGCGTTGCCCGCCGCATCCGTTGCCGTGAAGGTTACCGTCGTCGTGCCGACAGGATAATTTGCCGGGCCGTTGTTGGCGATGCTGGCCGGCGCCAAAATGCCATCGACATTGTCCGTCGCTGAAACGGCATTCAGGAAGGCCTGAATTGCCGCATCAGTGGAAGGAACGCCGGCCGCAACCTGGGTTGCCTTGGCGACAATGGTAATGTTGGCAGGCGCAACCATCACCGGGGCAGTCTGATCTGTGACATTGATGGTTGCCGAGTATATGTCTGTCAGGCCTGCTGCATCCGTGGCGGTGAACGTTACAAGATTAGGGCCAAGCGGCAGTGTCGCCGGCGCGTTATTGGTGATGACGGGAATACTGGCAATGTCCGTGGCCTTTGCCGAGGCCAGCCAGGCGGCGACAGCGGCATTTGCTACGGGGACGCCGGCGGCATTTACGGCTGCAACTGTCGTATTCGCCAGCGGCAGCATGGTTGGCGGGCTGGTGTCAACAATCTCTACATTTTGCGTCGCTACGCCGACATTGCCCGCCGCATCGGCGGTTGTCCAGGTGACCACGGTCAAGCCGACAGGGTAAGGCCCGAGCGGCGTCGCCGTCGCCCGCAGATTCAGATCGACATTATCAGTGACAGTCGGCGTGCCAAGCCTGACAAAGGTTGTAATCCCGGTCGCCTCCCTGCCCATGATATCCGCTGGCGCAACCACAACGGGCGGGAATACATCTCCTACGCCGATCCTTCCTGCTTGCGTGACCCTGGAGGTTTGCATGTTTGAGACCAGAATGGAGGAATCAACAAGCGCATCATTATTGTCGGCAATGGCTATTTTAATCGTATGAACGCCGCCGGCGGCATAGGGGTCAAGCAGGCCGGTGAAGCCCTGCAACAGCGACACATTGGCGAATCCGGGAATAACATTGCCCGGCGTGGGAAAGAGAAAGCCCGCCTGTCCGCTTGATAAAATCTGCCCATTGGCGAATTTGGCCTGATTGACGCCATCAACCATAATCACGGCGGCATCAGGGGTGGGCGTGATGGCCTCGTCTGAAGCAAAAATCAGGTCAAAGCTGACAGAGTACGCATCAGCAGGAACGGTGAAGCTGAAACTCAACGCGGCGGCATCAAATGTTCCCGGCGTGGCAGGCGTCAGGGCATTGAAAACATCGATATCGCCCGGCTGCCCCATATTGCCGCCGTTGCCGGTCAGATTGCCGGTGCTCAGAAATACGCCGGCCCTGTTCAGGTTTACAGGCTGCCCGTTGACCAGGCCAAGGCTGGTATTGGTGACCCGTCCCGACTGACCCGCCCCGGCGGTTAATAATGCCGAGCCGGCAAGCGGCGTGACATAACTGTCGATCGGAACCAGCGCGCTCACCAGGCTGGCGGCGACTGAATCGGCGACAATCTGGGCGCCGCCAACCGCTGTCACCACGACATTGGCCTGGGCCGTGGATGTATTGCCGGCAGCATCGACGGCGGTGAATGTCACCGTTGTCGTTCCTGTCGGATAACTGGCCGGGCCATTGTTGGTGATGCCGGCAGGCGCTAAAACGCCATCGACGTTATCGGTGGCCGTAGCGCCGGCCAGAAAGGCGACGATTGCGGCCTGGGTCGCCGGAACCGTAACGGCGCCGGCGGCGGCGACCACGGCTATATTGGCCGGCGGCGTAATCACCGGCGGCGTTTGATCGGTAATCCAGATGGTTGAGCTGTAAACATCCGTCAATCCGGCAGCATCCGTGGCTGTAAATGTTACAAGATTGGCGCCCAGCGGCAATGTCGCCGGGGCATTGTGGGTGATGACGGGAACACTGGCAAGATCAGTGGCTTGCGCAGATGCCAGCCAGGCGGCGACGACAGGGTCTGCCGCAGGCGTTCCCGCAGCATTGATTGCGGCGGCATAGGTGTCATTGACCGGAAATACGGTGAAGGCGGGCGCCGTGGTGTCAGTAATGACCACGGTCTGCGTCGCCGTTCCGACATTGCCCGCCGCATCGGTGGCCGTCCAGGTGATTACAGTATTGCCAACAGGATAAGATGTGAGCAGCGGGGCAGGCGTCGCCCTGAGATTCATATCCACATTATCGGTTACAATCGGCGCGCCCAGATTGACGAAGGTCAACGGCCCTGTCGCCTCAACCGGGGCCAGCGCGGAAATCTGGATGACAGGCGGAAAGATATCAGCAACGCCAATGCGGCCTGTCTGATTGATGGTCGATGTCTGCATATTGGAGACGATTAATGCTGAATCAATCAGATGATCCGCGTTATCGGCAATGGCTATTGTGATCGTGTGCGTGGTTAGCGCCGGATTAAGCAGGCCATAGTAGGTTTGCAACTGCGAAACATTGGTGAAGCCGAAAAACACATCCCCCGGCGTGGCGAACAGCAGTCCCGGATTCTGGTTTGAAATCATCTGACCATTGGCGAATCTTGCATTTACGCCGTCAACCATAATAACCGCAGCATCGGGCAGAGCGCCGCCAATGGCCTCGTTGGAAGCGAACACCAGATCGAGGCTGACCGAATAAACATCCGCCGGAACCGTAAAGCTGATGCTCAGCGACGAGGCGTCAAA
>CAYTFI010000038.1:0-13796 GCA_964437065.1 uncultured Zetaproteobacteria bacterium | reverse complement strand
TTTGATTTGTCATTTCTTAAATTATGGCTTTCATCAATCACAATGAGCTTCGGTTTATCATTTGCAAACAGTTTATCCGAGCGATCCATGTATTTTTCCATCCGCTCTATCTGCATATCCGTATGAAACCGAATAAAGAATTCAAATTGATCTCTTTCAAATTTTGAATTCTGGTGTTTAAGATAATGATGCCAGTTGTGCTGAAGCTTTTTTGGACACAGCAACACTATTTCCCGCCCCTGAAGCTGGAAAAATTTCATCACGGCAAGCGCGCTCCATGTTTTACCTAAACCGACTGCGTCAGCCAGAATTGCGCCATTGTACTTTTGCAACATCTTGATAAGGCTTAAAACACCTTTCTGCTGAAAATGATAAAGGGCTTGATAGACGACCGTATTCTCAAGCCTGCCTACTTGCCTGTTAAATTCCGGGTTGTCCTGATCAGTCAATACCTGACTGCCGAACAGTTCAAAGAGAACCTTGTAATACAGCTCTTTCGGGCTGTACTCGATAAATATCTTTTCAATCTCTTCAATTAAATATTCCTTGAATGGCTTCGTGTACTTCTTTCCATTTATATCGAATAACGTTTTATTCTTATGCGCCTGCGGTTTTAGCCAGAGATCATCGAACCACTGAATGAGTTCTTTGTATTGATTGTTATTTCCTGTCTCGGCAATATTTAATTCAATATTGTTGGTGACTTTCAGGCCGATTCCCGGCTCTGTCAGATTTGAGCTTCCAGAGATAAAATAGTTTTCCCTGTCGTCATTTTTTTGTGGTGTGAAAAGATAGACCTTGGCATGGCAAAAATTCGGTTCTAAAGTTTTTGCCTTAACTTTTTCCTGTTGCAGAAAAGTTACCGCCTCTCTGGCCAGTCTGTTGAGTTTGAACGAAGCTTCTATTGTTATATTTTCATTTAACAGGTCGATGGCCCTGTTTGTGTCTATTTCAGAATTGACAATATCGCCAAGGATAAAATTAAATTGTGTAATCTTGTCATTCACTTGTTGTGACAGATAAGCGAGGGCGCCGACTGTAAAATAGCCGGTAACGATGTCGAATTTACCTTCTTCAGTATATTTTGAAATCCATTCATGGACTTTCAAATTTTCGTTTTCGTTATCTAACAGCATGTAAATGCCCTCTTGGAAAATCCTGATGATAGCTGAAATTTTCTAATTTTCTATCAAGGTCAAATCTTCAAGGAATAATGGTGCCTGGACCTGTTTCGCTCTTCACCCCCCTACAATTGTCATTAACAATTATTTGGGGAAATCAACTCAAGTTTTGGATATGCAGTTCGGTAATGGGCGATATCGCGCGTCAGCAAAGTCAGATCGGAAACAGCGGCATGCGCTCCAATATAAAAATCCGGTAATACTGATGTTTTCGTGCCGCCGCGACGACGATAAGTAAGGAAAGCTTTGCCAGCAAGAAAATTACTCAATGAATTACACTCGCGTAAGCGCCATGATTTCATCGGTGCTTATGCTGGTGGTTGCCATACCGCTCATTTTTTAACCGGTTTTTTGCCTCGCCGGGATGCTGGGGAATGTACCAGCCGCAGGGCATCACCTTCGGCGACAAACTCAACTTCAGCCCCCGGCTGAAAACCATAACGATCACACATATCTTTGGGGATCGTCACCTGACCCTTCGATGTGATTCTCATCATAACACCTTTCATAGTCAGTCCGGATTATTCATGAATGCCGCAAAGCCTTTGCTATCTTCTGTAATCACGACTGTTTCTTATAAAGCTTTTTCATCTTCCTGGTAATCATATTGCGTTTGAGGGGGGACAGGTGATCAATAAACAGCTTGCCATCAAGGTGATCGAATTCATGTTGCAAGGCTACGGCCAGAAAGCCATCACAGTCGGCTTCATGCCGAGCCCCGTCCAGGTCAAACCAGCGCATGCGAACTGCTGCCGGGCGCGAGATATCGGCATAGGTTTCCGGCACCGAAAGGCACCCCTCTTCGCATGTCTCCATCTCTTTGCTTTTCCACAGAAATTCGGGGTTGATCCACACCTTCAGATCGCGAACTTCGCCCTCCGTGCCGATCTTGTGACGCACTTCCTCGCCACGCCAGACCGTGTCGGTGATCGCCACGCGCAGTGACGCGCCGATCTGGGGCGCAGCCAGACCTACGCCGGGCGCATCGTACATGGTGTCAGCCATATCCTGCACCAGTTGCTTTACTTCTTCGTCAATTGGAAAGCGCACCGGCTTTGCCACCTTGCGCAGTCGCTCATCGGGGTGAATAAGGATTTCCCTCACAGCCACTAAAACGTTCCTCCGTTCCAGCCAAACATGGCGCGCTCGGGGGCGGCAAATTCTATATAGATGCGATCCGCACTGACCGCCAGTTGCTGCCGCATCAGAGCGCACAGGGCGGCCGATAAATCAGCCGTCTGACTGCTTGTCAGGCCCAGACTTTTTAATTCCAGAAAGGCCAGCGGCGCTTGCGATGCGGCGAACATCATGGGCCTGTTGTCGGAAAGCTCGACCATCACATAGGATTCAGCCTTGCCCAGCGCGGCGGCCGTCTCAGCCGAACAGCGGGCCAGAAATGCGGCCTTGTCGGCCACTTCAACATTAGTATGCACATGCAGATATGGCATCAGTTACTCTTCACTTGTTGCAGCAGCGTTCTCCTGCTGCGCGAAAATGCTCAGGTTCCGCAACCGCGGCGTTTCAATCATCTGTTGTTTAACCGGCTTCGGCGACTGCTGGTTTCTCCTCAACGGCGGGAGCAACGGGTCGCGCCTCTGCGCGGGCCTTCATAGTGTTATTAATCATGTTCACGCCCGCCAGAATAAAGCCAAGGACAATAAATGCGCCCGGCGGCAAAATAAACATCAGCACGTCAGGGTAGCCGTCGCCAAACGCCGACCAGCCGAACAGCGCGCCCTGACCAAGCAGTTCGCGCATGCCGCCCAGAACCACCAGCGTAAACGTAAAACCCATACCGACAGCCAGTGCGTCAATGAGCGAATCAAGCATTGAATTCCTGCTGGCAAAGGCCTCGGCGCGGCCAAGAATGGCGCAATTGACCACAATCAGCGGAATAAACAGGCCCAGCACCAGATACATATCATGCATCCACGCATTCATGCCCATGTCCACCAGCGTCACGAATGAGGCGATAATGGTGATGTAGGCCGGAATCCTGACGTTCTTTGGAATCACATTCCGAACCAGCGATACAACCAGATTCGAGCCGATCAGCACTGCCAGCGATGCGACGCCCATCCAGAAACCGTTTTCCGCCGAGGTGGTCACGCCCAGCGTCGGACACAGGCCCAGCAACTGGGCGAATACGGCATTGTTATGCCAGAAGCCTTCAACAAAAAGCGCCGATTTCTTCATTGCGTTCCTCCTGAAACAGACGCTTCGGATCTGGCCTGCTGCGCGGCGATGGAGGCAAGAATCTGCTGGCGCCTGTCCTGATAAAAATGCAAAGCGCCTTTAACAGCCTTGACCACGGCCCGTGGAGAAATTGTCGCGCCGGTAAACTGATCAAAATCGCCGCCATCTTTTTTTACCGCCCACTTCACCCCTTCCAGTCCACGCCCGACGAAAGATGCAAGCCATTTGACATTTTTGGCGATGCCATCGCCAAGCCCCGGCGTTTCACGGTGCGAGGTCACGCGAATGGCCTGCACGCGCCCGTCAGGGCGAATGCCGACCAGCAGACGGATTGAGCCGGAATATCCATCAGGCGCAACCACCTCCCAGGCCAGGCCGTTCAATGCCTTCTGCGCATCCCTGGCGGGATAAATCAGCACCGCATCATCACCCGCGCCCAGACTTATCATCTCCGCCTGCGCGTCGTTTGCATGTTCCGGCAACACCTGTTGCAAGGCCTTGCGCAGCGCCTCTCTCTGCGCCCGGGCAATGGGTTCGCGGGTGAATATGTCGGTGACGCCAAGCAGCCCGGCGGCAATTACGGCCACCAGCACAAGCGCAATCACCATCTGCCACTGTTCCTTATCGACTTTCATTATTTCTGATGCCCGTAAACGCGCGGCCTGCAATAGTGATCAATCAGCGGGGCGGCGCAGTTCATCAGCAGCACGGCGAACATCGCCCCTTCCGGAAAACCGCCGAAGGTGCGTATGCACCATGTCAGAATGCCGCAACCAACGCCAAAGACAATCTGACCCATCGGCGTCACCGGAGAGGAAACCGGATCGGTGGCCATGAAAAAGGCGCACAGCATCAGACCGCCGGCAAACAGATGAAATGCCGGAGAGGCGAACTGAGCCGGCTCGGCAATATTAAACACGGCCGCCAACAGCGCCACAGTGCCAATATATGAAAACGGGATATGCCAGCTGATCGTATTCCGAGCCAGCAGATAGATGCCGCCAATCAGCAAGGCGAGGGCGCTGGTCTCGCCGATGCTGCCTGCCTCAAGGCCAAGGAACGCATCCAGATAATTGTAGTGATACGCCTCCAGCGCCTGAGCTACGGGAATTCCCTGCGCCCATTCTGTTTTGACATGGCCCAGCGGACTGGCCATGGTGACAGCATCCAGCCCCAGACCCAGCGATCCGGGCCCGTAAAAGAAGAATGACAGGCAGGAAGAGAAGTCATACAGATCAATCGCCGCCGTTCCGGCATGCATGGGCGTCAACCATGAAGTCATGCTCAACGGAAATGAGATCAGCAGAATCACCCTTGCCGCCAGCGCCGGGTTAAAAATATTGTAGCCCAGTCCGCCATAGACCTGCTTGCCCAGCACAATGGCAAACACGCTGCCGATAATGCTCATCCACCATGGCGTTGCAGCCGGCAGGGTCAGGGCCAGAAACAGGCCGGTCAGCGCTGCTGAATTATCCAGCAGGGTCGTCAGGGATCGTCCCATCAGCTTCAGACAAACCGCCTCGGTGAGCAGGCAACTCAGCATGCAGATGACAATCAGCAGCAACGCCAGCCAGCCAAACAGATAAACGCTGACCATCGCCGCCGGCGCCAGAGCAATAATCACCCTGAACATGGTGAGGCGAATGGAATCGCCGGAATGCACATGCGGCGAGCTTAGCATGAGGGCGGGCATCAGGAATCGCCCTCCGTTTGCGCCGGCGCAGCGGCCTTTTCCCCGCTCGTGTTCATCTCTTCCTTCTCCGGCGCTACAGATTTCGCCTTATCCTGCCTGACAGCGCAGTCATCTGCGCTGGCGACGACTTGCTTTTCTGCGGGCTTTTTAGCCACGGCCTGCGCCTCTTTGACCGGCTGTTGTTTCACTGCGCCTTCTTTATCGGCGGCCCCTTTGGCAGACCTTTTTCCGGCCCCTGCCCGTCCCGCCGGTCGCGTGCGTCCCTTGGCCCGCCGGGCCGCCTTCTCCGCCGCCTCCCGCTCCAGTCTGGCCTCGCGGGCGGCGGAGCGTGCGCGCGACGCCTCGGCAAATTCATTCTCCCGGCGCTGTTGCGCAAGCTGTCCCTTGCCATAGCGGAAATAGCGCACCAGCGGTACATTGGCCGGACATACATAGCTGCAACAGCCGCACTCAATGCAATCAAACAGCTGAAAATCCGCCGCCTTGTCAAATTGATCGCTGCGACAGAAATCCGCCAGCATATTGGGCACCAGATTCGTCGGACATACCTGACCGCAGTGGCCGCAACGAATACAGGGCTGTTCCGCCAGATGTCCCTGAAAAAAGGTTTCTTTACGCATGGCCAACAGCCCGGTGGATGATTTAATAATCGGCACATCCGGGTGCGGCAGGCGCTCGCCCATCATCGGGCCTCCGAGCAGGATGCGCACGTCGTCAAAATCGTCGAGGCCGTGCTGATGAAAGATATGGCGCATCGGAACGCCGAGACGAACCCTTATATTGCCGGGTCTGGGCATGGCGTCGCCACTGACGGTCACAATCCTTTCTGTCAACGGCTGCCCCAGAACCACAGCGTCATGCAGGGCCTTGACGGTGCCGACATTCTGGCACAACACGCCGATTTGCGCCGGCAACCCTCCGGCCGGCACCTCTTTTCCGGTCAAGGCGCAAATCAGCTGCTTCTCGCTGCCTTGCGGATAGCGCACGGGAAGAACCTGCACGCGCACATCGCCGGGCACGGAGCCTTTGGCCAGCGCCTCCTGCATCGCCAATGCCGCATCGGGCTTGTTATCCTCAATGGCAATGATCGCGGATGCGGCGCCCACCATATGCATAATAATGGATATGCCGACAATGATTTCTTCCGTATGCTCAAGCATCAGACAATGATCATTGGTCAGCCATGGTTCGCACTCGACGCCATTGATAATTACTGTTTCAATCGGAAAACGCTTGTCCCGCACCAGTTTGATAAAGGTTGGAAAGACAGCGCCGCCAAGGCCTGCCAGGCCGCATTTGCGCGCCCTTTCGCGCAGCAGGGCGGGCTCTGTATCGCTCCAGTTGGCGATGGGCTCCAGGCTGTCATCCCTTCGGTCTTCGCCGTCAGCCTCGATCACGATGCTTGGCATGCCCATGCCGGACGGATGCGGAACACGGCGATTTTCGATATTCACCACCTGCCCGGATGTCGGCGCATGAATCGGCACGGATACATAGCCTTCCGATTTTGCAATTTTCTGCCCGCGCAACACATGATCGCCTACTGCGATCAGCGGCGAACATCTCTCGCCAATATGCTGTTTCATCGGCAGAACATAGACAGGCGGCAGCGCGCTATCCTCTATCGCCATGGCAGCAGTTAACTTGTTTTCCGGCGGATGAACGCCGCCAACGAAGCCTTGCGCAGTCAATCCCAGCTTCCGGGCCATGCTTTTAATGCTCATGATTTAACCTGCATGATTCATAAATGCCAGTTCAGCTCAGCAACGGTCGGCATGAGAATCCGGCGTTCCATGAACTGCATCCTCATGCCTCTTTGCAGGAAACGGCCATGACCACTGCTCAATCAATTTCGGCTTTTCCTGCATTTCAATGCAGTCAACCGGACAGGGGTCTGTGCAAAGCTCGCAGCCGGTGCAGTAGTCGGAAATGATCGTATGATACTGTTTGGGGCCGCCGATAATGCCATCCACCGGACAGGCCTTGATGCATAACATGCAACCAATGCACTCATCCTCGCGAATGTAGGCCTGCATGGGCCCTGAGGCCTCCTCTGCAACAGCTTTTGGCTCCACGCCCATCAGATCGGCGATCTGCAACATGATCCGTTCGCCGCCCGGAACGCAGCTATTCACCTCGGCTGCGCCGCTGACAACCGCTTCAGCATACGGCTTGCAACCGGGAAAGCCGCACTGGCCGCACTGCGTCTGCGGCAGCAGCGAGTCAATTTTTTCGGCCATCGGGTCACCCTCGACGTGGAACAGCTTTTGCGCCATAGCCAGCACCACGCCTGCAAACAGCGCCAAAGCGCCCAGACTTGACAGTGCATATACCAGTTGAGACATGGCGATCAGATCTTAACGAGGCCGGAGAAGCCCATAAATGCCAGACTCATCATGCCGGCCGTAATTAAAGCCAGAGGCGAGCCCTTGAACAGTTCCGGCGCAGGAGATCTTTCGGTGCGCTCTCTCATGCCGGCAAACAGAATCAGCGCCAGAGCGAATCCCATCGCTGCGCCAAGGCCGTACAAGGCGGAGGCCAGGAATGTCTGATCCTGCTGCACATTGAGAATCGCAACACCGAGCACAGCGCAGTTGGTTGTGATCAGCGGCAGAAAAATGCCCAGCGCCTGATACAGCACCGGACTGGTTTTATGGATCATCATTTCGATGAACTGCACCAGCGTGGCAATAATCAGAATAAAGAAAATCGTTTGCAGGTATAACAAATCTAACGGGATCAGCACATATTCCTGCACCAGCCATGAGGCCGTCGAGGCCAGCGTCATGACGAACATGACGGCGAACGACATGCCAATGGCCGTCTCAACCTTGGCCGATGTGCCAAGAAAGGGACAAATGCCGAGAAACTTGGTTAATACGAAGTTGTTGACCAGAACGGCGGACAACAGAATAAGCGTGATCTCTCCCATAGCGGCGGAGTATAGTGAAACTCTCTCAAGTCGTATAGCCAAAGAAAAGCCGCTCTGTCGTGATGCTTCGCCCGCAGCAAACCCTGTGTTTCAGCATGCTTTTATGAGCTGTTTCTAATAAACATGGAAACCTCAGTTGGCAGCGCCCACATGGCGCAAGCTCTTGATTCAGGGCATAATGCCCCTCACCCTGCAGGCGAGCTAAAGCTCGTCCAAACGGCTCTCCTGCCTATTTGTGATTTGCTTTGCCAAATAAAAAGCCGGCAAAAACTGCGCGCGTTCTCCTTGAACTCGAACAAATCAGAAGCAATCGGAACAGCCACAGTAATATGGTGAATACAAAGCGCTTGGCAAAATACATTTCGGCGCGATCATCCCGCTATGATAAATATGTTGATTGCCTGCCATGACGATGGCGGCCTGAAATGGGGATTCTATCCGTGTTAAGCAACGATGCGTCTGCCGAAGAAGAGATTTCCGGCATATTGCAGCGGCTGGCCATGCTGCGCGGCTGGTCGCCCGGAACAACCGAGTCTTATCGCACTGACCTGCTGCATGCAGAGGCCTTTTTTCACCGCAGAGGTTCAAGCCTGAAATCTGCGGATAGCGAACTGGTGTTGAAATATCTCGGCTCGCTTGGCCGATCGGGGCTTAAGAAAAGCACTATTCAGCGGCGACGCAGCGCCCTTTCAACATGGTTTTCATATCTACAGGATCAGGGCGAACGGGAAGACCACCCCGCCCGTCATCTGCCCAGGCTACGCAAAAGCCGCCCCCTGCCCGACACTATGAGCGAGCATGACGTGGAAGCGCTGCTTGCCGCGCCCGACACGACAACCCCGACAGGCCTGCGCGACCGCTGCATGCTTGAGCTGTTATATGCAACCGGACTGCGGGTGTCCGAACTGGTCAGTTTAACGATGGGACATATTGATATGGCTGCAGGCTTGTTGCGCGTGATCGGCAAGGGCAACAAGGAGCGCCTGATTCCGTTCGGCGAAGAGGCGGGGCGCTGGTTGCAGAAATGGCAAATGGCGCGGCCGGCAAAGCCTGCCGGGCCGTTTCTGTTCGCCGGTCGCGCCGGCAAGGCCATGAGCCGGCAGAATTTCTGGCTGCGTATCAGACATTATGCGACGCTGGCCGGGATCACGCCGCTGCCGTCGCCGCATACGCTGCGACACGCATTTGCCACGCACCTGCTTAACCACGGCGCGGATTTACGGTCTGTGCAGATGCTGTTGGGACACGCCAATATCACCACGACTGAAATCTATACCCATGTCAGCAGGGCAAGGCTGCATGATGTGGTCAACCGCAACCATCCGCTGGGAAGCGGCTAACGCGCATGGTGATCCCATGGATTGACAAAAAGGCAGAATGCCCCGAATCAAATTCCAACCGGGAAACAGGCCAGAGCAGGGCCACCGGTTGCTGCTCATGAGTTTTGCAATTGGCCTCATGATATGAATCATAATCATGGGGCGGACAAATCCATGCGCGTTAGCGGTAAAATTTTTCTACAAACTGCATGAGATATAATTGATAAGCGTCAATCGCCTGCCCGTGCGCTGCACGCAGACAGGGACGAACTGAACGGCTAAAATCCGGTCAGATATCTTCCTCTTCAATAATGATTGACTGGTAATTCACGCCGTCTTCACCCCATGCTTCAACTGTTTCATGTTCAACAGATTGCTTGAATTTACTGTGTTCATGATAGTACTCTTCGTTCGCCTCGCCGACGCATTCGATTTTTCTTTTGGCGGCAGCCTTCTTTACCTTTTTAAGCTCCTTTTTATCCTGTTTCCGCTGCGTTTTAGTGTCGATATCCACGCTTTTCGCCCTGCCGAGCAGTTTGCCAAGTTGATTGCCGAGAATTCTGACATGCGCCGCTTCTTCATCGATAATATCGTTAATTTTACTTCTTCCGAATGCTTCAGGCACCGCATCTCGCATGGCGGAATAAAAGGTGACAGAATCTTTTTCGGATTCAATGGCGGCCTTCAAAATTTCCTTAGGCGAATCTGCCTTGAGCGTATGCTCAAAAGAGACCATGCCATCGACCAGCGACTTCAGATAACGGGTTGTTTCCTTGTTCGGGTCAAAGGTGATTTGAGTCTGTTCATGCGCCGACAGATTCTCTCGCAGGCTTGCGAAAAGCTCTTTATGCTTAATCTCCCATTCGGCCAGCGCATAAAAAAGATCTTTCAGTTTCTTATCATCGACAGATTCAGCCGCCGCATTATAAAACTCGGCGCCGTGAACCTCCAGATGTTCAGCCATTTCAAAAACTTCATCAGCCGTAAAATTCAAAGCCATTTTTATCCCCTTCAAGATTCAAGATATGATCCTGGAATCCTCAGTTGGCAGCACCCGCATGGCGCAAGCTCTGCACGCGCTCCCAACCGAGGCTTCCAGGATGATGAAACAGTAAAAAGTCCGTCCATGGGTGCAATGACGACCTTTCACGAAGTCATCCCGATATGTTTGTTCAGTTCCGCCAGCCTATGACATTGATACGCAGGAAGTCCACCAATGAACCTCCTGCGCTTCAGGCGTCAATGCGTCTGATTGAAAAAGGGCAATGCCCCGCCAGCCTTCAGAACAGGCACGTCCTTGGGCTCGAATGCCGGCGTAACCGGAATCTTCTGCCCGTCGGCATCAATGAAAAGATCGCCTTCCAGGTTTGAAACATCAATGGAGATTGAATCGCCCTGAGCAATCTTCTCGTAATCCTCAACATTGGTGAAGGTCAACGGCACAATGCCGAAATTAACCAGATTGGCTACGTGGATGCGAGCGAACTGGGCCACGATCACAGCCCTGATGCCCAGCCATCTCGGACACAGCGCCGCATGCTCGCGCGAACTGCCCTGACCGTAGTTCTCGCGCGCCACAATAAAGCCGTGAATTCCGGCGTCTCTGGCGGCTACGCAGCGCTCGGCGAATGTATCATCCACCAACCTGAAGGTGGCCTGCATGGCATACTCTTTGACATTCGAGCGCAGCGGCAAAAAGGCGCCGGCAGGCTGGATATCGTCGGTGCTGATATTATCTTCCAGCTTGAGCATGACTTCACCGGATAATGTATCCGGCAAGGCCTCGGCATCCGGCAGCTTCATAATATTGGGGCCGCGAATCACCTCGACTCCGGCAGCCTCTTCTGCCGACGGCGGCATGATGAAGGAAGCTGTGTCAATCACCTGTTTCTGATGCTTGAATTCAACAGACTTATCCATCGGCGGCAAAGTAATTTCACCGGTTAGGGCGCTGGCGGCCGCCACCATCGGGCTGACCAGATGCGCCTCGGCGTCATTGGTGCCCGTACGTTTGGGGAAATTGCGGTTAAAGGTGCGCAGGGTGACGCCCTTGCTTACAGGCGAGCCGCCCTGACCAATACAGGCGCCGCAGCCATTTTCCATCACCCGCACGCCGGACTCAAATAGCGAGGTGATGTAGCCGGCCTCGGCCAGTTGGATGGCCACAGCCCTTGAGCCGGGATAGAGCAGCGTATCCACGACCACGCGCTTGCCCCGGAGGATTTCAGCAAAGGATGCGATATTTTCATAGGAGCTGTTGGTGCAACTGCCCACGCACACCTGATGAATTTTAGTGCCGACGCGGCTGGCAATGGATTCGACATTGCCCGGAGACGGATAAATTGCAATGGATGGCTCCAGTTCGGAGAGATTGATATCAATGGTGCGCTCATACTGCGCGCCTTCGTCGGCGGACAGTTCCTGATAATCGCCGCCGCGCTCCCGGCTCTCAAGATATTCGCGCGTGCGCTCATCACTCGGGAAAATGGAGGTCGTGGCGCCCATTTCCGCACCCATATTGGTGATCGTCGCCCGTTCCGTCAGGCTTAAGCTGGCAACGCCCTCGCCTGCATATTCAAAGATGATGCCCTTGCCGCCCTTGACGCCGACAATATCAAGCATCTTCAGAATAACATCCATCGCCATGACTCCGTTTCTGAGCGCACCGCCAAGATTCACCCTCACCACCTTCGGCATGGGAAGGCTGTATTCGCCGGTGGCCATGGCCAGGGCAATATCATAACCGCCGGCGCCAAAATAAACGGCGCCCATGCCGCCTGCATTCACCGTATGGCTGTCGGCGCCAAGGCCGGTCATGCCCGGCTTGACAAAATTCTCGATATTGAGGAAGTGGCAGATGCCGGTCCCCGGCGGCGAGTAGATGATGCCCAGCTTCGCCGCCACGCTTTTCAGATAGGCATGGTCATCCGGGTTTCTGAAGCCGGCCTGTATCATGCTGTGATCGACAAAATTCACTGATAACGGCTTGACCCGGTCAACGCCCATGGCCTCAAGCTGCAACATGCACATGGTTCCGGTTGCATCCTGGGTGAAGGCCTCGTCAATTTTTATTCTGATCACGGTTCCTGCTTCCGGCAATGTATCGCCGTCCACCAGATGGTTCAGTAATATTTTTTCTGTAATATTCATAGCTGTCATATCTGATCAACCCTCCTTGAGACTAAGAAATTATCGCTACAAACCCTAAACAACAAGATGCGCCTGTGGCAAATATTTGAGGTTAACCGACAATGCGCGCCTTGTTGAATCATTATCCGGCATTAGCGTTGCCGCATGCATGATGTTGATATCAGAGCGTTTGGCGAGAGCCCTGCCGTAACGATTATCGGCGCCGGTCTGGCCGGCTCGGAGGCGGCATGGCAACTGGCCCGGCGCGGCGTTGGCGTGCGTCTGCATGAAATGCGACCGGCAACGATGACGCCGGCGCACAGGACTGGCCATTGCGCCGAGCTTGTTTGCTCTAACACCCTGCGCGCCGACCATCTGGAAAATGCCGTGGGGCTGCTGCATGAAGAGATGCGCCGAATGGACTCGCTGATTATGTCTTGCGCCGATGCGGCGAGAATTCCCGCCGGCACGGCGCTGGCGGTGGATCGGGAGCAGTTCTCCGAGTTGGTTACAGCCCGGCTCAGGGCCGAGCCCCTGATTGAGTTTGTCGCCGGCGAGGTGACTGAAATCCCTGCAACCGGACTCGTGCTGATTGCCTCCGGCCCTCTGACCTCTGACGCCCTGTATAAGCAAATCGGCAAACTGACGGGTGAGCGGCAGTTGAGCTTTTTTGATGCTATTGCGCCGGTGATTGATGCTGAATCGATCAATATGAATATTGCCTACTGGAAAAACCGCTATGATAAGAATGTCGGGGACGGGGAGGCTGGCGATTATCTCAATTGCCCGATGGATGAAGCCCGCTACAAGGCTTTGATCCAGGCGATGATTGATGCCGAAAAAGTGGCGTTTAAGGCGTTTGAGGACATTCCCTTTTTCGAAGGCTGCATGCCCATTGAGGAGATGGCCGGGCGCGGTGAGGATACGCCGCGCTTCGGGCCGATGAAGCCGGTAGGGCTGGATCATCCTGAAACAGGCGAGAAGGCTTATGCAGTTGTGCAACTTCGGCGCGACAACCGCATGGGCAGCCTGCTGAACATGGTGGGCTTTCAGACCAAGATGACCTATGGCGAACAGAAACGGGTATTTCGCATGATTCCGGGGCTGGAGAAGGCGGAGTTCTTTCGGCTTGGCTCGCTGCATCGCAACGCCTTTATTAAATCTCCGGCGCTGCTGGACAAAACGCTGCGGCTAAAGCGCGATCCGCGCATCTTTTTCGCCGGCCAGATCACCGGCGTGGAGGGTTATGTGGAGTCGGCTGCCACGGGCCTGATGGCGGGGCGTTTCCTTGCCGGGGCGGTCAGGGGCGAGGCGCCGGATTCGCCGCCGGAAGGCACGGCGCACGG
>CAYTFI010000037.1:0-13826 GCA_964437065.1 uncultured Zetaproteobacteria bacterium | reverse complement strand
CAGATGCTGGTGAAAGGGCATGACTTTCCCAATGTAACGCTGGTCGGCGTGATCAATGCCGATCTTGGCGTGAACCTGCCCGACTTCCGCGCCGCCGAGCGCTGGTGGCAGCAGATGATTCAGATCACCGGGCGGGCCGGGCGCGGGGAGAAGCCGGGCCGGGTGCTGATTCAGACGCGCATGCCGGATGCGCCCTGGCTTACCCGCATTGATGAAGCCCATGCGCAAGCGGTTCTCGGTGAAGAGTTGCATCTGCGAGAGGCGTTGCAATACCCGCCCTTCGCCCGCTGGGTGCGGGTGGTGTTTTCAGCCGGAAAGGCGGAGCGGGCCAGTCGGGCCGCAAGGGAGTTTGCCGATCACTGTTCGGGCCTGGGCGGCGTTGCGGTCAGCGAGTCCATGCCATGCTGCATGGAGCGGGTGGCGGGGCGGTACCGTTTTGAGGTGTTATTGCGCGACCCTTCGCGCCGGACTTTGCCATGGAAGCTGGAGCCGATTCTGGCCGAGATGAAGATTCCGTCCGGCGTGCGACGGCGGGTGGATGTTGATCCGCAGGAGATGATGTGAGCAGGGCAGTCTGCTTCGAATGCAGCTGTCGAATTTCCTGGAAAAGCTTTGGTTGATCAGCGCTCTCTTTGAAAGCCGGCTTACTCAGCCCTGAAGTGGATCGTGGATTCATTTTGTCGCCTGCATCAGGAGCAGAGAATGGCCATATTGCCCTGAAGTGATTTGCCTGATTTGTGATGAATTTGTCGGGAGCAATTCCTGAGCTTCCACTTGGCCCTCATTGCAGCGCCGAGTGCGCATGTTCGGACTGGTTTTTCGGGCGATTCCGTTCGTGATGACCGGATGAGGGAATGTGGCGTGTCAGTAAGGCGCATATCATGTACAGGCGCTGCTGCACTAGCTGCGCCGGGTTTCTGGACCGGGCTGATTGGCGGCAGCGCCTTGTTCGCAACCCGGTTCGAAGCCGGACGCCCATGGCCGAAAGATGTCGCCTGGGCGGATCAGTGTTCAAATGCACTGCTGGCCTTTGAATTCCTCTCCTTTGAACCTATATTCCTCAGTTGGAAGCACCCACATGGCGCAAGCTCTTGATTCGCTTTGCTAAACGGAAAAAACTCTTATCACCAGCAAGGTGACGGCGATTTTTTCCGTTACGCCCTTCAAATTCATATCTTACACCCTGCACGCACTTCCAACTGAGGAATATAGGTTGAAGGGTTGTTGATTACGGGCAGGGCGCCGGCTTGCTGGTATTTATCCCTGTTTGTTATGGACGATGCAGAATGAATCGATATATCATCTCGAAATGCGCTTTATATTTGAGATGAGATATATCGCTTTCATTGCTTCATTATTGGTGATGACCGGATTGCCGGCAAACACGGGTTATGCTGGCGAACCCGGCAAACAGGCCGAGGTGGAACAGTCCATTGACGGAGCCATGCAGTTATTTGAGGCGCAGCGGAAAGAGCGATTCGCGACAGGAACCAGGGTAATGGCGAAGGTGATTCCATATTTGTATCAGGGACCGATGGGCATTGATTCGAGGCAGGTGCTGCTCAGGCGCATTGAGGAGGTTGAAGAGGCCTCCCGGTTTGCTGCCGCGATGGCATTCATGCATCGCGATTTAAGCGTATCGCTGGTGCGCATGCTGGAGGATATGGGCCTTGGCAGGGGTGCGGCGCAGGCAAGGGTCGCCAAAGTGGTTGCCGGGCTCAGGCCCGAACAGATGGAAGCTGATTTTGAGGCCCGGCATCTGGTTATGGAAGCGCTGAATCGCGTGTATGAATATCTCGATAACCACTGGGGCGAATGGGAATTGCACGGCAAGCTGGTCACATTCAGCGATGAAAAACTGAACATTCCCTATCAGACATTGATGGATCGCCTCGGTGAAACGGTGGATCAGATGGATGCGATCCGGAACCCGAAAGCAAATGTCGAAACAACAACTCCGCTCTCTTGCGCACTGACAACCCGGCAATTGTCGGAAGGTGTTGTAGAAGCCATTGTCACTGTGAAAAACCTGGATAGTCATGCGGTGACCATGCCGGAACCTTCGGTTGGCACGGTGACGTGGATATTAGCTGACAATCAAGTCATTGGCGCGCACCCGGGAAGGCCGCCTGAAGAAATTGCGCTTGCTGCCGGTGACAGCGCCCGTTACAGCGATTCGCTTGAGTTGCCGGCGGATGCAAAGATCCTGGCGGCGAAACTGGATGCTGGAAAATCGTTCGGAGTGCTGAAGTGCGACTAGCATTTCGCACCTTGCATTCGGTTCGGGCGGCTATGTCGATGGCGCCTTTGGCCCTGCTGTTCCCTGTTTTCGCTCTGGCCCGCGTCCCGGCTGCCGTGGTCATTGAAGTTGGTGAACTTGAAACGGGCGGCTTGCTTGCGTCATGTCACGGTGTGCGATTGCAAGATCGGGAAGTGTTTATCCCGAAACATCTTGGCGATCAGGTGCGCGGAGCCATAGCGCCGGAGAAGCGCATGCATATCGAAACAGGCCTGACGCAGAGCGAGGAAATCAACAGAATCGTATTGCTTCGAAGCAGGGGTTCCTGTGATGTTTTTCTGGCGGCGAAGCGTCTTCCCCGGCCGGAAGCTGTGTTCGGAAAGGCGTTTCGTCATGATTTGAAATGGAGTGTTGACCAGGCTGATTCTGTGCTTCACCTCAGTGCCGGAAGGCAGTCATTCAGGGTGCCGGCAGGCAAAGGGATTGTGCTGGGAAAAAATGGCAACGGCATCCGCTTGCACAACCATGGCAGGCTTGCCTTGTGGGAAAAACCGGCGGCGACAAAGAGAGTCGGGCCGGATAACAGGTTGCCCCGCTCCTGGGCAGACGTGCTGGATGCGCCATTTCTTGATCCCGAGCAGGTGCGGCAGCTGATCAAGGAAGGCGCCGATGTGAATCAGCCGGAAAAGGCCGGCCGGGAACAGAAACTGACCTACCCCCTGGCCATGGTCATTGGCGACAGCAGCGGCAGTCTGAAAACAGGCGAGATGCTGATTCGCGCCGGAGCGAAAATTGATCAGGGTGATATGCGCGGAAAAACGGCGTTGCATATTGCGGCGCGTTTCGGTTATTTTCGCTTTGCTGAAATGCTGCTCAAGCATGGCGCGGCGATGGACGCAAGGGACAAGGATAGGCAAACGCCGCTGTTCAATGCGGCCTACTCCGGTTCGGGGGATATTGTCGCCCTGTTGCTGAAATTCGGCGCCGATGTAAAGGCCAGGGATAGCGAAGGCCGAACCGCCCTGCACCTGTTGCACTATACATCGTTCACGCCTGATCCGCTGCCTGTCGCAACGCTGTTGCTGGAGTTCGGAGCAGATGTAAATGCACACTCGGACATTTACGGCTCTCCGCTGCACCAGGCAGTCAGGCAGGAGAAAAGCGAACTGGCAAAATTTCTGATTGGCAGGGGCGCAAACGTCAATGCCGTGAATTTGGCGGGGAATACTCCGGCGCATTTCGCCGCCGGTTATAACCGTACAGATATTCTGTCCCTGCTTATGGATGCAGGCGCGGCGCCGGATGCGCTGAACAAGGCGCATGAATCGCTGCTACATAAAGCCGTTGCAGGTGAAAGCCTGGAGGCTGCCGAATGGCTGCTGGATCATGGCGCAGACATTGAAGCGCGCTCGGATGTCGGCATGACGCCTCTGCTGTTTGCATCGGTCAGCGCCTCGCCCCTGAACAAACCGGCCATTGTGCAACTGCTGCTGGACCGGGGCGCGAAGATTGAGGTGCAGGACGATCAGGGCAACACGCCGCTTTCCTTTGCGGAAAAGTTAAACCCGGCAATACACAAATTGATTGAACAGGCGCTGAACAGAAAAAAAGGCGGAGGGCAAGGCGATGAACAGCATATCATGGATTAAGGCTACAGCATGTCTGACAGGACTGTTGTTGCTGACTACGGCCATATCGGCGACGGCGGCGCCCAAAGTGACGGCGGAAGGGGCAAAAAAATATTTCGGCGATGTCAATGCGCCGACATCACTCGACACCCGGTTTGGTAAAAAGAGCTTGCTGCCGCTGCAACTGGCGGCAGGCAATAAGGATGAATTGGGGCCGAGCATGATTCGGGCCTTGATCGAGGCCGGCGCTGAAATCAATAAAATCGGGCCGGATGGAGATGCGGCGCTGCACACGGCGAGCAGTCGAAATGCGGCAGCGAATATCAGGTTGCTGATCGAACACGGCGCCGATGTAAATCTGAAAAACAGCCGGGATGAAACAGCGTTGCTGAAAGCCATGGATTATCGCGGGTTCGATGCCGTTGTCGCACTGCTGGATACGGGCGCAGACCCGAACATCGCCGATGCCAAAGGCAATGCGGCGCTGCACGCCGCTGCAAATATGGGCGACATCGGGATGGCCATGAAGATACTGCCACTGCTGATGCAACATCATGCGAAACTCGAAATGAAAAACAACGACGGGGATACGCCGTTGCAAGTTGGCATATCACTGCCCTCGCCTGAACAGGAGCCGATCATCCGGTTTCTGCTGGATGCAGGCGCCAGGCCCGATGTGACGGACTCGTTCGGCAATACGGCGCTGCATGAGATTGCCACACAGCAAACGGGCGGGCGTGACAAGCTTGTCCCGCTGCTGGCGTTGTTCATCAAGGCCGGAGCACAAATCAATGCCCGGAATAAAACGGGCGAAACTCCGCTGTACAAGGCGGTGTTTCAGGATTGCTATCTGGGGGCGGAACCGGTAATCACCCGTTATCTGCTGGAACATGGCGCGGATGCGGATATCAAGACCAGGGACGGTTCAACAGCCCGTGCGCTCAGCCAGTTTCCAGATCTACATTGCGGCAGGACAATCAAAGCCATGCTCTCCTCCGCACAGGACAAACCGGCCAAAACAGCCGAAAAGGCGAATAACCGGCGGCTTGATGCGGTCATCAATGCCTATGCCGGCCATGTTGACAAGGCTGGACAGGCTTATCAGGAGGCCAAGGAACAGACTGTTCATGCGCGTGGTTTTTCCGGCCTCAAGACACGCCAGAATGTTCAGGCTCGCCAAAAACTATTTGCCGATTTCAGGGATAAGGCGATTAACCTGATTGTCCTGCTCAAAGATGCCAAACCACTGGCCTGGAAAGCCGTGCAGGAGAATAAGGTGAAGGCAAGCCGGGAGGAATCAGATCTTGCAGTACAACACAAGTTCGGCAAGCATATTAGCGAAGAAAAATTACAAACCCTGCAAGCGCAGTTCTATTGGGCCGATGCCTATTTCAATGTGTTTACGATGCTGGATCAGCACTGGGGCGCATGGCGCGCGGATGAAAAACAACGCAGGCTGAGCGCGTCGGATAAAGCCGTGCAGAAGAAACTGGACGAGGAGATGCAGGCGATCGGCAAGCTGGAAGCCTATCTGGGACAGTAACACTGTCGTGTTTCCATGCTTTATCCTCTTCTGTTTCACCCAGTTGGCAAGCACGGTTCTGCTGGCTGCGGACGAACCAACCATCCGCCCGCAACGTGTGTTGAGCGTTGTTACGGCCGACTGGAATGGCGATGGCGGTTTTGACAGGGCGGTTCTGATTGAATCCGATCAGGAAGGCGCCGACAGCAGAGCTGCTGATCTATCTTTCCGGCTCTGAATCCGGCATCATGAAACCGGCGCTTCATATAACCGATCCGGTCTGGTCAGGCGGCATGTGGGGAAGCATTCCAGGACTGGAACTGGATAGGGACAACAATCCGGTGATTCATTCACAAAATGATGCGGTTGGCCGGAACCGCTGGCAAAAAGCAGTTACTGTCAACTACGTGGATGAGCGTTTTCTTGTTTCCGGCCACTCCTTTTCGGAACGGGACACGCTTGATCCCGACTTCAGTTTCTCCTGTGAATATAATCTGTTGAGCGGCGCCGGAAAAAGAAAAGGCAAACCGTTCAAGGCATCAAAAACAATACAATTGCTATCTGACTGGTCGAGTGAACATCTTCCGGCAGCATGTCATGATTAGCCTGTGCAGGGAGAGTTTTATGAAAGCATTTCAAGGGCTGTTGTTCATCGCTGTATCTGTATTGCTCCCGCTTTCGCAGGCGCTGGCTAAAGCACCGCCCCGGCTCGGTAGCTTTTATGCCGATGGCCATGGCGGCTTTGTCTATTTCCCGCTCGGCAACGCCTCATTTGCAGACAGGGTTGTTTCTTACACAGCCGGAAAGCCCGCTCCCCGGCATGCCAAAGACAGGCAACCCTCAAATGCGCTGGCCGCTCCGGATTATAATCCGAAGACCGAAACAGGTTATCTGACACTGGGTTGCGGCGGCACGCTTGTTTTGCGCTTTAGCGATAACGCTCTGGTTGATGTTGACGGGCCGGATCTCCATATCTTTGAAATCGGCGCTTCCATTGAGCCGACCAGGCTTGCTATCTCGGTCGATGGCAGGCAGTGGGTCGAAATCGGCTCTATTGCAGGCGGTCGGGCGGATGTGGATATCAGACCTGTTGCCAAAAAAGGAGAAAGTTTCAGTTTTGTCAGGCTGGTTGATCTGAAAAAAGATTGCGGCCGGGGCACGCCGGGCGCGGACATTGACGCCGTCGGCGCCATTGGTTCAGGCATGCGTCTGCGCATTGGCAGCGAGGTGCTGTTTGATTCAGGCAAGGCAACCTTGAGACCTGAAGCTGAAGCAGAACTTCAGGCTGTAAGTGCACAGATTAACAGCATGAATAATGTCAGCATTATTGTCGAGGGGCATACCGACAGCGTGGGTTCGGACTTAGCCAATCAGCTGCTTTCCGAGCAGCGGGCCGGCAGTGTTCGCGCTTATCTTCAACAGCATGTGCAGGGACATAAGCTTGCCATTACAGACAGGGGGTTTGGTGAAAAGAGCCCAATTGCCGGCAATGACACGGATGTAGGCAGACGGAAGAACCGCCGGGTCGAGTTGATTGTCATCCCTTCCGGCCAGGCCGGCGCTGAAAAACCATTATCTGCTTTTGACGGCATGTGGAACACTGATGAGGGTTTGATGGTGCTGGCGGCTTATTCAGCAGGCCGCAAAGTAGTTGGCCGCTACGCAACAGATAACGGGAGGGTCTTCCTTTCCGTCAGTCAGAAGCATCTGAGCGGTTACTGGGTAGAGGATAAATCTTCACAGAAATGTGACTCAAAACGTCACCAAAGCGCATATTGGGGGCGGCTGGAAATCGACCTTGATGAAAGCAACAACAGTTTCAGCGGCTGGTGGAATTATTGCGACTCCGGCGGCAGGCAAGGGTTATGGAACGGTAAACGGGAGGCTGCCGGTCAACATTAAAGAGTAAGCGCCAACTTATCGTTTCGGCGGCTCCGGCATGTTTTCGGCGAAGCCTTCAAATATCTGTTCCAGCACCTCCGGTTCGGATGGAAATTCGGGATACTCTCCGCTGTCCAGCCCGATCAGGGCGTCAATAAAGGCATCCGCCAACTCTTCTTTCCAGCGATTTTTCTTGCTGAATGTGCGCGATGACCGGTTGCTGTTGGTATCCGATTTCTCCACATAACCGGACCAGACTGTGAAGTCCTGTTGCAAATCATAAATCATCAGGTTGGCTTCCATATCACGCCTGCTGTCCAGAGAAACATCGACGCGCACATGTTCATATTCTTTCTCTTTCCGATCTTCCGCCGAATCGGCCACATCGGTTTCTGTTTCACTATGATGTCGACTGACTTTGTTTTTTTCGATGCGGCTGAACATCAGATAACGAGCCTGTGGAAATGAATTTTGGACGTCGGCGACTTCATGTTTATTGATAACGCCTGTCAACCGGTAAACGCTGAGCAGTTCCCTGAAACTTTCGACGCCGATCTCCCTGATCACCATGCCTGTCCGGATGACGTGCAGATAAGGACGCGTACGACTGAAACTGCGGGCCAGCAGGTCGCCATAGCGAATGCTTTGCATGACATCCATTTTTTTATCGTTCGAAACCACGCCGGCTGCAACAAATACGGCGTTTGTGGCTGACTGGTGGGTGAATGATGGATGATGCTGTAAATCAAGCACCTGCGTCTTGCAGGCGGAAACAGCCGCAAGCAATAGCAGGATGATGGAATATTGCATAGCCCGGCTCAAGTCATCTGCTCCTTTGAATATGTCTGTCCGGCCACATGATGGCTGAAAAAAGCAAGCCGGAACAAGGGGGGAATATTGCATTTCCATTCACCCCGGCTTTTTCTGCGGCGAAAAAAGATGTTGGCCGCCGTGTTCATATTCATGCCGATATTGCGATCAAATGGGTGGTTGTCACTGATAGCCGGCGTCGGTAGCGTGCGCCACCTTTCTGAAGGGGCTGTTACGGCGATCCGTCAGAATCGATAGAGTTTGGAGGCAAAACACAGATGCGTGCATTGGATAGTGTAACAAAAGATCAGTTGCGTAATGATATTCCTGAATTTCGCGAGGGCGACACTGTCCGCGTCAATGTGCGAATTGTCGATTTTAAGGAAAGCAAGAAAGGCGTGGTGAAAACCGAGCGCCTGCAGGCCTATGAAGGCATTGTGATCGCTCGCCATAACAATGGCATTTCCAGCAGTTTTACGGTGCGCAAGATTTCCAGCAATGTTGGCGTCGAGCGTGTATTCCCGCTGCATTCGCCCATGCTGGAGAGCATCAAGGTGATACGCCATGGCCGAGTGCGCCGCGCCAAGCTGTACTATCTGCGCGAATTGCGTGGCAAGGCGGCTCGTATTCGTGAGCGTCGCTATTAACATGAAACAAACAACGCGCCTGCATGATTTTTTCCATCCCGTGATAATAGTTTCATATCACGGGGTGGAAAAAATCCATGCGCGTTAGGCCGCATCAATCCATGCGCATCGGGCATGCGTGAACAAGGGAGCTTCGGCTCCCTTTTTTGATGTCTTTTGCCAGGCGATTTCGGGATCCGCTTTGCTCCGTTTGAAGAGTGCTATATCATCCAGGATTATCGAATCGGGAGGAATGGATGACGCAGCAAATGGAAACTGACGCTCCTAAACGAAGAAAAATATCAAATGACGCCTATGAAAAGGCTCTCGCCGATATTTATGTCGAACTGGTTAAGTTTCAGTACTGGATCAAGCAGAAGGGATTGCGGCTTATTCTCATTTTTGAGGGGCGTGACGCAGCAGGCAAGGGCGGCACAATAAAACGCCTGGTCGAGCCGCTTAATCCCCGGGGCTGTAATGTCGTGGCGTTGCCGGCGCCCTCTGACCGGGAAAAGACCCAGTGGTATTTTCAGCGTTATGTGCAGCATTTTCCTGCTGCCGGCGAAATTGTTGTGTTTGATCGCAGTTGGTACAACAGGGCCGGGGTTGAAAGGGTGATGGGCTTTTGCAGCGATAAGGAATACAGGGAATTTTTGCGTTCCTGCCCGGAATTTGAACGAATGATTGTGCGCTCCGGCATTATTTTACTGAAGTACTGGTTTTCGGTTAGCGATGAGGAGCAGGAGCGACGTTTCCAGAAGCGGGCCAGTGACACTACCAAACACTGGAAATTAAGCCCGATGGATCTGGAGTCCCGCAATCGCTGGGTTGAGTATTCCAGAGCCAAGGACGAGATGTTTTTTTACACGGACATAGCTGAAGCGCCGTGGTATGTCGTTAATGCCGATGTAAAAAAACGGGCGCGGTTGAATTGTCTGAGCCATATTCTTCAATCGGTTCCCTATGAAGATATTATGCCTGCGCCGGTGAAACTTCCTGAAAGAAAGAAACACAGCGACTATCAGCGCCCGGCGATGGAAGAGCAGAAGTTCGTTGAGGAAAAATACTAGGAGTCGGGGGGATATGGTCGAAGATACGTCTCCTGACCGGATTATCACGCTGCAGGGACAGCCAG
This sequence comes from uncultured Zetaproteobacteria bacterium, assembly GCA_964437065.1. Taxonomy (GTDB): domain Bacteria; phylum Pseudomonadota; class Zetaproteobacteria; order Mariprofundales; family Mariprofundaceae; genus Mariprofundus. Next base: position 3,985 of record CAYTFI010000037.1, on the reverse strand, counting down.
CGCTGTCCGGATTTCGGCGCGAGAAATTGCTGCTGGCGTTTCAGCGGCGCGGCCTGTCCGTAGCGGATATTCAGGCTCATTATATCTATATCGCCGAGGTTGGCGATGACTGGTCCGGGCCGGATTCAATTCGGCTTGCCAGGCTTCTCGGCCATGCGGTCGATCGCCCCGATATAAATGAAGATGATGAGTTGTTTCTTGTAACTCCCCGCATTGGAACGATAAGTCCATGGTCATCAAAGGCGACGGACATTGCCGGATTATGCGGGCTTGAGGCATTAAGGCGGCTGGAGCGCGGCATTGCATTCGCCGTTTCCGGCGCGCGCCGATGCTCTGCCGTCGCCGCCTTGCTGCATGACCGCATGACCGAGTCAGTGCTGTCCGATTTCAGCCAGCTCGCGCAGTTGTTCGGCCATCATGAGGCGTCGCCTCTGGCTACGATTGATATTCTTGCCGGCGGTCGCCAGGCGCTGGAAGTCGCCAATCGCGATATGGGTCTGGCGCTGGCCGGAGATGAAATTGATTACCTGCTGGAGAATTTTGCGCAGATGGGCCGCAATCCGTCCGATGCGGAGCTGATGATGTTCGCCCAGGCCAATTCAGAGCATTGCCGCCACAAGATTTTTAATGCCGACTGGGTTATTGATGGCGAGCAGCAGCAGCGCTCGCTGTTTGCCATGATTCGCAACACCCATCAGTTGCATCCGCAAGGCACGCTGGTGGCCTACAGCGATAATTCTTCAGTGATTGAAGGCTTCAGATCCAGGCGCTTTTATCCCGATGCCGACCGTCAATACCGAGTCCATGACGATGATGTCCATATTCTGATGAAGGTGGAGACGCACAATCATCCGACCGCTATTGCGCCATTTCCCGGCGCGGCGACAGGCTCGGGCGGTGAAATTCGTGATGAAGGCGCCACCGGCGTCGGCGCCAGGCCAAAGGCCGGCCTGTGCGGGTTCTCGGTTTCCAATTTGCGCATCCCTGGCTTTGAGCAGCCGTGGGAAGTCGATTATGGCCGGCCTGAACGCATTGTTTCAGCCCTTGATATCATGATTGAGGGCCCCATTGGCGCGGCTGCATTCAATAATGAATTCGGGCGCCCCAATTTGAGCGGTTATTTCCGCACCTATGAGCAGAATATTCCCGATGAACATGGCAAGCCCGGGCTGCGCGGCTATCACAAGCCGATTATGATCGCCGGAGGCGTTGGCAATATCGATGCGCGCCATGTTGACAAAAGGGAAGTGCCCGAAGGCAGCCTGATTATTCAGCTGGGCGGGCCTGCCATGTTGATCGGTCTTGGCGGCGGCGCGGCCTCCAGCATGGAAAGCGGAAGCAATGCCGAATCGCTCGATTTTGATTCGGTGCAGCGCGGCAATCCGGAGATGCAGCGCCGTTGTCAGGAGGTGCTCGATCGCTGCTGGCAGCTGGGCGAGGAAAACCCCATCCTGTTCATCCATGATATTGGCGCCGGCGGATTGTCCAATGCCGTGCCCGAGCTGATCAATGACGCTTCTCGCGGCGGCTGGATCGATCTTCGCGCCGTGCATAATATGGCGCCGGGCATGAGCCCGATGCAGATATGGTGCAATGAGGCGCAGGAGCGCTACATGCTCGCCATTGCGCCGGAATCGCGGGGCTTGTTCAGCCAGATATGTGCGCGTGAGCGTTGCCTGTTCGCGGTGCTTGGCGAGGCCAGGACGAAGCGCGATCTGGTGGTGGATGATCCGCAATTTGGCAACCGGCCGGTGAACCTGTCGTTGAATGTTCTGCTTGGCAAACCGCCGAAGATGACGCGCAATGTGGCCCGTAAAGAGGCGATCGGCTTGCTGCTGGACGTATCTTCCATTGATCTGAAAGAGGCGGCGGAGCTTGTTTTGCGCTTGCCCGCAGTGGCCGGCAAGGAGTTTCTGATCACGATTGGAGATCGATCGGTTGGCGGATTTACGGCCCGCGATCAGATGGTCGGGCGCTGGCAGACGCCTGTCGCCGATACGGCGGTGACGGCAAGCGATTATGTCAATTACACCGGCGAGGCGATGGCGATGGGCGAGCGCGCGCCGATTGCCGTGCTTGATGCCGCTGCTTCCGGGCGCATGGCGATCGGGGAGGCGCTGACCAACATCGCCGCCGCCCGGATCGGGAACATCGGAGATGTGAAGCTCTCGGCCAACTGGATGGCGGCCTGCGGCCACGAAGGCGAAGATGCGCGCCTTTACGACACTGTCAGGGCGGTCGGCATGGAGCTGTGCCCCGATCTTGGCGTCTCCATCCCGGTGGGAAAGGATTCTCTATCCATGAAGTCGGTTTGGGAGCAGGGCGGAGAACGACGGGAAATGACCGCTCCCTTGTCGCTGATCGTCTCTGCTTTTGCACCGGTGAGCGATGTGCGAAAAACCCTTACGCCGGAGTTGCAGCTTGATTGCGGCGATACTGATTTGATTCTTGTTGACCTGGGCGAGGGCGCGCACCGACTGGGCGGCTCGGCGCTGGCGCAGGTTTATGGGGCAACCGGAGATGTTGCGCCCGATGTCAACTCGGCGGCATTACTGAAAGCCTTTTTTAACACGATGCAGCATCTGAATCAGGCCGGCCTGATTCTGGCCTATCATGACCGCTCCGACGGCGGCCTGTTCGCCACGCTGTGCGAGATGGCGTTTGCAGCTCGAAGCGGGATGAAAATCCATCTGCAAACGTTGGGCGGCGATGCGGTTGCGGCGCTGTTCAATGAAGAGCTGGGCGCAGTGATTCAGGTTCGCAGACAGGATCGTGAAGCTGTATTGTCGCACCTGGCCAGCGCGGGCCTTGCGCATGCGTCGCAAATCATCGGGCATCCGGCAACCCATCGGCGTCTGGTTCTGGCAGATGAGCACAAAATCCTGTTTGAAGCCGATGTGCTGGCTGTGCAGCAGATCTGGGCGGAAACAAGCTTTCGCATGCAGTCGCTGCGTGATCATCCGGATTGCGCCAGGGAGGCGTTCGATGCGCTTGCGGACGGCGGGGATGGCGGGCTGTTCGCCGATCTCACATTTGATCCGGAAGAGGATATCTGCGCTCCGTTTGTGAATAAGGCGCGGCCAAAAATAGCGGTGTTGCGCGAGCAGGGCGTTAATGGACAGCTTGAGATGGCGGCGGCCTTTGATCGCGCCGGCTTTGATTGCAGCGATGTGCATATGTCCGATATTATCGGGGGGCGCGTGGGCCTGAATAATTTCCAGGGCCTTGCCGCTTGCGGCGGTTTTTCCTTTGGCGACGTGCTTGGGGCGGGACGCGGCTGGGCCAATTCCGTGCTCTATAACGGGCGGGCAAGAGATCAGTTTGAAACCTTTTTTCATCGAGCCGACAGCTTTGCGCTGGGCGTTTGCAACGGTTGCCAGATGATGAGCCAGTTGAAAGACATGATTCCGGGCGCTGAAAACTGGCCGGGTTTTGAGCGCAACCGCTCAGAGCAGTTTGAATCGCGCCTGCTACAGGTTGAAGTGCTTGATTCACCTTCAATTTTTTTGCAGGGCATGACCGGTTCGAAGTTGCCTATAGTTGTGGCGCATGGCGAGGGCCGGGCAAGTTTTGAATCCGATAAACAACAAGCCGGTGTGATATCGTCGCTACGCTATCTCGGCCCTGACGGCCAGACTGCAACAACCTATCCGCACAATCCGAACGGTTCTCCGGATGGATTAACGGGATTCACTACCGGCGACGGCCGTTTCACGATTATGATGCCGCATCCGGAGCGCCTGTTTCGCTCGATGCAATTTTCATGGCGCCCGGATTCCTGGGGGGAAGACGGCCCTTGGCTGCGCATGTTCCGCAATGCACGTAAGTGGGTTAATATTTGACAGAGGTCGGGCGCGCTGTTTTTTCATGTAAAAAACAAACAGCTTGAAAATTTCGGCTTTGGCAGTTGAGTGCCTGCTCCCCCGGAGCAAGGAGAAATTATGTCCTGGAAAAGCGTAGGCGTTGGCGCCGGAATTGGCGCATT
>CAYTFI010000036.1:0-13866 GCA_964437065.1 uncultured Zetaproteobacteria bacterium | reverse complement strand
ATCTTACACCCTGCACGCACTCCCAACTGAGGAATATAGGTTGAAGTCAGGCCGGAAAACAGGTGAAAGAGCGGCGTCCTTGCTGTTAGCGTAGCCGCATGAAAACAAAATGGCTTTCGATGGCGAAGGAACGCCTGACAAACCGGCCCGACAGTGAGCATGAGCAGGCGCTGTTTCGGATTGTGATTGCCGGCGCAATCGGTGTTTACTTCTATTTTATTGGCCCCGAACTGGCCTTTTACATAAGCCTTTTTTACCTGCCCGCAGCGCTTGGCATGCTGTTGTGGATTATTTTCTCCCCCGGCGTGAACCGCTTGCGTCGCCTGCTTGGCATTACGGCGGATATTGGCATGGTTTCGCTTGGCGTGATACTGGCCAGAGATGAGGCCGGGGTCGTGTTTGTGGCCATTTATCTGTGGATCATCACCGGCAACGGTTTCCGTTTCGGCATCAGGTATTTGCTATACGCCACCCTGCTGTCGCTGGCCGCCTTTATCCTGATCATGATCAATTCTCCCTATTGGCACCAGCACGTGCCGCTGGTGACAGGGCAGTTGATTATTATTGCTGTTGTGCCGCTGTTCATGGCCAGTCTGATTCGGAAGCTGCACGATGCCATCAGGGCGGCGGAAACCGCCAATCGGGCCAAGTCCCGCTTTATCGCCAATATAAGTCATGAACTGCGTACGCCTCTTAACGGCATTATTGGCATGAACAACCTGTCTTTGAGCACGAAGCTTAATAAAGAGCAGAAGCGCTTTGCCTATGTCATCGAGGAATCGGCTTACCACCTGTTGCGCTTGATTGAGCGGCTTCTGGATATGTCGAAGATAGAAGCGGGCAAACTGGAACTGGTGCATGAGCCGTTTGATCTGCACCAACTGCTGCATGGCGTAGTCGTCCTGTTCAAGGCCCAGGCCAGGGACAAGGGCATCATCGTTGAACTGAAATTTAATCCTGAGATTCCATTTATATTGCTGGGGGATCCGAAATGCACCAAGCAAATTTTACTGAACATTGTCGGTAATGCGGTCAAATTCACCGAGCATGGCAGCGTCATGGTTAATGTGGACCCGGTTGCCATTGGCGAGCATCAAGTAAGGTTAAAATTCACCGTGATTGATACCGGCATCGGCATGCCGGAGGAGGTGAAGGAGCAAGTGTTTGAACGCTTTGCCCAGGCCGATTCCGGCATTACGCGCCGCTTCGGCGGCACGGGCCTGGGAACGACGATTGCCAGGAATCTGGCCGAAATCATGGGCGGAAGCATCAGCCTTGAGAGCAGGGAAGGCGAAGGCAGCATATTTACCATAGAGCTGCCATTTGACCGGCCCGCCGAGCAGACCGCGCCGAAAGATCTTTCGATGGTGCGTGCGCTACTGCTCGCAAAAGAGGCGGAGGTTGAGTTGATCGGGGGGGCTCTGGAGCGCTGGGGGGCCGATTATACGCTGGTTGAAGATGAGAAACTGCTGCTGTCTTCTCTGGTTGATGCCTGGTCGATGGGACAGCCCTATGACGCCGTGATCTTTGACAAAAGCGTATTGCATTGCAAGCCGGAGTTGCTGGCCCGCGCCGTTCGGGACAAGCCCGACCTGTCCGAACTGAATATGATCCTGCTTGAGCCTGAGGATGACCGGGCGCTTGACGCAGCCATGGCTGCATCCGGGTATTTTTCTATCTTGCATCTGCCATTGCAGGAGTCGCTGTTGTTCAATGCCATGCACGCGGCAAGCGTGGTTCATCATTCCGCCGATGTCATTTCCATCGCCGATATATTGAAGCAAAAACATGTCGTCAAACCGCTGAGAATTCATCTGGCTGAAGATAATCCGGTGAATCAGGAGGTGATTGAAGAGGTGCTTAAAAAGGCCGGCCACACTGTTCATATAGTCGAAGATGGCGAGCAGGCGCTTGATGCGTTGAGCGGGGATATGGCATTCGATCTCATACTGCTGGATATGAATATGCCCAGGGTCAGCGGGCTGGAAGTGCTTAAACATTTCCGTTTTATGGACACGACAGCCAGCACGCCGGTGTTGATGCTCAGCGCCGACGCCCTGCCGGAAACCATCAGGGAATGCATGGAAGCCGGGGCGAACGAATATATTACCAAGCCGGTTCATATGGACACGTTGCTGGAGAAGGTGGCCGAGTTTGCCGGCAGCCGGGATGACCGCAATGCCGAGCCCGCAAGGCTTGAACCGACAGGAGAGTCTGACAGGCTGTTGAACGAGGATGTGCTCGATGAACTGTTCGGCCTGATTTCTTCTCCGCAAAAACGGAGCCATTTGCTGCATGCATTTGAAACAAATGGAGAAAGCCATCTGACACAAATGCAGATGTATGCGCAGCAGGGCGAAGCAATTCATTTCCTCGAAAAGGTCCACGCCCTAAAGGGCAGCGCCGCCACGCTGGGAGTCCAGTGCGTTGTCGCCCGCTGCGTAAAGATTGAACGGGATCACGGACGCCTTGATAGCGCCAATATGTTATTGAATACGCAGCAGTTGCGCGCCAGCCTTGAACAAGGCTGTTCCGCTCTGCGTGCGTATTTACAAAGGATAAGTCCCAACCATCCCGGTTGACGCCCGCATGCTCCGGGGAAATGCGCCCCGGAGGCAACTACTCAGCTCACCCCTGATTTACCCCTGTCTGCGAGCGACGCGCAGGCAGGCGATTACGGCGTCACAGTGCTCCAAACAGGCGTAAACTCCTGTTTTTTCCTTGTGCCCGAACAAATCAGGGCAACCTGAGTAGCTAAGCCGACCCTGGCGTAGTTACCCCCGAAGCATTATTGACTACATTTACACTGACCTTGCCGACTGTCTTTTCACCAGTCGCTCCATCATGCGCAAATCCCTGGCTTCAAGCCTGAATGCAGTATCGACCCATATCGAAGCTGCGCTCAGCAGCTCTTCATAGGTGACAGGATTGGTGCAGCGTTTGGCCTTGCGAAAAGCGCGATAGCCATTTCTCAGCCGGCTTTCCTTTTTAATATAATCGTAAGCCGCCTGCCTGCCCTGACCATCCTCGGCCAGAATATCGACGACGCCCAGAGCATGCATCTGTTCGGCGGTATGCAGCTTGCCTCCCAGAATCAGACGTTCGGCCTCAACCATGCCGATTTTTCTGGACAGCAGGCTGTAGGCGCCCGCGCCGGGAAACAGGTTGAACAGAATATCCGGCAAACCCATTTTGGCGCTACGCTCGGCGATCAACACCTCGCTGGACACAGCAGCTTCAAAGCCGCCGCCCAAAGCATCGCCCTGCACCAGCGCAATGGTTGTAATTTCCCCGTTTATACCCGTGTGGTTGCTATAAAGAATATCATTGCAGGCAATAGCGTATTCCAGCAAGCCCTGCCGATCCCCGTTGCGGATCAATTGACAAAATAGCGCCAGATCTCCACCCAGATTGTAAGCTCCGGCGACATCCGATGTTGATACAATGTACTCAAGGCCCTGATTTTCCGCCGCCTTTTGATTTTTCAGCCGCTCATACCAGTGCTGAATTTCATGCGCCAATTCCAGCGTGAAACAGGGTCTGGGCGTTGCATGCATTGATAACCAGGCCAGCCGGCGATGATCCTCGTAGCAGATATCCAGCGATGAATATTCATGTCCGGATTCGCCCGGGCGCATTTTAAGATTTGAAGATTTACTATGTTCCATCATATGAAGCTCCTTATTGCTTGGGTGTCGGAGAAGGCGCTCCCCCCTCCCCGCATCCCCAGTCTGACCCCTTCTGGCACGGGGCGTCAAACGGGCATGAAAAAGAGCCGGTTTCCGACAGGACGGCATGACGCAGCGCCGGAGGCGGAGAACATCAAAATGACGCCGGGCCTTGTCGCCGCAGAAAGTCAGAGGGCGCTTTGGCGTTGTTGACGGGATCAGGGCGTGGTATCGTTTTTCTCCATGACAGAAAAAACGGGGCGGGAAAAATCATGCAGCAAGCAATTCATTTGAATGGCGTAACGAGAGGTCGTCAGACAAACGTCTCCAGCGACAGGAGGATCCGACATGCCGTTGAATGAAGGCGCCCTCAATGAATTGTTCGCTGTTAGCCGTTCATCGCAGGCCGCAGAACAATTGGCGCACGCATTTGAAGCAAGCGGTGAAGTCCATCTGGCGCAGATGCAGACGTATGCGCAGCAGGGCGACACAACCCGTTTTCTTGCACAGGCGCATGCCTTTAAAGGCAGCGCCGCCACGCTGGGCGTCCACTGCGTTGTGGCTTGTTGCAGAAGGCTTGAGAAGGATCATGAGCATCTTGATTGCGCCAGCATGACATTGCATGTGCAGCAGTTGCGCAACAGTTTTCAGCAAGGCAACGCCGCCCTGAATGAGTATTTGCGAAAAATATGCGCCGGGAAGCGCTGATTAAATTATGCCCGGCGGCTTTGCGTTCGGCGGCCCCCCTTTCAGCGCCATGCATCTCGGCAACCATGCCGTTGATGACAGCGGCTTGCGCCTTGAACGGATTTAAGTTGGGCCTTGAATTGTATCAGGGCCACAGGCTGTCCGGAAAATCACATGCCCGAATTTGACCTGTCGTTGATGGCCTATGGCCTTGCGGTCGGTTTGGCCGCCGGCGTTGGCGGCGGCATTCTGGCCGGGCTGGCCGGCGTTGGCGGCGGCTTGATTTATGCGCCGGTATTTTATGCCTGCATGCCGAATGCCGCCGATGGCATAGCCATTCATATCTTTGCCAGTCTGGTGGCGGTAGTGATGACCGGTTTCTTTTCCTCCCGCTCGCACTGGCGGCTGGGTCATATTGATTTCCAGATGCTGAAACTGCTGCTCCCCGGCCTTGTTATCGGCGCGGGGCTTGGTCTATGGAGCACGTTGCGCATGCCCGAGGCATTGATCTTGCTGGCGCTGGCCGGGCTCAATGGCTGGGTGGCGTACGATTATGGCCGCAAGCCGGCGCAATATTCCGCCGCTGGCGTTTCGCTTGTCCTGTGTTCCGGCCCCATCGGCCTGATTTCCGGCACGCTGGGCATTGGCGGCGGCACCATGTTGACGCCGCTGTTGCGACGTTTTACAGCGCTGCGCATGGCCGTCGGCACTTCGGCGGCATGCGGTCTGATCATGGCGCTTGGCGCTGTATTGATGAATATGATGCTTGAACCTGACTGGCGCGATTTGCTGGCCTCCCGATGGCAGTTTCTGGCCGGGGCCTGGCTTGGCGTCATCGCCATCCTGCCGGCAAGCGTCGGCTGGTCGGCCCGCCTGCATGGCTTTGCCTCCGAACAGACGCTGCGGCGGGCGCTAAGGCTTGTTTTTTCACTGCTGTCGGCAGGGCTGATTATCGCCGCAATACTGGCCTGACAGCAGCAGTTTCCGGGTTTATGCCAGCGGACTGCCGGGGCGCTGCCAGGGGATATTGTCCTTTGTTTCAATGGCGACTCGCATCACCAGACCCAGCGCAGCCAGCATGGTTAACAGAGCTGAACCGCCGTAGCTGATAAAAGGCAATGGCACGCCGACCACCGGCAGCAGGCCCGAGACCATGCCGATATTGACGGTGATATAGAGCATAAAAATAGAGGCGATGCCAATGCACACCAGGGCGCCAAAGCGTGAATGCGCCCGATAGCCGATAATCAGGATGCGCGTAATCAGCACGGTATAAAGCAGCATTAAGAACGCCACCGCGATAAAGCCGCCCTCCTCGGCCAGAACAGAGAAAATAAAATCGGTATGCTGCTCGGGCAGGAAGTGAAGCCGCGCCTGCGTGCCATGCAGCAGACCTTTGCCCAGCAGTCCTCCGGAGCCGATAGCAATAGTGGATTGAATAACATGATAGCCCGCGCCAAGCGGGTCTGACTGCGGATGCAGAAAAGAGAGCACGCGCTGCCTTTGGTAGCCGTGCATGAAATGCCAGAGAAATGGCATGGAGGCGACTGCGCCGAGCAGTGCGAGGGCAAGCCAGCGCCACGGCAGGCCGGCGGCGATCAGCATGGCTGTGGTGGCAAAAAGCAACACCACCGTCGTGCCGAGATCAGGTTGTCTGATAATCAGGGCCGCAGGCGCCAGCGCCAGCGCCAGCGCAACCAGAAGATCTCTCCCGGCTCTGGCCTCACGCGCTGCGAACCAGTAGGCCAGCACAAAGATCAAGGCCCATTTCATCATCTCAGAGGGTTGAATGTTAAAGGCGCCAAGATGCAGCCAGCGACGGGCGCCCATTTGCACGTCTCCGATCACGGAGACAAGAATCAGCAGCAGCAGGGCCGTTGCGTATGCCGGCCAGCAGGCCAGACCGAGAAAATGCAGGGGCGTAAGACACAGGCCGGCAAAGATAAGCAGCCCCGCGCCCCAGTAGAACGCCTGCCGATGCCACAGGCCGATATCGCCCTGATGCACGGCGGCAAACAGGGTGATCATGCCGAGGATGGACAGGCAAAGCAGACTGGCGATCAGCACCCAGTCGAATGAACGCAGCAGGCGCATCAGGAGCCCGGTCCGTCCTTCTGTTCGTTTGCCAGAGCCGCCATCCTGCGAATGACCGCCGCCGCGACAGGCGCGGCGGAATGGCCGCCAGAGCCGCCATGCTCGACAAACACCGCAATGGCGATTTCAGGGTGTTCATAGGGGGCGTAGCCTACGAACCATGCATGATCCTTATGGCGCTTGATCTGAGTGCGTTTTTGCCTGCCCCGGTCGGCCTCATCCTGAGCCATGGTGACCACCTGCGCTGTGCCGGTTTTGCCCGCCATAGTCCATGGCAGCGATGCAAGCGCCCTGTGGGCGGTGCCATGCGGGCTGGCGACGACGTCGCGCATGGCTTTGCGGATGAGCAAAAGATGCTCCGGCGCGACATCAACTGTGTGCATCACTTCCGCCGCAACATCTGCCAGCAACTGCGGCCTGTAAATATAACCGCCGTTGGCGATGGCGGCGACCAGGCGCGCCATCTGCAAAGGCGTGGTTGTAATCGCGCCCTGACCGATGGCCGTGATGATTGTTTCTCCACGGAACCACTTCTTTCTTTTTTGGGTTTTACTTTTCATCGCCGCCATCATGTATGGGTGGTGGGCCGGAATGATGCCGCGCGATTCAGCTGACAGGGCGACGCCGGTTTTTTCGCCCAGACCCCACTGTTGCGCTTCATTGCTGATCTGCGCCATGCCAAGCTCATCGCCAAGCTTGTAGAAAAAAACGTCGCAGGATTGAACCAGCGCCTTGTGCAGTTTTGTTTGCTGATGTCCGGCCCGCTTCCAGCACCTGAATTTTCGACCGGAAAGTTCAAAATAACCCGGACAGTTAACGCCTTCATCAAGCATGCGTTCATGCTGGCGCAGGCCGGCAAGAGCGGTGACCAGCTTAAATGTGGAGGCGGGGGGATACGAGGCCTGGATGGAGCGGTTGAGCAGGGGCTTTTCCACATCATTCAGCCATGACTGCCATTGCCTGTTTTCCACGCCGGTGATGAAATGATTGGTGTCGTAACCGGGCTTGCTCAACATCGAAATAATGGCGCCCGTATGCACGTTCAGCACAACTACGGCGCCGGTGCGATCTCCCAGGGCGTCGGAGGCGGCCTGCTGCACATCGACATCCAAAGCCAGACGAATCGGCTCGCCCATGCGTGAAGGCGACTGCTTGAGCACGGCGACGCGGCGACCGTGCGCATCCACTTCCTCCTGCTGAGAGCCGAGAGCGCCGTGCAACAGCGGCTCAAATGAGCGCTCAACGCCGGTGCGTCCAATAAATTCCGTAGGCAGATAGCCGACTTTCAGGTCGTTATCTCTGGCCAGCGATAAATAACCGACGATATGCGATGTTAATTCAGCATAGGGATAAACCCGGTAGCTGCCTGCCTGAACATCCACGCCGGGCATATGATGCAGGTGCGCAGCAATGGGGGCGACCTGCTGCCAACTCAATTTATCATCAAGCAATACCGGGCGGTCGGGTCGGGCGCGCCGGATGCGCTTGCGGATGAGCGCTATCTTGTCTGCATCCCATTGCAGCATGCCTGCCAGGCGCAGCAGCGCAGGCTCAATCTCTTTAACCCGCTCGGGGATCAGCAGGACGCTGTAGGCAATATGATTTATGGCCAGGCCGCGTCCCCTGGCATCGAGAATTTCACCGCGCGCCGGCAAGACCGGTACAATATTCAGACGATTCTGGTCTGACTGCAATGAGTATTTTTCATATTCAAACCATTGCAGCTTGAGCAGGTGAAACATCAATATGCCAATAAAAATCGGCATAACGGCATAAAAAAACATCATGCGCATCTCGAAGCGCTGACGAACTTCAAGCTGTTCGTTGCGCATATTGACTCGTTAACAGGTGCCAGACCGGCAGACAAAGGCACAGAGTTAACAGACATGCCTGTAGTCCCCACCCCTGACGCATCGGCGCCATGGTCGCGATCAGCATGAGCAGCAACCGTTGCGGCAGGCCCGGGCCGAGGCGGCGATCGAGATAGATCATGGCGAACGGGATGATGGCGATAACGGGAAAGCTGGCCCAAAAGCTCCAGTGCAGGCCCAGATCGTGGATCAGAATGCCGGGCAGCACCCAAATCCAGTTGTGACGGTGCGCCAGCAGGCTGGCCAGCAGCAGCGCCAGCGCCCAGTCGGGCTGAAGCATGGCGCTGGAAAATGCCAGATTTAACGCGATGCCCAGTATGGCGAGCACGAAGACGGCAATCTCGATCATGGCGCCGGCTTACGCAGCTGCGACGCGACGGCCAACCAGTTATCACGGCGCCAGTGGGCAATGGGTTCCGCCGTAATGCGGGCGAATAACTGGCCGGGAACAGGCTGAACATCGATAATGCGCGCCACTGCGATGCCGGCAGGAAACAGTCCTCCCGCACCGCTGGTGTAAAGCACAGCCCCCACCCTCGGGGCAATATCCCGTGGCACGAAATCAATCGACAGCCGGTCCCCCAGGCCGCGAGAAACCGCCGCCAGCGCGGTTCCGGGGATCGTTACCGGAACAGTAATGGATGCATCAAAAATGGTGCGCACAGTTGCATGGCTTGCCGAGACTTTGTCCACCAGTCCGACCAGCCCTTCGCTGGAAACAATGACGCTGTCCGGTGATGCGCCATAGACCTGAATAATAATCTGCCGACTCATGTTCTCCGGACTGCGGCCGCTGACTTTGGCCGCATGCCAGTGATAGCCGGTGATGCCGACAATATCAAGAATGTTGCGCAGTTGCCGATTTTCCTCGCGCAGCGTAGCGGCCTCCTGAATCAGGGCGGCCTGTTGTTGCAGCTGTTTTTGACTATCGAGGAATTGTCGCTGTAAAGATTCTCGTTCCAGAAACCATGCATTGGCTGATTGCCACCATTGAACCGGTTCATGCAGGGCATCCAGCGCCGGCGACATGATGAGCATGAACCAAGAGCTGTTGGCGTAGCGGGATGCAGTAAAGAAAAACAGAATGGCAACGACAATGATCAGCCACAGCTGGGAGCGGCGTCTGATATGAGTCATGGCCTACTCCTCGAAAAGAACGCCCCGCATGCGATCCAGCTCATCCAGTACGCGCCCGGCGCCGAGCACAACGCAATCCAGCGCATTCTCCGCCACCGTGACCGGCAGTCCCGTCTCTTCCCGCAACAGTTGATCAAGACCGACCAGCAGGGCGCCGCCGCCCGTCATAATGATGCCCTTGTCAACAATATCGGCCGCCAGTTCCGGCGGCGTGCGCTCCAGGCAGACCTTGACTCCTTCGATGATGGCATTCACCGATTCAGTCAGGGCTTCAAGGATTTCAGAGTCATCCAGCAGTAAATTTTTGGGCACGCCATTGATTAAATCACGGCCTTTGACTTCCATCTCCCGGCGCGCCTCCTGAGGGAAGGCGCTGCCCAGGTTGATTTTTATCTTTTCGGCGGTCGCGGCGCCTACCAGCAGGCTGTATTTGCGGCGCAGGTGATTGATGATGGACTCATCCATCTTGTCGCCGCCGACGCGCACGGAACGCGAATGAACAATGCCGCCATAGGAGATCACTGCGATTTCACTGGTGCCGCCGCCAATATCGACGACCATGGAACCGGAGGCCTCCGTAACGGGAAGATCCGCGCCAATGGCCGCCGCCATGGGCTCTTCAATCAGGTAAACCTCGCGGGCGCCGGCCGACAGCGCCGATTCGCGAATTGCCCGGCGCTCCACCGGCGTTGAGCCATAGGGCACGCAGATCACAATGCGAGGGTGGATGCCCCAGGTGCGATCATGCACCTTGCGGATGAACTGCTTAAGCATTTCTTCAGTGACGACGAAATCTGCAATAACGCCATCTTTAAGCGGGCGAATAGCCTGAATGGAATCAGGCGTGCGTCCGAGCATGCGCTTGGCGTCGCGGCCAACAGCCAGAACACGGCGGTGCTGTCTGCCGCCGCCCACATGAATCGACACTACTGATGGCTCATTCAGGACTATGCCCTCGCCGCGCATATAGATCAGCGTGTTGGCTGTGCCCAGATCAATAGAAATATCGCGCGAAAACATCCCGAAAAAACGATTCAGCAGCATAATGGTTTGATCTCCCGAACGCGCGTGGATGGTTTCCACCCCGACATATAAAATATTATCGCGGCGCGTTGTTTGTTTCATGTAAAGCTTAAACTGAGAAATCTAATTGCAGAACAGGAACAGGTAAAGCAATAGCGGGATTATCATGCCGTGCTTTATGCCTGCGAGCGAGTCTGCTATGCTTAGTCTCTGTTATCAGGAGGCTCTATAGCATGGGGTCAAATGGATTGGAATCATTGTAGCGCCGGGTTTTCCGCCGGACATGGTTTGCAGGCCCGATATTACCGAAGGGGGCATAAATAAATCACATGAACGTTCTCCATCCAGCCTTTACGCCATGCCGGCGCGCCGCCAGCGTATTAATGCCCATGCTGTTTATTTGCGTCTCCTGAGCATGGAAAGCGGATTGATATTTCTGTCGCTTGTTTTGATCCTGCTGTTTGCGCGGGTTCTGGCTGAGGCCGCCGCCTGGCTCAAGGTTCCCCCCGTTATGGGTGAAATGCTCGCAGGCATTCTGCTTGGCCCAAGCCTGCTCGGTTGGGTGGAAGCCAATGACGTCATTCAGGCGCTGGCTGAAATCGGTCTGATTTTTCTGTTGTTTGAGGTGGGGCTGGACACTGATATTTCAAAGCTTGTCGAACACGGGTTGAAGTCGTCGATTGTCGCGCTGGGCGGATTTATCGCTCCATTCGTCGGCGGCTTTGCTTTGAGCTACTGGCTGTTTGACCTGCCGCTGCTGCTATCGCTGTTTATTGGCGGCACCCTGACCGCGACCAGTATCGGCGTAACCGTGCGCATTCTGCGCGACCTTGAACGGCATGACTCGCAAGAGGCTCAGGTGGTGCTCGGCGCCGCCGTGCTGGATGATATCCTCGGCGTCGTATTGCTGGCGCTTTTATATGACTTCTCCGTCGCCGGCGGCGTCAGCCTGACCAATGCAAGCCGCGTGATGATCTTTATCGCCATCTTCATGGTGCTTGCCCCGGTCGTAGCCAAGCTCATGGCGGAAACAATCGGACGGTTTCGTGAGCGAAGCAGAATTGCCGGGCTGATCCCGACCATGATTGTGACGCTGGTGTTTTTTTTCGCATGGCTGGCGCATCTGGTGGGGGCGCCGGCGCTGCTGGGCGGCTTTGCCGCCGGATTGGCGCTGTCCCGCCGTTTCCTGATGCCTTTCAGAAAAAGGAAGATACCGATTGACAGTAAATTCGTTCGCCAGATCGGTCGTTCGATGCAACCGATTATTCAGATGTTTACGCCAATTTTCTTTGTAACGGTCGGCCTGTCGCTGAATTTGCAGGAGGTGGCATGGGACTCTGTATCAACGCTATGGATGTCTGTGGCCTTTATTTTGCTGGCAATGATTAGCAAGCTGGCCGGCGCCTTCCTGATCCATGAATCCACCCACTTCCGCTGGGCGGTTGGGCTGGCCATGATTCCACGCGCCGAAGTGGGCCTGATCTTTGCCGAACTCGGGCGCAGTGCGGGCGTTTTTGATAATGATCTGTATGCCGTCATGATCATCACCATTGCCGCCACCACGATATTGCCGCCGTTTATGCTGAAATGGTTTTACGACCAGTTTGGCCATCATCTGCTTAATCACGATTAATCCCCCTCCGGGCCCGTTCAGGCTGGATAGAGCAGATACAGATAAGCGGCGAAGGCGCTCGCCAGCAGGCCTCCTTCCAGGCGATTGATCCGGCCTCGTTTCAGGCCGAAGGAGACCGCAAACAGCGCAAGGGTGAAGCCCAGCATAATCGGGAAATCACGTTGCAGCGCCGGCGGGGCGAATACGCCCGGGTGAATCAGCCCCGGCATCGACAGCACGGCCAGCAGGTTAAACATATTTGAGCCGATGACATTGCCGATAGCCAGATCCGGCTTGTCTTTCATTACGCTGGCAATCGAAGCGACAAGTTCCGGAAGACTGGTGCCGATGGCGACGATGGTCAGACCTATGACCAGATCGCTCACGCCCAGAAAGCGGGCAATTTCCACAGCGCCCCAAACCACCATGCGCGAGCTGATGATTAGCAGCGCAAGCCCGCCGACAAACCACAGCACGGATTTCCCCATGCCCGTTTCATGCGGAATGGATTCTGCGAATTCCTGCACCAGCGGGTCGCGTCTGTCCTTCTGACAGAGGTGAACAAGCCAGATCAGCATCAGCGCCAGCCCGGCAATGAGCACCAGGCCGTCAATGCGGCTGAGTTCGCCATCGAGCATCAGGGCGAAGGCGAGAAAGGTGATCAAAAACAATACGGGCATTTCGCGCCGCAATGTCTTTGATGTGACCGTCAGCGGCATGACCATGGCGGTGACCCCCAGCACCAGACCGATATTGGCGATATTCGAGCCAAGCACATTGCCGATGCCGATATCCCGATTTCCATCCAGCGCCGCCATGATAGAGACGATCATTTCCGGCAGCGATGTGCCCAGGCTGACAATGGTAAGCCCGATGATCATCGGCGGCATGCGCAGGTTTCCGGCCACAGAGGCCGCGCCATCGACAAAGCGGTCTGCGCCCCAGATCAGCAGAGCAATTCCGACAATAACGGCAACGGCGGCAAGCGGCATGCGTTAGTGCTCCGTCCGCCGCACTAGTCCGGACTCTTCATGCGATCTGACAAGCTGTCACACAAGATCTGACGAATAAAACAATTCATCCTGCAAACGTCATTTCCCCCTCATTTGAACCATTTCACATCCCCTGCCTCTATGCAGCAGCTTAACGCGCCTGCATGATTTTTCCACTCCTCATTTTATATCGCGGAGCGCCGGAGCCGGCCTCCATTATAGACCGGCGCAATCGGATACGGCAGTTTCAGGCCATGCAGGCGTTATATAATTTTTTTCATGACTTTGCCGCATGGATCCTGGCCATTTCCGCGCTCAGCTTTATCATTGGAATGATCTCGATTCCAATGCTTGTAGCGCGCATTCCCGTGGATTATTTTACGCATCATACGCGCTATCGCCTGGCAAACAGTTCGCGCCATCCGTTGCTTCAATTGCTGCTTGCATGTCTGAAAAATGCATTTGGCGCCGTGCTTATCGTGATGGGCATTGTCATGCTGTTTACGCCGGGCCAGGGGCTTCTTACCATCCTGTTCGGCTTAATGCTTATGAATTATCCCGGTAAATACCTGCTGGAGCGCTGGATCATCTCGCGCCCGCTCATCTTCAGATCGGTAAACAACTTGCGTGAAAAAAAGGGGCAACCGCCATTGCTTGATCCGAATTAGCAGCCGCGCGCAAGCCCACATTATTCACGAATTCTACCGCGCAATCATCACAGCGATTCATGAATAGTTCGGGCGTGCGTCCTGGAGGCTGCACACTTTCCAATCTGGTGAAAG
>CAYTFI010000035.1:0-14049 GCA_964437065.1 uncultured Zetaproteobacteria bacterium | reverse complement strand
GCGCCGCCATGGTAATGGCTGTCGGCTGACCACGGGCGACCTCGGCGGCAAACGACGGGCCTGAGAGGATGGCGATGCGTTCAGGCGCAATGTATTGCGCCAGCATTTCATCGGTGCGAATAAGGCTCTCAGGGTGCAGCCCCTTGCAGGCGGAAATGACCGGGAAATCACCGCTGCCAAGCGGCGGCAGATAGGCGTCGGCGGCAATACAGGGCAGTGCATAGACGCAGGCGTCAATATTCCGGATTGCGCTGTGCAAATCTGCCGTGACATGCAGATTTTCAGGCAGCGGAACGCCGGGAAGGAAACGCCGGTTTTCACGCGCCGCAATAATGGCCTCGGCCTGCTCCTTATCACTGGCGAAAAGCCTTACCTGCCGACCGCTGCGCGCCAGCACCAGAGAAAGCGCAGTGCCCCAGGAACCGGAACCAACAACGCATACGACTTGCTGTCTCATGAACTCTCCCTGAATTTCACCCTCAACAAAGGCAACGCCAGCAGCAGCAGGCAGGCCAGCAGCGGCCAGTCGCCCCAACGCACATAGGGTGTTTCAATATCTGACAGGCGATATGTACCTTTTACCACGGTTGCCGTCCACCATGGAGCCGAGGCGGTCACCCGTCCATGCGGATCAATGATGGCCGAAATGCCTGTATTGGCGGCGCGCAGCACAAAACGCCCCGTCTCGACAGCGCGCATGCGGGCGGCCTGAAAATGCTGCCATGCAGCGGGCGTCACCCCGTACCATGCATCATTGGTGACGTTTACCAGCGTTCTGGCCCCGGCCAGAACGCGGCTTCGGGCCTGTTCCGGAAACAGCGATTCATAGCAGATCAACACGCCATAATCATGATTGCGAACAGTGACGATGCCGGCATCAGTTGCAGCCTTGAAGTTGGCGATTTCCGGCACAATGGTATGCAGGAATGGCAACCATGACGGCACATATTCGCCAAATGGCACCAGGTGATGCTTGCCTGCGAACTGCCGTCCCGAAACGGCGGGATCATCGGCGAACAGGCCATTCCGGGCGCTGGTTTCTCCTGTGATTTTGACTCCGCCAAACAGCAACGGCGTCTTCCAGCGCCTGACCTGCGCCGTTAACCAGGCATCCCGACGCCGCGCCCGTGAAAGGAAAAAGGGCACGGCCGCCTCCGGCCAGATTATCAAATCGCTTTTTGCCGCAGCGCTGGCGGAGAGAGCGGCATAGCGGCGCAGGGTTTCATCCACAAATGAGGCGTCCCATTTCATCTCCTGCGGGATGTTGGCCTGAACCAGCGCAACCGATTGCTGCGCTCCGGCTGCATCTTGCAGCCTCGGTGCGAACAGGGTAAGCAGGGCGATCAGGGCTATGCCGGCAACGCCGGCGAGCTTGTCAGGCCTGTCGCCTTGCGGCGCAAGCAGCAACAGCAGCGATGCCGCCGCCAGAGCCGGCAACAGGGACAAGCCGTAAACGCCGAACCACGCGCCCCAGCCGATGGCAGGCGTATCCAGTAGCACATTGCCAAGCGCAGTCCATGGCAGACCGGTAAAAACATGGCCTCTGATCCATTCTTCGAGCACCGCTGCGGCAGGAAAGGTCACGATGATCCAGCTGCCTTTTCCTCCGGCGCGCCATGCCAGCCATGCCCACAGGGCCGGAAGCATGGCCATCACGCAGCCAACCAGAGCCACGCACAGGGCTGCTGCAATCCATGGCAGATGGCCAAAGGCATGCAGGGTGGGGGCCAGCCACCAGGCGCCGAAGCCGAACCAGCCGAAGCCAAAAGCAAAACCGATGCTCAACGGAAAGCCCTGACGAATCAGCCACAACCAGCCGGCCAGCAGCGGAGCCGCCAGCCAGGCATGATCGTAGGGAGAAAAGGCGAACGGCATGGCGCTGCCAAGCAGCAGGGCGAAAAGACAATGCCAGCCGGCCTTGCCGCTCGCGCAGGACGTGTTCAATACTGGATTTTTGGGGTTACGCATTTGCATTCCCCTCCCGGATTTAGGTACCGCAGAATGATGTGAAATGAAAAAAAGGCAAATCTTCCGGCAGCATTTATCAATCATTCGGGCTACACTTCGGCGGCGGAGCGGCCCGGATGGTCGCGGCGGCGGCGCATGCCGCCTGTCGAGGAAAGTCCGGGCTGCATCGGGCGAAGCGCCGGATAACGTCCGGCGGGGGCGACCCCGGGAAAGTGCCACAGAAAACAGACCGCCACAGTACGCTGTGGTAAGGGTGAAACGGTGCGGTAAGAGCGCACCGCCCCGGCCGGCAACGGCGGGGGGCACGGTAAACCCCGCTTGCAGCAAGGCCAAATAGGGAAGCATATGGCGCGGCCCGCGCCCGCTTCCGGGTAGGCTGCTAGAGCCTGTCAGCAATGGCAGGTCCAGATGAATGACCATCGCCCCGGCGCTTTGCAACGGGGCACAGAACCCGGCTTACAGGGCCGCTCCGCTATTTCTCCCGGGCGCAAGTCTGCATTCACCGGCCAGGCGCGCGCCTTTGCTGCGTCAGGCCGCTGCCTCCATGTCCACGGCGACAATGCGAGATACGCCGGGTTCGGGCATGCTGACGCCAACCAGGCGGTCGGCCTGCTGCATGCTGATTTTGTTGTGCGTGATCGACAGGAACTGCACCTGATCCGACAACTCGCGAACCAGCTCGCCAAAGCGGGCGATGTTGGCGTCGTCAAGCGGCGCATCCACCTCGTCGAGCACGCAGAATGGCGCCGGCTTGATCTGGAAAATGGAAAATACCAGCGCCACCGCCGTCAAGGCCTTTTCACCGCCGGAGAGCAGCGTGACATCCTGCAACCGCTTGCCCGGCGGCCGGGCGATCACTTCAACGCCGGCGCTCAGAATATCATCGGAATCCAGACGCAACTCAGCCCGTCCTCCGCCAAAAAGATGCGGAAAGGTTTTCTGAAAGATGGCATTGGTCTGATCAAACACATCACGAAACCGCTGCTTTGTCGTGCGGTCAATGCGGCTGATGGTGTCGCCTAACGTGGACAGGCTCGCTTCGAGATCGGCAGCCTGCTCGCCCAGAAAGGTCTCGCGCTCGGCGGCCTGCTCAAATTCCTCAATGGCGAGCAGGTTCACCGGACCAAAGCGGCTCAGTCGCTCCTCAAGTTCGCGGGTGCGATTCAGGATCGACCCGGCATCGCCAGGTTCATCAATATTGCCGATCTGTTGCAGCAAATCATGCGCCGACAGCTGGCAGCGCTGGCTGATTTCGGCCTCAACATCCTGTCGCCGCGCCGTCTCCTGAGCCAGATTGATTTCAATGCACTGCCGCTTCTCCGACGCCTGTTGATGCACATGCCGCGCCTGCCGTTCGGCCCGCTCATCATCATGGCGCTGTTGTTGCAGCGCATGGCCTGTCTGGCGAATGGCGTTCATGGCCTGATGCGCCGCATCCACTGCTTCAGCCGCCCCGGCCAGCGCCGCATTGAGCTGTTGCTGATCGCTGGCCGCCTCCAGCTTCCTTGTCGCCTGACCCAGCCGTTCGCTATCCTCTTCCAGCTGCCCGCTCAGTCTTTTCTGCTCCTGATGCAGGCGATCGCGCTCGCGAATAATATTGTCTCTGGCCTGCGCGAAAAGCGCCAGCGCCTGCTGCGCCTGCGCCAGCTGATTGCGGGCCATGTTCAACGCCTGCTCCGTGGCCCGGACGTTATCGTTCTGTTGCTCCAGCGCCGCCCTGGCCTGCTCAAGATTTTCCTGATCCGCCTCGGCGGCGCTATCCATATGCGATTGCCAGTGCCGCCGTTCCGCCGCCGCCGCCCGGATATCAGCCTGCAGACGCTCCCGGCGCTCATGCAGGGCCTTGCCCTCGGTTGCCAGGCGCTCAACCCTTGATTGCGCCGCTTGCACTTCACTGTCGGCGCGGGTGCGCGCCAGATGCGCCTCCTGCCATGCGCCCTGCTGCTGCTCCAGCGCGCGCTCCGCCTCTTTGAACTGTTGATCCGCAAGGCTTAGCGCCGTCACGGCCTGCGCCAGTTTTGCTTCGTTACGGCGCAATTCCCGCTGCCTGGCAAGGCGATTCGCCGTATGCCCCTCTGCCGGTGGAACAAGCCAGCCGCCGGGCTCATAGCGCCAGCCATCGCGGCTCACCGAGCAGGTGTCGGAGCCCGCAGCGTCGGTGATTTTTTCCACCAGATGCACCGGCGCAAACACATCATAGAGAGGATGATCCGGTTTCAGATCCATGGCCCTGGCCAGCGATATCCCTGTTTCTACGGAGACGCTGTTTCCAACCCGACCGGTAAACAGTGCGATCGGCGCCTTGCGAACCCCGGCCAGCGCTGCCTGCCATGCCCCCGGATCAGGATTGAGGCTGATGCGGACGTCGGCAGAGCGCCCGCGCAAGGCGGCGGCCACGGCCGCTTCAATGCCTTCGGGCACATCCAGCGCCTCATCCATCCACACCGCGCCCCGAGCGCGCCAGCTGTCGCGCAGGGCCTCCGGTACATCCAGATTTTTTGTGCGCCCGCGCAACTCCTGCACCACGCCCTTGAGTTCGCTCAGCCTGGATTCCCCGGCGAAGAATGATTTGGCGGCATCTTCCCGCGCAACCCTGCACTGATCCAGTCGATCCTGCGCCTGCGCCAACAAGACTTCGGCCTGCTGTTGCGCCTTGGCGCTGCGATCAAGCCGGGCGGCGGCGGATGTCGCCATCGTACTGTTGTCGCTCAGTTGCTCATCGAGTTCATCCAGCCGGGCGGCGAGCTCCCGGTCGCGTTCATCCAGCCGGGCCAGCGCGCTCGCCGAAGTCTGGCGTTGTCTGTGCGCCTGTTCAGCGCCCTGGCGCAGACGTTCATATTCAGCCAGCAGAGCGTCACGCTGTTCTCCGGCCTGATGAAATTGCACTGTGGCGGCTTCAACCGCGGCGCTGGCATCATCCTGCTGCGCCAGCAGTTCGGCATCGCTCTGCTCGGCAATGTGCGCATCGGCCCTGGACAGGGCGTCGGCAAGCCTTCGCAGTTGCTGCTCTGCATCCTCAATGCGGCCTTGCAGGGTGACTTTACGTTCGCTCAACAGGCGGCGCTCGCCCGCCAGTCGTTCGGCCTGCTGCTGCAAATTGGCGCGCTCGCGCTCCGCCTCCCGCAGCTTGTCCTGCACGGCCTGCGCCTCGACCTCATGGCTGACGAGGCCGTCGCGCACCTTGCTGACAACCCTTTCAGCGCCGGCCAGCGCTCTGGCGGTCTCGGCCTCGGCAGCTTTCGCCGTTGCCAGTTGCTGCTCAATCTCCCGCCCGCCCTGCTGAAGTTGCAGATAACGCAGGCCCAGGCTTATCGATTGCAGGCGCGCGAATTCGTCCTGCAACCTGGTGAATCGCTCCGCCCGCGAAGCCTGCTGTTTCAGGCTGCGGCACTGGCTGCGCACCTCATCAAGCAGATCAAGCACGCGCTCGAGATTCTGACGCGTGTCTTTCATGCGCCGTTCCGTTTCGCGACGGCGGGCGCGATATTTCATCACCCCGGCCGCCTCCTCGAAAATCACCCGCCGCTCCTCCGGTCTGGCAGTCACCATGCGCGCAATCGAGCCCTGCTCAACAATGGCATAGGCGCGGGTGGAAATGCCGGTGTCGAGAAACAGATCGACGACATCCTTCAGGCGCACCATTTTGCCGTTAATGAACGCATCCGAGCCGCCCTCGCGGGTGAGGCGACGGCGAATGCGAATCTCATCAAGTTCATGGTAAGGCGGCGACAGCGCTCCCGGCTCAATGCTGAAGGTCAGCTCGACATCGCAAACGGCGACAGGCGGGCGACTGTCGGAGCCCTGAAAAATAAGATCGTCCATAACGCCGCCGCGCAAATGTCTGGCCGAGTGTTCGCCCAGCACCCAGCGCAACGCATCAACAATATTGGATTTGCCGCAGCCGTTGGGTCCGACAATGGCGGTAATGCCTTCGCCAAACTCAATTTTGGTCGGATCGACAAAGGATTTAAAGCCGGAGAGCTCAAGGCATTTCAGCCTCATTGACTTTCCAGCCCGCGCCAATCGGCGGGCGATGCGCTCCTCTCCCTGTTCATGTGCTTAAGCGTTGCAGAAACAACCGGCATATTCAACCCATGATCCGACATGCGCATCAGCCGGGCAATGGCTTCACCCCGTTCATGGAAGCGGTTAGCGTGAGGGGATGAACACGCACCCCGAGGCTGCATGGCATATGATCCTGCCGAGCTGAGGCTGCCGCCATGGCTGCTGTCGCTTCTCAACGCGCTCATTCGCCTTCGCCTTCCTGTCGCCCGCAACTGGCGGGCAGGCTTGACGCGTCCGGGCATATTGATGATGACGGCGATGCTTGGCGTGTGGGCGGCAGCAACGTATTCGGGCAATAATCTGCTCTATCTGTGCGGCGCCATGCTGACCTCCGTGACGGTTGCCGCTATCGCTCAGGCAGTGCTGTTATTGAAAGCCTTCCCCGATCCGGGGGATGCACTGCCGATATTGCAGGCAGGGGAGACGTGCGTTTTACGCCGGAAATTCACCCTGAACCAGAGCATGGCCGCTGCGGTGGAACTGTCGTGGCGCAACGACAGCGGCAGCTTCAGGCTGCTGGCCCGATGTTCGGCTGCCGACAGCCTGTTGCAGGGGCGTTTGCAGCCGCAGCGTCGCGGGCTGTTTGCCTGCCGCCGCTTGCGCTTATGCACTTCTGCGCCGCTTGGCCTGTTTATTGTCGAGGTCATCCGGGATAATGGCGGCGACATGGCAGTTTTGCCTGCGCCCCTGCCCTGGAGCGCCGCAAGCGCCCGGGAGGGTGGCGGACAGCGCCATCGACAATGCCTTCGCGAGGGCGATGAATGGCGCGA
Source organism: uncultured Zetaproteobacteria bacterium (assembly GCA_964437065.1). GTDB lineage: Bacteria > Pseudomonadota > Zetaproteobacteria > Mariprofundales > Mariprofundaceae > Mariprofundus. Next base: position 7,246 of record CAYTFI010000035.1, on the reverse strand, counting down.
TCTGCGCCGCTATGTGTCGGGCGATCCCCTGTCGCGCATTCACTGGCGCAAGGCGACAGGAGATGCAGGAGCCTGGACGGTAAAGCGATTTTCAGCCGCCGAAGCGCTGGAGCCGCAAGCTCTGCTGCGGGTGGATTTGCGCCTGCCGCCAGACAAAACCGGCGCCGAATTCGAGCAACTGCTCGGGCGCGCCTGGTTCTGGGTGAAGGGGCGGCAGCGTCGCGGGGCGCAACTGCTTCTCGGTCAGACTGTTTTTGATTTGTCCGACAAGCGCCAATACGGGCAAGCGCTGAAGGCGCTTGCCGGCGCCAGTCCTGAAACCGGCCCGGTCGCAGGCAGTGGCGGCCAGCTGTTGAGCCTGGCCGGCCAGCCATGACTGTCAGCGCGAAGTCTGCGCAACGCGTCGAACGCCTTACGCTGGCGGTATTAATGTGCGGCGTGGCGGCGCTGGCCTTGTCCGATTTTGTCAGCCCCTTCTACTGGGGCTTGTCCGTCATGGCGGCATTGCTGCGCCTGCGACTGGGGCCGAGGCTGGCCCTGACGGAAATGCAGGCGAGCTTTATCGGCTGGTTCGGCCTTTTCTGGGTGGCGCTGGAATTGTTGCTGGGCCGGGCGCTGGTGGTGGCGTTCACCGATTTTCTGCTCATTCTTGCTCTGGCCGTAGTGATCGAGGCGGCGACGCCGCGCAATCACCTGCATCGCATGCTGGTCGGCCTGTTTTTGACGCTGGCCGCCGCCGTGCTCACCGATTCGGTTCTGTACGCGGTGCCGCTGGCTGCGCTGATGTGGTTATTCTGGCGCGCATCGGCCTGCCTGTATGGGTTGAACTGGCCGGGAGGCGATCTCGCCTCCACGCCTGTTCGGACGGACTTGCGCAGTATGTCGGCGATGCTCGCGCTCACGGCGCTGCTCTTTGCAAGCCTGCCCCGTTTTGGCTTTCACAGCCTGTTTCAGCCCGTCATGCCGCGCATGCAGACCAGCGGCTTTTCCAGTCAGGTTGCGCTGGGGGACTTTGCCCGAGAGCTGGATGCGCGGGTCGTGATGCGGGTCGAGTCGGCAGATGTGAAAGCAATCGATCCTGTGACCTTTCGCAAACGAATTCAGGGGCGATACTGGCGCGGGGCGGCGCTGTCGCATTTTACCGGCAAGGGCTGGCGCATGGCGCCCGGGCGGGGCCGGTTGAGCGGCCTGATCAATCAGGATATGACCCTGGGAGCGGGCCAGGGGACTGCCATGGCAGTTTATCGGGAGGCCAGCGATCATGCCTTCATTGCACTGCCGGATGGCCTGCTGGGACTGCGCAACATGCCGCAGGCGGCAATGCTGGATGATACGGGCGCCGTGCGATTTCGCCGTGCGCCCTCGCGACGCCTGCGCCTGCTTATGCAAGTGGGCGAGCGCGGAGCGCTGCCGCCGATGCGTCCGCCATCGCCGTCCGAGAGCGATGTCGCGCTGATCCCCGAGCCCCTGTCTGACTGGGCGGCGGCGATGTCTGCCGGCGCCAGGGATCGGCGCGAGGCTCTGCAACGGATGGCCGCTGAATTGCGCACCTGGACTTATGATCTGGAGTCGGCGCCGGATGAGATACATCCGCTGACCTCATTTCTGAAAAACAGGCGCGGCCATTGCGAACTGTTCGCCGCCACGCTGGCCCTGGCCGCCCGCAGCCTGGGCGTGCCTGCTCGCGTGGTGAACGGATACTACGCAGGGGAATGGAATGAACCGGGCGGCTTCCTGCTGATCCGGCGGCAGCATGCGCACAGCTGGGTTGAATTGTGGCTGGATGGCCGCTGGCAATCGATGGATGCAACGCCTGCGTCGCGCTGGCAGTTGTCGGCGGTGCGCTTCCCTGCCATCGATGCAATCTGGGAAACAGTCAAGCTCGGCTGGTACCGCTACGTGCTGGAATTTCAGAATTCGGATCGCGCCCGGCTGCTGCTTGCCATATGGCAATATCTCAGGCGCCACGCCCTGCTGCTGCTGGCGCCGGCCGCCGCCATGGGCCTGTTGATCATGGCATGGCGCCGCCGCGCTCGTCGTCGCGCCCGACACGGGGCGGGGTGGCCGGTTATGGATCGCTGGCTGTCCAGACATGGCGTTCGCCGCGCAAGGCATCAGCCGCTTCGACAGGTGGCTGCGCCGCCGGGCGTGCAGGCGGCGGCATGGCAGGCATTTGTTCAGCGCTGGGAACAACAGGCCTACGCCGGCGGGCGACCGTGGCGCAGGCGTGAAATAAAACGCCATTTACGTGCGCTTTTCAAGCGCTGCTGATATGATCGCCCGCAATCAAGTTGAAGGAGTTGTTCGTGGGAATGCTGGATGGGAAGAAAGGCCTTGTTCTTGGCGTCGCCAATGATAAATCCATAGCATGGGGAGTGGCCAGGGCGGCCAGACGCGAAGGCGCGGTTCTGGGCATGAATTATATGGGCGAGATGATGGAAAAAAGGGTTCGGCCCCTGGCGGAAAGCGTTGACGCTGAAATCATTGCACCGATGAATGTTTCTGAAGACGCCAGCATTGATGCATTTTTTGAACAGGTCGAAGCGCAGTGGGGCAAGCTTGATTTTATCGTGCATTCGATTGCCTTTGCCAACAAGGACGCCCTGCGCGAGCGCTTCTCCACCACATCGCGTGAAGACTTTCATCTGGCTCTGGATATTTCATCATACTCGTTTGTCGCCTGCGCCAGGCGCGCAGCGCCCCTGATGCAGGCCGGCGGCAGCATGGTGACCATGTCCTATCTGGGAGCTGAACGGGCGGTTCCCGGTTACGGCATTATGGGCGTCGCCAAGGCGGCGCTGGAGGCCTCAACGCGCTATCTGGCCCAGGATCTTGGTCAGGACGGCATTCGCGTCAACGCCCTCTCCGCCGGCCCGATCAGAACGCTGGCCGCCTCCGCCGTCGGCGATTTCAAGAAGCTGATGGAAAAGAGCGCCAGAGGGGCGATGCTGCAGCGCAATGTTTCACAGGACGAGGTGGGCAACACATGCGCGTATCTGCTCTCTGATCTGGCTTCGGGCGTTTCAGGCGAAGTCCATTATGTTGATGCCGGTTTCCATGTCGGCGCGGGCGATCCGGGCATCGAATAGACGTGTCCGGTTCAGCGCTTGGGCAGATATTTCGCCTGACAACGGCAGGGGAGTCGCATGGCGCGGCGCTGACAGCCATTGTCGAAGGCTGCCCCGCCGGTCTTGAATTAAGCGAATCCGACATTCAGCCTGACCTGAACCGCCGCAGGCCCGGCCAGTCGAAATACACCACGCAGCGCAGGGAGGCCGATAAGGTTGAGATTCTGTCCGGCGTCTTCGAAGGCAAAACCACCGGCTGCCCGATTGCCCTGCTGATTCATAATACAGACCAGCGCAGCAAGGATTATTCCGATATCAGGGATAAATTTCGGCCCGGCCATGCCGATATCACCTATTTTGAGAAGTATGGCCGGCGCGATTATCGCGGTGGCGGGCGCTCTTCGGCGCGTGAAACCGTCATGCGCGTGGCCGCCGGCGCAATAGCCAAAAAGCTGTTGCATGAATTCGATATTTTAGTGCTGGGCTGGGTGGACCGGATTGGCCCGGTCAGGATCGATGCGGCCCGCTTTGATGCGGCTGAAATAGGCAACAATCCTTTTTTCTGCCCGGATGCGCAGGCGGCGATAGAGATGGCGACATTTATGGACAAGCTGCGCAAGGATGGCGACTCAATCGGAGCATCGGTCTGCGTCGAGGCTTATGGCATGATCCCCGGTCTGGGAGAGCCTGTATTCGACCGGCTCGATGCCGATATTGCCAAATCGCTGATGAGCATCCCGGCGGTGAAGGCTGTCGAGATCGGGGATGGATTTTCCTGCATCGAGTCCCGCGGCTCGGAATTCGGCGATGCGATTCGGGCGAGCGGCTTTCAGAGCAATCATGCCGGCGGCGTGCTCGGCGGCATTTCCAACGGCGACACTATTCGCGCCCGCATGGCGCTCAAGCCGACATCATCCATTTTGCAGCCGAGGCCGACTGTGGACATCCACGGCAATGAAACCGAGATAATCACCAAAGGTCGTCACGACCCCTGCGTCGGCATTCGCGCCGTGCCGATTGCCGAAGCCATGCTGGCGCTTGTTCTGGCCGACCACCTGCTGCGCCAGCGCGCCAGCAGGATTTGATACAGCCGCTCAGTTCACTCCTTCGAATCCTCTCCCCAGTCATCTTCTTCCCAATCGTCATCTTCAGATACTTCAGGCTTCGGCGGGTTGCCATCGTAGATCAGGTATTCCCGGCGCTGTCTCCATGCCTCACGTGTGAAGATATAGGGGTCGAGCGCCAGTTCGTCGCGCATATCCGAGGCTTCAAGCAACTGAGCGCGCAAATCGATATATTTGGCCACTGTGAAGGAAATGCTGCTGACCGGCGAGATCGTAAATGACAGCCAGAACAACGGATCCGTTGCCAGCGAGGTAATGAAATCGGGGGTGTTGCGCGTTGAATTCGGGCCGAAGAACGGATAGACAATATAAGCGCCCTTAGACGAGCCCCAAACGGCCAGCGTCTGGCCAAAATCCTCCTCATGCTCTTCCATGCCCATTGACGTGGCGACATCCACCATGCCGGCGAAGCCAAGCGTCGAGTTGACCGCAAATCGCCCAAGGTCGGAAATGCACTGGCCGCCTTTGCCTTGCAGAAGATCATTCAGGATGGTGTTAAAATAGGTGAGGTTATTAAAGAAGTTCGACACTGCCGTGCGAACCGGCTTCGGCGTGACGAAAGCGTAGCCCTGAGCCGCCGGTTTCAATGTGATCCGGTCAAGGTGATCGTTGAATGAATCAGTGAAGCGATTGGTCGATTCTATCGGATCATAGTGATTTTGCGGCGTTGCGCAGGCCGAGAGCATCGCCAGCATCAGCCATGCAAAGATGATTTTCGCTCCAGAGCGTTTCATGTGAGTCTTGCCCCCTTCTCAACCACCTGTACGCAGAGCAAAATGCGCTTCAGATAAACACTTCTGCATCGGCAAACGTGCAGGTTACACATGATTGCTGCAAAATAAAGTCTTTTCCAATGCAAAATGCGTCTGAAATATTAAACCTAGATCCTGCAAGTGTTTGCACATACATGGCGCAACCTCTTGATTCACCTGGACTATTGAAAAAACACTCATCACCAATAAGGTGACTACGTATTTTTTCAATACGCCATGTAAACCAATACCTTACACCCTGCACGCATAAACACTTGCAGGATCTAGGTTAAACCGTAACCGGCGACACCGGGTCGGGCAGGCTTGACCAGGCTCATCTCCGGGACAGAGTTCGCCGCTGCCCGGATGCGCCGGCGTTAACGGGGCGGAAACGCCCATGCGCATCAGGCTGCGAGGGTAAAGGATGAAGAAAACGCACCAAAACAAAGGCCCTGAAGGTCGCGTGATCAAGCACTGCTGCGGTCATAGCCGCGCCTCAACGACTGCCTGGCTGCGTCGTTCCCGGCTCTGGTTCCCTGCTTGACTCTGTCGATTCCATCTCCGGAGGCGTAATATGCCCGCCAAAGCGTATAACGCCATTATCAGCGAACCGGTATTTGTCACCTCCGAGACCATGATCCTGCGCGTGGCGCCGGACGGCTGGGAACTGCCGGACTATGAGCCGGGTCAGTTCGTGGTTCTCGGCCTGCCCGGCAACACCCCGCGCATAGCGCTCTCCGATCCGGAGCCGGAACCGCCCGAGGCGGAAAAATTCATCGTCCGCGCCTACTCCATAGCCTCATCCTCGAAGCGCAAGGAGTATCTGGAGTTCTACATCTCCCTGGTTCGATCCGGCATCCTGACCCCTCGCCTGTTTGCCCTGAAGCGGGGCGACAGAATCCACCTCGGCGCCAAAATGAGCGGCATGTTCACCCTGGATCGCATCCCGGCGAAGGCCAACCTGGCGATGATCGCCACCGGAACCGGAATCGCCCCCTATATGAGCATGATCCGTAGCGGCTTCACGCCGGGCAACCGCAGAAAGTTCACCGTGATTCACGGCGCCAGGCACTCCTGGGACCTGGGCTACTGCTCGGAGCTGACCTCGCTTGCCAATATGGTGGATAATTTCCACTACCTGCCGGTGATCAGCCGGCCCGATGAGGAAATTATCCCCTGGGGCGGGGAGACCGGATACGTGCAGGAGGTTTGGCGGCGGGGCCTGATTTCCAAAGCCTGGGGCGAACAGCCAGGCCCGGAGAGCACCCACATCTTTTTGTGCGGAAACCCCGGCATGATCACCGCCGCCCTGAAGGTGCTGGCCCTTGACGGCTACATCGAGCAAACCCGCAAGCAGCCGGGACAGGTTCACCTGGAACGTTACTGGTAACCGGTGCAACGGCGGTCGATTTATGCGAAGCAACCTTCACCTGCTCGGCAAGCTGCGTTTTTTATCGGACAAGCGCCGGTTTGAGCTGTTTCCTCCCTACTTTCTGATGCGCGTCAAAGTTGTTGAGCTGACAGATGACTGGAGCAAGGTGCGCATTCGCCTCCCGTTAAACTGGGTTTCCGCCAATGCCGCCGGCAATATGTTCGGCGGCTATCAGGCCAGTCTGGCCGATCCGGTGCCCGCACTGGCCTGCCTGAAAAGATTCCCCGGCTTCCGCTTTGCCACCAAAAAACTGGAGATCAACTTTATCCGGGTCGGCAACTCCGATCTGATGTTGCACTTTGATTTCAGCCAACAGGCAGAGCAGGCAATTCGCCGGCAACTCGAACAACATGGCCACGCCACGCCATGTTTCAGAATGACCTTCGTTCGCGACGATGGCCAGGTCTGCACCGAAATCAAAAACACCGTTGCCATCCGGCCAAAGGGCTATGTGGGCCGCCATGAATAATGCGGGCCATGTTAATGTGTTGGCGTCTCTCGGGCAGAACAAGTTATGGATCAATAAAAAAGCCAGCAATCATAACAATTACTGGCCTTTATCGGATGCAGTCAAGCTGCTATTTGGTACGAAGACTGGAGTCACATAGTTCAATAAAAGCTTTAATTTACAATACTTATTGCAATTCGGTTATTGAAAAGACCCCTACAGGAACCCCCGCCAAAATCAAGGGGAAAATTCGGATATTTCACCACCTTAATAATATTGGATTTTGACATATGGGGGTTCTAATCGTTGTTTTGCGCAGGATCAATGTTGTTTGTTGCAAGCATCATCTTGATTTCCAAAAAATCGCCCGATTTTCCTGAGGCACATAATACGCAAGCCCGGTGCCAAAATCATGAGCTTTT
>CAYTFI010000034.1:0-14368 GCA_964437065.1 uncultured Zetaproteobacteria bacterium | reverse complement strand
GGATTATGACACATAACACTTATTTGTAAATATTTTAATGAAACCTTCTACTAGGTCCGGTTGATCCCGGGCAATCTGAATGCGCCGGATGTCTGCGCCCGCCTGACTGCTGCGAGGCCCTCCTCAATGGCTTCTTCAGAGCGGTCAAACTCCAGCAACCCCATATGAGCCAGATGCGGACTGATCAGGACATCGGGCGGATCGCCTGCCAGTCTGCTCCTGGTAATACGATCCTGCATAATATCGATTGCTGCGGACATGGTTTCAAAGATGCCGGGCCTGCGGGGTTGCTCATCGGCAGCGGGCAGGATGGCCCCGACGCGTTCCCTGATTGGCGCCAGCCCGCCAACGATTCTCCTGATCAACTCGCTTTGCGGCAAATTCAGCGCAAGCCGGGCCTCCCTGCTTTCCGAGCGGGCCCTGTTGCCGGTCAATTCACTGTTCAGGTTGACGGCAATGACAATATCCGCCCCCATGGCCCGGCACATCGACACCGGCGTCGGATTGACCAGCCCGCCATCAACCAGCCATCGGCCCTGATGCTCCACAGGCAGAAACAGTCCGGGCAGGGCCATGGAGGCTCGCACAGCATCAAGAGCCGGGCCGCTCTGGAACCATATTTCACGCCCCGCCTCAAGGTCGGTGGCGACCGCGCCAAACCGGGGCTTCAGGGTTTCAATATCGACATCATCGACAAACGCGCAAAGAGCCTGCGCCAGCTTGTTGCCCTGAATCAGGCCGCCGCCGGCCAGCGTCAGGTCGATCAGTTTGAGCATGTCGCGCACGGACAGCTCACCGAGCCATGTTTCCAGCGCGTCAAGCCTGCCGCATGCCAGAGCGGCGCCAACCAGCGCGCCGATTGAACTGCCGCAAACGACTTCGGGGTTAATGCCCATCCCGGCCAGCGCCCGGATGACGCCGATATGAGACCAGCCGCGGGCTGAGCCGCTGCCCAAAGCCAGACCGATGCAGGGCCGGGTGTTATTCATGCTCAATACCATATACCAAAGGGATGCCAGCGTGAAGGCGCAACCGTGATGTGGAAGCCAGGCATGGGAACAGGTTGCCGAAATTTATGCATTGGAGGCTGCCTGAACTCCCGCGCCATCCGGCGCAGCCGCCGGACGCGCTCTGTTGTCACGGGGTGAGTGCGTAACAGCGATGGCGAGGCCTGGCGTAGTCCGGAAAAGAGGATGTTCTGCCACCATGGACGATTAACCTGTTCAATTTTGCTTAATGCACTGGCCAGCGCCAGCGGATCGGACGTCAGACCGGCAGCATCGACATCCGCATCGAACTCTCTGGTGCGGGAAAGCGCCAGTTGCAGCAGGGTGGAGATCATGGGCGCAGTCAGCAGCAACAACAGCGTGAGCCAGGGCAATGCGAGGTCGCTTAGCAGCCACAATGGCAGCAGAATCAGCGCCAGCAGCAGCCCCGTATGGGAGAGCGCTGCAGTGATGCGGTTGAAAAAGTCCGCCAGCATCATGACATGGAGATCGCCGTTGCGGATATGGGCGATCTCATGTGCGATCACGGCGGCCAGCTCCCGCCTCTCCAACCCCCTGAGCAGGCCCGGGGTCAGCGCAATCAACGCCCGCCCCTTCTCTTCCAGAGCAAATGCATTGAGCGCGTTGCTCGGCACAAGATAGAGGGCGGGTTTGTGCGCCAGTCCGGCGCGCCGGCTTAGATCGTCAACCATGGCATGCAGCTGCGGCGCCTGATGACAGGCGACCGGTTCAGCGTGATAGAGCCTGAGCGTCAACCAGCCGGACGCCCTCGGCAATAGTGTTAATACCAGGGCGGAGAGGGCAATAGTAATCAGCGTGGCGGTCGTTCCGATCAGGCTCTCTCCGAGCAACAGCATCAGGCTGAACATAGCAATCAACAGAATCAGCGTATGCAGACTGTTACGATGTTTCTGCATTTCCCGTATCGTCATATTGCGCTCCGATGCGGAACGGGGCCGCTAACGCATCAGGCCCCGTTCCTTGCAGCTTGTCTTGCGGATTAATGAATTACGATGGCCTTGGGCCTGGCGCTTTCACGTTTGGGCAGCCTGACCTCCAGCACGCCATTCTTCATTTTGGCGCCCACCTTGTCGGCATCGACATGGGTTGGAAGGCTGAAGCTGCGGGAGAAACGGCCATAGGCGCGTTCAACACGATGGACATTCTCCTCTTTCACATCCTTCCCGTATCGCCGTTCGCCGGAGATGGACAATACGCCATCCTTTACTTCCAGACGAACATCCTTCTTTTCGATGCCGGGCAGTTCAGCCTGAACCAGCAGCGCATCATCGGTTTCCCGAATATCGACTGATGGCGCCCAAAGTCCCGATTCAGTCGAAAGCCCGTTCTGACCATCGTCAAGCAGGCGGCTGAGTTGCCTGTTCATGCTTTCCAGTTCATTCCATGGATTCCAACGCATCAGAGTCATAATACACCTCCTGTATGATGATAATATGCCGGCTGTTTATGCTGGCGCTTGTTATATAATGCTGGCCTCCCATAAATTCAAGGGCGCCGGCCCCGGATCGCGCGCTGTGCAGGCCGGCTCCATTCTTTCCTGCTTTCTTACCGCTGCCGTGGCGCTGCAAGCTGAACCTCCATCTCAAAAACCCTGCCATTTCTCCAGACGTTCAGCAGAACGTTGTCGCCAACCTTGCGGGCGTCAAGTTGCTCCGACAAAAGCGAATAACGACTGACTTTGACGCCGTCAACAGACAGAATAACATCTCCGGTCAGAATCGATCCATCCCAGTTCAGGCGCGTGGGACGCAAGCCGGCCAGAGCCGCCGGAGAGTCAGCCTCCACATTCAACACCAGCACGCCCTCAACCCCCAGTCGCCTGAGAATCGGAGCAGCAATCCGCTCATTTGCAACCACCCCCAGCCATGGCCGAACCGCCTTTCCATAGGCGATCAATTGCGGCACAAGCCGGTTGACTGCATCAACAGGAATCGCAAAACCGATGCCGGCAGAAACGCCGGAAGGTGAATAGATCGCAGTATTGATACCGATCAGGCGGCCGGAAGAATCAAGCAGCGGCCCGCCGGAGTTGCCCGGATTGATTGCCGCGTCAGTCTGGATCAGATGATTGATTTCCCGCCGGTCGCCCTCGTGAATGGTGCGATCCAGCGCCGAGATAACGCCTGTCGTCAGGGTGTAATCAAGGCCGAACGGATTGCCGATTGCAAACACCTTTTGCCCCACCTGCAAATCGGCGCTGCTGCCGAGAGGAACCGGGGGCGGCGAATCGAACGACACGTTGATGCGCAGCACGGCCAGATCATTTTCCGGGCTGGCGCCAATCAACGCTGCATTATACGCCCTGCCGTCAGAGAGCCGGATTCGGGCGCTGTCCGCACCTTCAATGACATGATAATTCGTCACTACATGTCCGTCCCTGTCCCAGATAAAACCGGAACCGCTGCCCTGGCGGGATTTATATACGCGTCGGGTCCAGGGATCCAGCAACTGCGATGTTGTGCTGATAAACACCACCGAAGGGCTCGCCCGGTTAAAAATAGAGATTGTAGTCTCCTCCTCCCGGGCGAGGTCGCCGCGAGGCGTCACTACTCTTGGTTCAACATCGGTCTGCGCCAGCCATGGCGGCATGGAGTTGCCGAGCAATACAGCCGCCATAAGCAGCGCCAGCATCAATATGCCCTTTAGCAAATTCACTCCGCATGCTCCTCGAAGCCCTGGCAAAATTGACGGATTTTTTTCACGCCCCTCGCTTCCAGCTGCCGCACCCGTTCAATAGAGACATCAAATTCCTCAGCCAGTTCCTTTAGCGTTGATGGCGGATCGGTCAGATAACGCTGTTGAATAATATAGCGATCACGCTCAGACAGGGAAGACATCGCCTGCGCAAGCTGCTTGCGGGTAAAGTTGTCCCAGTCTTTTTGGACGACCACCTGCTCCGGCGTATCATCCGGGGCCGGAAGCTCCAGTATTTGCATTCCATCGGCGGCTTCTGCATCAATTGAATAATCGCGCCGCAGAAAACTGGATGCAATTTCCTGATAAGATTCGCCTGATGTTCCATGCGCCGCAGCCACCGCCTCCAGATCCCTGCCTTCCAGCGCTGCAATAGCATGCTCAGCCTTGTGCAGGCCGGCAAAAATGCGGCGCTGTAATTTATTCGTCCCCATCTTGACAATGCTCCAGGATCTCAGGATATAGTCGTGAATGGAGGCGCGAATCCAGTAAGAGGCGTAGGTTTTCAACCTGAAGCCCCGATCCGGATCGAATCGCTTGACCGCATGCATCAGTCCCAGCGTGCCCTCCTGAATCAGATCCTCTTCGGGCAACCCAAAATGGCGGTACTCTCGCACAATAGCTGCGACGCTGTGCAGATTGGCGCTGATCAACTGCTGCGCCGAAGCGAGGTCATGATCCCGATGCCATCTGCGCACCAGATCTTCTTCTTCCGCCCGCTCCAGTTGAGGAATTTTTCGCAGTTCCTGATAAAAATAATCAAGACTGGCAAGCGCCTTCAGCTCAGTGGTTTTGGCCAAGGGAATTCCCGTGCTTATCCGCTCAGCGCCCGGGGCCATACATGAAGCGGAAAGCGTTAACATGAAACAAATAACGCGGTTGCATGATTTTTTCCGCTCTGTGATAATGTTTCATATCACGGGGTGGAAAAAATCCATGCGCGTTAAACGGATAGAATCGGCGGTTGAAGCGAGAAACATGGTCATTGAGACAGGCTTGCAGATGCTGATAGCCAGCGCCCGGGCGCGTCCCGAGCAACCGGGTTTTCAAATTGGAAAAGACCAGATGGATGATAGACAGAAATTCTTCAGCGACTTGCGAACCGCCGACAGAGCACGCGCAGCCACACGTTGCAAGACTACCGTATCCACTCCGGTCATCGGCGATGATTGCGGAGTCCGGCGTAATGACGCTTTCAATAAAACCACAGAGTGAATCTGTAAGGCCCTCCGGGCTTTTGGCAGCGGGGGCAGACAAACCCGACGTCCCGTCGGGAACTTTCCGGATAGGCGCGCAAGCAGAATTGTCCGGAAACAACCGCTGAAACCCGGGAAGAGAATGGGGGAAATGAAGATCATCTCTTTGAAGAACGTCCATTATCCATCTATTCAAACGGGTGGCGCGCCAGTGACTTTGGGCGCAAACCGGACAAGCGCGGAAATTTCTTCGCATGACGACAAGGATATATTCCACCCCGTAGCAGGCAGGCGTTGTGAAGCAACGTGCGCAGTCACACTGGCTGCAACAGTCAGATCAATCACCGGACGGTGGAAGTCATGCGGGCGCGTTGTTTATTCCATATTAATACGAAACGAACCATGAGCATTCCTGCAAGAGATTTATGATATTAATAGTTCCACAAGCAACAGCATATAAGTTTTGTCATTTACAGTTCCAGAACTGGAAAGAGCGGCGGATATTTATGGCGACTTCGTAAAAAAGTCATCACTTATGCGACGAGCCTATATATTGCATCATGTTTGCATGATCTGCATTCCTTGAACGAACAATCTTGGCGGCATTGATCAGCATGTAGGCCATTAATGCATAAACCAGCTCAGGCTCGCTCTGCATCAGTTGTGAGCAATCATCCCGCGTAAGCTTGTACACCGTACAATCTTTATCTGCTATTACAGATGCAGTAACGGCATCGCCGGTCAAAAAAGTTAGCTCCCCAAAGAGAGCGCCTTCCCTGGCGCTGGCAAGACGCATTTGCTGCCCATTACTTTCCGCATTGACTTCTGCAATGCCTGAGCGCAAGAAATACAGCACGCCTCCTGCCTGACCCTGAGTTAGTATGTTTTCGTTTTTGGCAAAATTCTTTTCGGTCAGCACCCGCTCAAGCGCAGTACATTCCCCCTCCCCCAGTTTTCGCTTTACAACCGTATTTTCAAGCCACGCATAATCAATAGCCATGGAAACCTCCGCCTTCATTTAACCAGGAAACCCCGGTCGGCAGCCCCCGCATGGCGCAAGAATTTGATCTGAATTGCTAAACGGAATAGTGCTTATCACCGTCAAGGCGGTGGCTATTTTTTCCGTTTAGCCATTCAAACCCATATCTTACACCCTGCAAGCACTCCCGATTGAGGCATCCGGATTTAATCCTAGAATCCTCAGTTGGAAGCACTCACATGGCGCAAGCTCTTGATTCGCTTTGCTAAACGGAAAAAACTCTTATCACCAATGAGGTGACGGCGATTTTTTCCGTTACGCCCTTCAAATCCATATCTTACACCCTGCACACACTCCCAACTGAGGATTCTAGGATAATGGCACATAGTACACGGATTGGAGAATGAGTTGCAAGCTCGGGGCTATTTCAGGCGGGCGATTTTACCAGCCCGCCCATCGACATTCGACATAAGGGTCATGAAGTGCGCGCAGGCGGAGCAAAACTGTGCATTTGGCTCTGTTGTTTCAGCAATTAACGGCCACAAATCTGGCCATGCTTTTTAATAATTGCATTCATCAACATTTTCTGGCTTTGGCTGCTCAAATCAAAGCGCACGCCAATGCCAGCAGGCGTTATCCGGACAACTGTTCCCCTGATTCTGACCGGGTCGGGGGAAGAGATAAAGGTCATAACCAGTTGAACATCCTCACCCATCTCAAATTTATCAGAACTCTCAATGAAAACGCCGGATGCGCTGACGTTCCTGGCGCGACCATCATGCACGCCGCTTTTCGATGAAAAATGCAATAGATCAATGTATTTCTCGCGCGGCGCAGAACGCTCATTCTCCTTCCAGTTATCTATCATAGCCAGTAGTTCCTGAGCCTGATGCTCGGGCAATTTTGCGGCAAGAAGGGCAATTTGCTTCACTACGTCGCTGCCATCAAGCTTCATCGCGCACTCTTGACGGCGCAGACCGGCCTTTCCCGTTCGCCTGCAAACAGATCAACTCCCGACCTTGCCCTGATCCAGTCCGAAGGCGCTATGCAAGGCCCTGACGGCCAATTCGATGTATTTCTCTTCAATAACCACCGTGATCTTGATTTCACTGGTTGTTATCATCTGGATATTGACGCCCTCCGCCGCCAGCGTTTCAAACATTTTTCTGGCTACGCCGGCGTGCGAACGCATGCCTACGCCAATAATGGAAACCTTGGCCACGGAACCATCGCCCCTGACATCGCGCGCCTTCATCTCCTGGCAAAGCCTGTGCATAATCTCCATCGTCGCATCATAATCCTGACGCGGCACGGTAAAGGTTATGTCGGTAAAGCCCTGCTCGCTGATATTCTGAACAATGACGTCAACATTAATATCAGCCTCGGCGACAGGGCCGAACACATTGGCTGCAATGCCGGGATGATCAGGAATGCCGCGAATAGTGATTTTGGCCTCATCACGATTATAGGCCACTCCGGTAATTGAAGCTCGTTCCATGGTTTCATCCTCTCTGCTCACCATTGTGCCTGTCACCCGATTAAAGCTGGAGCGCAAATGCACCGGCATCTCATAACGCATAGCCAGCTCGACGCTGCGCGTTTGCAGCACCTTTGCTCCCAATGATGCAAACTCGAGCATCTCCTCATAGCTGATGCGTTCTAATTTTCCCGCCATCGGCACAATGCGCGGGTCTGTGCTGTAAATGCCATCGACATCGGTATAAATTTCACAAATATCCGCTTTTACAGCCACGGCCAGCGCAACCGCCGAGGTATCCGAGCCGCCACGGCCCAGCGTGGTTACATTGCCCCTGGAGTCAATGCCCTGAAAGCCGGTAACGACAGGCACCTCGCCGCCCTTCATGCGCTCAAGCAAATGCGATCCGCGCACATTCCGAATGCGCGCGCGGGCATGCCGGCTATCGGTGCTAAAGCCTGCCTGTGCGCCGCTACAGGAAAATGCAGCCACGCCGCGCCGGCGTAATTCAATGGCCAGAAGGGCGGCGCTCTTTTGCTCGCCGGTCGCCACCAGGGCATCCATCTCGCGAGCGTCCGGCGTTGCATGCATCTCCCTGGCCAGACTCAGCAGGCTGTTGGTCTCGCCGCTCATGGCCGACACCACGACAGCAAGCTGCGCCCCGCTTTCAGAATCGGCCTGGACAATATCCGCTGTCTTGCGAATGCGCTCCAGGCTGCCTACGGAGGTGCCCCCGAATTTCTGAACCATGCGCATTACTGGCCTTCCTGCTCGCCGTCAGCGACAAGGGTTGCGATGCCTACCTTGCCCATATTCAAATCCCGCAACGTATCAAGCACAAAAACAACACGCTTGTGCCTTGCTTCAGCATCCGCCCTGAGCACCACCCGCATATTCGGATCGCCATGAGAATAATTTAAAATGCGCTTGCGCAATCCGGCATCATCAACCGCATCCTCCTGCACATGCAGTTGTCCGTTGGCGCTGATGCTGATGGTAACCTGTTGTTTATCCTTATGCTGCGCCGTTGCATGGCTTGAAGGCAACTCCAGCTTCAGGCTAGACGCCACATTAAACGATGTCGATATCATAAAGAAAATCAGCATCAAAAAGACGACGTCCACCAGCGGCGTAATATCCACCAGATAATCAGTACGCCGCTTCTGACGCAGATTCATCCGCGCTCGCCTTTCAGCAATTCAACAAAGCGAAGCGCATGTTGCTCGATTTCAAGTACGAAACGATCCACCCGCGACTCGTAATAGCGATACGCGATCAATGACGGAATGGCTACGGACAAACCGAATGCAGTCGTATTCAATGCCTTTGAAATGCCCCCGGCCAGCACATCCGCCTTGCCGACGCCAACGATTGATATCTGCTGAAACACCTCAATCATGCCTATAACAGTGCCGAGCAGCCCCATTAAAGGAGAAATGGCCGCAATTACCCCGAGCATGCCGATAAAGCGCTCCATATGCGCCACTTCCTGCCTGCCGGCCTCTTCCAGAATCTCTTTGAGCACCGAACGCCGAACGCCGCGGTTGGACAGCGCATACCACAGAATTCTGCTCATGGCCGTATTTTGTTGCTGGCAGGCCCGCATGGCCTGATGCACATCGCCGGCGCGAACCGAGGCCTCGATATCCTGAATGTCTGACAGCGGCATCACCACCGAACGCCGCAAGCTCCAGCCGCGCTCAAACACGATGGTCAAGGCCAGAATAGACGCCGCCAGTATAAAATACATGACAATGCCGCCCTGCTGGATGAATTCAAACATTCCGCCTCCCCATTCATGAACATGAAACAAACAACGCGCGCCAGCCCGGATGGTCGAGCCAGTGCCGGGCATTATAAATAGGATTGCACCCGCTGCAATGTGATTTCACGTCGCCGCCCCGTTTCCCCGCGCCACTGCGCCGTTTCCGGCCTGCCTTTTTTCCCTGTCCAGCGCATCAGCACGGCGCCATTCGCCGTGTTGTAAACATCCGCGCCGACAGCGTCATAGCGTTGCACCACTTCGTCTTTGGGAAAGCCGTAGTGATTGGCAAAGCCGCTTTGGGCCACCGCCACCGACGGCCTCAGCGCCTGCACAAAGCGCAGCAGACTTGATGTTCGGCTGCCATGATGCGGCATCAGCATGGCGTCCGCCGGAGCAACGCCGCGATCAATGAGCGCCTTTTCCGCCGCCGCCTCGATATCTCCAGGCAACAGGATGCGCGCCCGCTGATGCAGCCGAACCATTAACACCAGCGACGTGTTGTTCTCACTGGCCGGCGCAAATGCACGCGGCGGCCACATTACCTGCACTTCCGCATCCCCTTCATCACTGCCGATTATCACTTTGTCATCCTGCGCCAGCCAGCGCACAATGGCGCCACGGGCTCTGGCATATGAAACAATCTCCCTGACTCTGGCATCCGAATGCGCATCAGGCACGTCGGGCAGCCAGATTTGGCCGATATAATTCATATTGCGCATCAGCGACAGCGCGCCACCGAGATGATCTGACTGCGCATGGCTTAACGCCAGCACATCGATATGCGTCACGCCCATGCTGCGCAGGCCGGAAGCGGCAGTCGCGCCGCCATTGAAGCGACTGCCCCGGCGCCCCGGCGCGTCAATCATGATAACCTGCTTTCCCGGCAACAGCAGCGTCGAGGCTGCGCCCTGTCCAACGTCCCACGCCACCCAGGTTGGGACTTTCACATCATGTTCATTCAGCGCTGCGGTCAAATAGATCGCCAACAGCAGTGAAACCAGCAGGCATGCCTGAATCTTTTTCCGCCTTGTCAGCAACCAGCCGGCGCACGACAGGGCGGCCATATAGAGCAGCCCCGCCCACAGCGGCAACCTGATCGCCCACAGCTGTCCGCCCGGTAACTGCGACAACCACCCCAGCGCATCCAGGCCCAGGCGTACAGCAACAGCGCTATATTCCATCAGAACTCCGGCAATACCGTGCAGGCCCAGCACAGCAGTCAGTTCCGCCAGCAATCCCAGAGGCATAATGATCAGGCCGTACAAGGGCGTAAGCAGCATATTCGCCGGCAGCGCAAACACAGGAATACGGCCAAAAGTTGAAAGAATAATCGGCAATGTCGCCAGCGTCGCCAGCGCAGAGGCCCAAAAAAGCGCCCGAATGGCCCGGCTGAATTTAATGCCTGATCCGGGAGGCCTCAGGCTGCCCGCCAGAATCGACGCCGTTGCCGCGAAAGAGAGCCATAATGAAAGCGAGGCGACGGCGGCAGGGTCGAACAGCAATATCAGCCCCAGAGACGCCAGCAATGTGTTCAACGGTTCGCTTCGGGATGCCATCAACCAGGCCAGCACGCCGGCGCCCAGCATCAGCGCCGCGCGTATGGCCGGCAGCGGCCAGCCCGCCACCGTTGCATAGGCCAGCGCTGCGGTCAGACCGGCGACAAGCGCTGCTCCGCGCACCGGAACGAGCACAATCCAGGCCTCCCGCCGGGTCAACAGCCAATAAATCAGGGCGAACGCCCAGGCGGCGACCATGCCCACATGCATGCCGGAGATAGCCAGCAGGTGTGATGTTCCGGTAGCGGCGAACAGTGCGTCGGCTACCTCGCTGACCTGACCACGCTCGCCGAGAAGCACGGCGCGCAATATCCCGGACTGTGCTCCGGCATGGTCGCTGGCCCGCCGAATCCGCAGCCGCGCCGCTTGCAGCCACGACATTGAGGCGTCTGTCACTTCAAGGCCGCCCCGCACGCCGCCAATCAGGGAGATATGCCGATCAAAACACCAGGCCCGGTAATCAAATCCGCCCGGATTCAAATGATTATGCGGCGCATGCCAGCTGACTACGGCGCTAACCGCCTGACCGGCCAGCGCCTGCTCCCGCTCGCTCCGCCTGCCATGCAAATACAGAATCGCATTCCCGGACAATGCCTCGCCATCTTCCCGAAGCACATGGCTCAAATATAAACGGGCATAGGCGGGCCTCTGCTCAACCCGGTCCACATGGGCATGAATCTTCGTTTTCCGCCCCAGCCAGCTGTCATCTACGACCATGCGCCCTGCATCAAGCAACAGATCGGCAACGCCCCACAATGCCCCCAGAACGCATATAAGGGCCGCGCTGCGCCAGTGCAGCATAAACAGAACGACAATAAGGACGGCAAGCAGCCATGCGGCGGGAGCAATGCTCAACGCATCCGTGCGCGCAAGGGCCAGACCAGCCGTCCAGGCCATGACAGGCAGCAACAGCGGCAGCCTCCGAATGTCGAATGCGGATTTATGCATAACCTGAGCATAGCCGAAAAGCATGAATCTGTCTGCCGCAGCTGAGGATGAATCAATAAATTTCTGGAGCCAATTGAACTTTTCGTCGTAATTATTCAGCATGCTGTGTAATTGAATCAGATTATTCCTGTTTTGTTCAAGAGCAAGGCAGAAAAGCGCAGCTTACTTCGTGCAAGTGAGCATTTTCGAACGCCGCTATTGGGCAAAACAGGGATGAGCTGAACAGTTACTTTTCGTCTATAATTAAGGTGAGCTACGGAGGTTGTCATGTCTGTTCGCCCCAGCGCCGTCGCAGGCCAGTTTTATCCTGCTCAAGGCGATGATTTGCGCACCTTTATCAGCCAGGCGCTGGCGCATGCTCCGGCCCGCCCGGACGGCGGAGCGGGCAAGCCCAAGGCCATCATTGTTCCGCATGCCGGTTACATCTACTCAGGCATTACTGCGGCCTGTGCTTACGCAACACTTGACGGGACAGTGATAGAGCGGGTGGTGGCGCTTGGCCCGGCGCATCGCGTTCCATTTTATGGCATGGCCCTTCCTGATGCAGATGCATTCGCCACTCCACTGGGAGATGTGGCGCTGGACAGGGAGGGCATGGAGCTGGCGCTCGCCCAGCCTCAGGTCGCCGTATATGGCGCTGCGCACGCACTGGAACATTCGCTCGAAGTTCAGCTTCCCTTCCTGCAAATGACGCTGGGTGATTTTGAGCTTGTCCCCCTGTGCGTCGGTTCTGTCGATGCCGGACATGTAGCTCTGGTTATCGAGCAGCTTTGGGGCGGAGAGGAAACGCTGTTTGTCATCAGCTCCGATCTGTCCCATTTCCACCCCTACAATATTGCCAATGACCTTGACCGGCAGACTATTGAACTTGTTTTATCCATGCAGGCAGGCCTTGCCCATGATCAGGCCTGCGGGGCGACGCCGGTCAATGCCATGATGATTGCGGCTAAAAGGCATGGTTTGCAGGTCGAGTTGCTGGACTACCGCAATTCCGGCGATAGCGCCGGCGACAAGGCCAGCGTTGTCGGCTATGCCGCCTTCGCCCTGGGGCGCTGACCATGATTCTTGTCAGACTGGCCAGATCAGCCATTGCCGATCATTTGAACATTGAATTTGAGGCAAATATTGCCGACGACAACCGGCTCAGGCGCAAGGCGGCAACCTTTGTCACCCTGCACAAATATGGGCGATTGCGCGGCTGCATTGGCACGCTGGAGGCGTGGCGATCGCTGGGCGAGGATGTTCGCGCCAATGCCATCGCGGCGGCCTTTCACGATCCGCGTTTTGCGCCGCTGGACGCCGCTGAATTCGAGCATATTCAGATTGAGGTTTCAGTGCTGACCGAGCCGCAGCCGATGTCGGTCGAAGGCGAGCAGGCCGCCCTGTCCAGGCTGCGACCGCACAGGGATGGCGTGGTGCTGAAATATGGTTCGCACAGCGCCACTTTCCTGCCCCAGGTATGGGAGCAGTTGCCGTCGCCGGCGCAGTTCATGGCTCAGCTCAAATGCAAAGCCGGACTGGCCGCCGATTTCTGGCATGCCGATGTGCAGTTATATACATATCAAGTCAGCAAACAGTGTGAACCGGAGGGCTCATGACCAACAGGCATTTTCCCGCCCGCTACTGGCACAGGCTGGATGACGACCGCATCCAGTGCGACCTGTGCCCGCGCGATTGCAAATTGCGCGACGGGCAACGGGGGCTCTGTTTCGTGCGCCGGCGCGAAGGCGACCAGATGGTGCTGACCACCTATGGACGCTCCTCCGGATTTTGCGTCGATCCGATTGAAAAAAAGCCATTGAACCATTTTCACCCCGGCTCCGGCGTCCTCTCTTTTGGCACGGCCGGCTGCAATCTGGCATGTAAATTCTGCCAGAACTGGGACATTTCCAAATCACGGGAGTTCGACCGCCTGTGCGATCAGGCCTCCCCCGAGGCCATTGCCGAAACCGCTGTCAGATTGGAATGCAAGAGCGTCGCTTTCACCTATAACGACCCCGTCATCTTTCTCGAATATGCCGTGGATGTCGCTGTTGCCTGCCATGCGCTGGGCGTCAAAACCGTGGCGGTTACAGCAGCCTACGTTCACCCTGAAGCCGGAAAGGAGTTCTTTGCCCATATCGACGCCGCCAATATCGACCTGAAGGCATTCTCGGAGGAATTCTATCATAAGCTGTGCGCCGGAAGCCTGCGCCCTGTGCTCAACGCGCTGCAATACCTGCGACATGAAACCGATGTCTGGTTCGAGATTACAACGCTGCTGATTCCGGGCAAGAATGACAGCACAAAAGAGGTGAGCGCCATGTGCGAATGGATCGTCAATCACCTTGGCCCGGACGTCCCGCTGCACTTCACCGCCTTCCACCCGGACTGGAAAATGCGTGATTTCCCCCCTACGCCCGCCGCCGCTTTAAGCCGTGCCAGGAACATCGCCCTGAATGCCGGCCTGCAATACGTTTATACAGGCAATGTGCATGACCGGGCCGGAGGAACGACATTCTGCCCCGACTGTCAGGCCAGGCTGATTGTTCGCGACTGGTTTGACATTGTCACATACAAGCTGGGCGATGATGGCCGCTGCGCCAACTGCGCCAGACAAATCCCGGGACAATTTTCAGCCTTCCAGGGGGCCTTCGGAGCGCGCCGCAGGCCGGTGCGAATTCACATGCCCTGACCCTGCAAGTGATCGCGCATACATAGTGTCTGAACGAAAAAGCATTTATTG
>CAYTFI010000033.1:0-14504 GCA_964437065.1 uncultured Zetaproteobacteria bacterium | reverse complement strand
ATGATGCAGCAGTATTTACGCATCAAATCCGAGTATTCAGACTGCCTGTTGTTTTATCGCATGGGCGATTTTTATGAGATGTTTTTCGATGATGCGGCGGAGGCGTCAAAAATACTCGATATCGCCTTAACCAGGCGCGGAAAATCTGACGGAGAGGATATTCCCATGGCCGGCGTGCCATGGCATCAGGCAGAAGGCTACCTGGCCCGGCTGGTGGCGGCAGGCAAGCGGGTTGCCATCTGTGAGCAGATGGAGCCGCCAAATGGCTCGAAGGGGCCTGTGCGACGGGAGGTGGTGCGCGTAGTGACGCCGGGCACCATCACTGAATCCGAGTTGCTGGAACAGTCCGGTTCGGCGCCCCTGGCGGCCTGTTTTCGGCAAAATGAGCGTTGGGGCATTGCTGCGGTTGATCTGTCCTGCGGTCGCTGGCAATTGTTGCAGGGAAATGGCGACGCGGCGCTGGATGAGCAATTGTCTGTGTTGGCTGCGGCGGAGCTGTTGCTGCATTCATCCGAATCAGCAGGCCGAAAACAGGCAAAAAAGGGCTCGCGCCTTGAGGCGGTTCACGATTCAGGATCTGATCCCGTTTTTCCGGGTGACTGGAGTTTTTCCGCTTCGGTGGCGCGGGAACAACTGGAGCGGCAATTTGGCGTAACCGACTGGCAATCGCTAAATCTGGAAAATCACAACGAGGCCGCCGCTGCGGTAGGGGCCGTTCTTGTTTATCTGAACCAGACGCAGAAATGCTCCCTTGACCACCTTGAGTTGCCGGTGTTCATTGAGCATGCCGAGGGCATGTGCATTGATGCGCGTTCACGCCGGAATCTGGAGCTTTACTGTTCGCTGGGCGGCGATCCGAAAGCAGGCATGATTTCCGCCCTGGATGAAACGCTCACGCCGATGGGGGCGAGGCTGCTGCGCCAGTGGATTGATCGTCCGCTGACTGATCTTGCCTTGCTGGGCGAGCGTCAGGACGCCGTGCAGAGCATGCTTGATGATGGCGATATATTGAATGCGCTGCGCAAATTTCTTGCCGGCGTGCGCGACATGGAACGCATGCTGACCCGCATCGTGTTGGGTCGCGCTTCTCCGCGTGATTATCGCGGTCTGGCTGAAGCGCTGCTGGCCCTGCCGCAGTTGCGCGGCCTGTTCAGTGATCGTAGCGGCCTGTTTGCTGATATGGCGACTGCCTTGCAGGGACTGGAGGCGCTGGCCGATGAGCTGGATCGGGCCATTATTGAAACGCCGCCGGCGCTGTTTCGCGATGGCGGCGTGCTTGCCGCAGGCTTTGATGAGCAGCTGGATCGTTTGCGCGGGCTGGCGTGCGCTGCCGGCGACTGGTTGCGTGATTATGAGGCCAGGGAGCGTGATCGCACCGGCCTGAGCAACCTGCGGGTGAAATATAATAAGGTGTTTGGTTATTTCATCGAGATTTCGAGGGCGCAGGCCAAAGATGCGCCGATGGATTATGTGCGCAAGCAGACGCTGGTGAATGCCGAACGCTTTATGACCGATGAACTGCACAGCTTCGAATCGGAAATCCTCGGCGCGCGCGATGCGGCGATGCAGCGCGAGGAGATGCTTGTTGAACAGCTGCGTCAGCAGATTTGCCGGCAGACTGCGCCGATTCAGCAGGCGGCGCGCGCTGTGGCTCAGCTGGATGTGCTGTGCTGCTTTGCGCATCTGGCCGGCGCATATCGCTATGTGCGTCCGGAGGTGCATCAGGGACGCAGCCTCAGGCTGACGGGTGGGCGGCACCCTGTGGTTGAGCGTCATGTCAGCAGCGATGAGCCGTTTGTCGCCAATGATACGCATATGGATATGGAATCACGCCGTTTCATGTTGCTGACCGGGCCTAATATGGGCGGCAAATCAACCTATATGCGGCAGGTGGCCTGGATTGTCTGGCTGGCGCACACCGGCTGTTTTGTCCCGGCTGATGAGGCGCGCATTCCCTTGACCCGGCGCATCTTCACCCGCGTCGGCGCGGGCGATGAACTGGCCAGCGGTCGCTCCACCTTTATGGTTGAGATGATGGAAACGGCGACGATTCTGAATCAGCTGGAGCCGCGCTCGCTGGTTATTGTTGATGAAATTGGTCGGGGCACCAGCACATGGGACGGGCTGGCCATTGCATGGGCGGTGGCCGAGCGCCTGATTGCGGCAACCGATGTGCTGACGATGTTCGCCACCCACTACCATGAGTTGACAGAACTGCCCGATGCGCATGCGACGGCATTTAATGCCTCGGTGACGGTGCGGGAATGGAACGGCTCGGTCATTTTTATGCACAGGGTGGTTGAGGATGCGGCTGATCAGTCTTACGGCATTGCCGTGGCCCAGTTGGCCGGGCTGCCGCGGGATGTGGTCAGGCGTGCGCGCGAACATCTGTTTCGACTGGAGCATGGTTCGGAGCTGGCGGCGGAGGCCGGAAAGCCTCAGCTCGGGCTGTTTGTGGCAGCCGAGAAACGCCGTCAGGAGAAAGATCTGCAGCAGTTTTGCAAGCTGCGGGATATGTTGCAGGCGATTGATGTGGAATCAATGCGGCCTGTTGATGCGTTAATTGCACTGGATAAAATAAAAAGCGAGGTGAAATGAATATGAACAAAACAGCATGGATCGCGGCCCTGGCGATGATCGCATTATCAGCCTGCGCCTGGGTGAAGCCTACGGATGCGGGCTTGAGCATCCGCCTGGTCGGCTATGATCAGGTTGGCCAATGCAAAAAGCTGGGTAAAACCACAGTCTCCGTTCTGGACAAGGTGGGCTTTATTTCCCGCGCACAGGACAAGGTTGGCGAGGAGTTGAAAATCCTTGCTCGCAACAGCGCTGCGGAGATGGGCGGCGATACGATTGTCGCCGCCGGCGCGGTTTCGGGCGGCGAGCAGCCTTTTGATGTGTTCCGCTGCGACCGGTGAAAAATGTGACACGTGACGCAGGTGGATAAGGTCAGGCAATCAAGACAGGAGATAGAAGCGCTTTATGCCGCTGTAGCCAGGGCCTTTGACGCCGGCGACAGCGGTGCGGCGCTAAGCGCGCGCATGTGTCAGGGCGTGGATAGCCTGCTGATTAATTTGTGGCGACAGCATGCGCCGCAGGCGGCGTCAATCGTGGATCTGGTGGCTGTGGGGGGCTATGGGCGCGGCGAGCTGGCCCCGCAATCGGATTGGGATTTGTGGTTCCTGACAGCTGAGTCGCCGCCGCAACCGGTCGAGGAGGAGATTCGGGCATTTCTGCTTTGCCTGTGGGACATGGGGGCAAAAATCGGTCATGCAGTTCGCACCGTTAAAGAAACGCTCGTGCATATTCGTGAAGACTGGTCTTCGGCCACGGCAGCCATGGAATCGCGCCTGCTGGCGGGTTCGGGAGATTTCTATAATCAATTGCTGGCAAAGCAGCATATTTTTTTCAAGCGCAGGCGAAAAGGGTTTGTAGAGGCCAAACTGGCTGAAATGGAAGCGCGTTATGCGCGCACCGGAAACACTGCATTTCTGATGGAGCCGGATATCAAGGAGGGCAAGGGCGGCCTGCGCGATGTGCAGGCGGTGTTCTGGATCGCCAAGGCCTGGTATGGCATTGATGATGCGGATGAACTGGTGTCCAGAGGCGCCATCTCCGGGCAGGAGCGGGATCATTTGCTGCAGGCGCAGGATTTTCTCTGGCGTTGCCGGGCCGGACTGCATCTGGAAGTAATGCGCCCTTCGGATCGGTTGAACTTTGAACTTCAGGCCAGGCTGGCCGAGCGCATGCATTATCAGGCGGAGCGGCATCGTCCGGCAGTTGATGCATTTATGAAGGACTATTTTCGCCATGTTGGCCGCATTGCGCGAGTCACGGGTCTGTTGCGCATGCATTATAAGGAGCAGCTGCATCCGCAACGATTCAAATTCAAGCGCAATATCGGCGATGGATTCACCCTTGAAGGACAATGGGTGGGCATCCTCCATGCCGATGTGTTCAGGGAGGATCCCATCCGTCTGCTGCGCATATTTCACGTCTCGCAGCAGGATCGGCGGCGTCTTTCCAGCCAGGCGCTGCGCCAGATCAGGGCTGATGTGCTGCTGATTGATGATGATTTTCGTAACAATCCGGAGGCGCACAAAATATTTCTGCAAATTCTTCGCAGTGATCGCAATGTTCACTGGGTTCTCAGAGGTTTGAACATCACCGGCGTTCTGGGTCGTTTTATCCCTGAATTTCGTGATGTCGTGGGGTTGGGCCAGTTCAATCGCTATCATGTATATACGGTCGATGAGCATACGCTTCGCGCTGTCGGCGAGGCGCGTAATATGTGGCATGCCGAGCGGCAGGAACGATTGCCACTGGCAAGCGAGGTTTGCCAGCAAATTCACCGGCCGGAACTGCTTTATCTTGCGCTGATTTTTCATGATATCGCCAAGGGCCTTCCCGGAGACCACTCCGCCAACGGCGCCGCGCTGGCGCAGGGTTTTTGCCAGCGCATCGGGCTTGACCGTGATGCAACCGATCTGGTCGAATGGCTGGTGCGCGAACATTTGTTCATGGCCGTAACAAGCCAGCGCTTCGATCTCTCCGACCCCGATGTGATTCACGCCTTCGCCGAGCGAGTGGGAAGCCAGAGCAGGCTGAATTATCTGTTTTTGCTCAGCATTGCCGATATTGCAGCCGTCGGTCCGAATGTCTGGAATAACTGGAAGGGTTCATTGCTTCTGGAGTTGTATCTTTTGACGGCGCAGCACTTTCTCAGCGATGAAACGGTCAGTGAAACAGCCGAACGATTGTACCGGACGCGGGTGGAAACGGTGCTGGAGTCGAGCGTGGGCGATCGCGAGTCGCTGATCTCCGCCATAGGCCTGTTGTCGCGTCAGTGCATTATGCATTTTCCGCCCAGACAGCTGCGCCAGATTGTCGGGCTGATCGATGCCAATGAAGGAGATGCCGTGAAGTTCATGGTTGACCGCGACCATGCTGAAACACTGGCCTATGTCATCGCCCGCGGACGCGCCGGCCTGTTTGCGTCTCTGGCGTCCACGCTGACCAGCGGGCATGCCAGCATTGTGGCGGCGCAGGCCTATAACATGAAGGATGACCGGGTGCTCGATGTGTTCCATTTGCAAGGCGAGGATGGACAGCCCTTCGATGTGCCTGCGGACATTGAGCGGTTGCAGTCGCGTATTGCATCCATGCTGCAAAGCAAGGAGCCAGCCAGGGTTGCAGATGTCGGGCCGTTTAAGATCAATGTTTTGATGCGGCGCGTGCCTGTGCGCGTTCGCGAACTGACCAACGCCTCATTTAGAGAGACCGCCATAGAAGTGTCCGCCGCCGACCAGCCCCGGTTGCTGGCCAGGCTCGCCGATACTATTGCTGCGGAGGGCTATGATATCCATGGCGCATCTGTTTCAACATTTGGCGAGCGGGCAGTGGATGTGTTTTTCCTTACGGGTAAGGATTCCGGCAAGCTCTCGACGGAACAAATAGCCGCCTTGTGCGAGAAAATAACTGATGTGGCAACGCTGCCGGAGGTTGAATGAGCATCCTGAATCATCTGTTTCAATCCGGAAAACATGACAGGGGGTTCATATTGGCGCTCGGCGGCGGCGGCGGTCGGGGGCTGGCGCACCTTGGCGTGCTGGATGTGCTGGAGGAACATAAGCTGAAACCGAAAGCCATTGTCGGCAGCAGCATCGGCGCCCTGTTCGGCGCCATGTACGCCATTGAGCCGGATGCCGGGAGCGTGATCCGGCGCGCTATGGATATTCTCGATTCAGAGCCCTTTTCCAAGCTGAATCTTCCTGCCCTGGACGGGGTCGACACGCAGGATCAGAGCTGGCTGTCGAAGCTGACGGCAGCGGCCCGTCAATCCATTCTTTATACGCGCGCTGCTACGGACCAGTCCGTGGCCGATACCGATGCGCTGATTGAAATCGCCCATGCCTTTTGCGGCGTTGAATCATTTTCCGCCTTGAAAATCCCCCTGTATATTACTGCCGTTCACTTTCCGAGCGGCGAATGTCGGTTGTTTTCAGCCGATACGGATGTGAAACTGCCATGCGCCATTGCCGCCAGCATGGCCATTCCGGGGGTGTTTGATCCGGTCATTGTTGGCGGCGAGAAATTTGTCGATGGCGGCGTGGCATCCGAGTTGCCCACGAAAGAGGCGCGGATGGTGGCGTCAGGGGAGCTTGTTCTGGCTGTTAATGTGGGGGCCAGGCCGCAGCCGGATGTCGAGCCTGCCAATGTCTATGGCATGCTCGATTGGGCCACGCAGATAAAATCGCTGTATTTGAGACAATATAAAAAGGCTTTCGCTGATGTGCTGATAGAGCCGCTGGTCGGCTTTACGCAGTGGAATGATTTTTCCAATATCGAGCAGGAAATTGACAAGGGTCGGCAGGCGGCGCAGGAGCAAATGCCGCAATTAATAGAAAAGCTGGCCGAATGAATTACACGGCTCCGGAACAACTGTTGAGTCTGCTTGGTTCAGCCCTGATTCTGCTCGCATATTTTTTGACTGTCGCTAAACCGGACAGGAAACGCGTCTATTTTTCCCTGAGTCTGCTGGGCGGCGCAGTTCTGTTGGCCGTGGCGATCATATATCGGAATATTGGCCTCATCATTCTGGAAACTGCCTGGATCAGCATCAATATCTGGGGCCTGTGGAAGGATAATCATGCTGCGAGCTGATCGGGCCGTGGTGCTGGCCGCCGGACTGGGAACACGACTTAAATGGCTGACCCGCCAACAGCCCAAGGCGCTGATGCGGGTGGCTGGAGAGCCGGTTATCGGGCTTGTCATCCGACGCCTGACAGCGCAGGGCGTCCGTGACATCGCTGTTAATACGCATTGCCATGCCGAACAACTGCTGGCATATCTGGGCGACGGGTCGCGATTCGGTTGCCGAATCGCGATCAGCCATGAGCCCGAGTTGCTTGATTCGGGCGGCGGCGTCAGGCAGGCGCTGTCAAGGTTGCCGGGCGGCGGCCTTGTCGTTGTCCATAATGCCGACGTGCTGGCCGATATAGATATTCATCGACTGGCAGCGCTTGCGCCGGCTGGCGGCAGCAGTATCGCATTAGTGGAAAATCCTGCGCATCACCCTGATGGCGATTTCGCTCTCAATGATTCCGATGTATCGATGAATGTCTGCGGTCGTCTCACCTTTGCCGGCATTTCTGTTTGGGACGGCGCTGCTTTTAACTGTTTCAGGGCCGGCGAGGCATTCTCGCTGGCGTATCTAATCAGGCAACAGGTTGCTGCGGGAATATGCAAAGGGGCGGTTCATCCCGGTTACTGGTTCGATATCGGCAGGCCAATCGATCTGATGCGCGCCAGGCGCAGACTCGACTAGCACTGTTTGTGCGCGAGCTTAATCCGGACTGAAAACCCAGCCGCCATGAGCGGAAAACTCCATCCTGGCCTGCTCCGGATTATCTGAGTGTTCGATGACAAGGCGCCCCATGCTGCTAATGGCCTCCAGCTCGATAACTTCGAATTTCAGGGCGAGGCCGCGTTCGGTGATTCTGACAACAGCAGCCTCTGCGATAAGCGGCAGCTCATGTTTGAAATGGCCCAGCAGCATATTGACCTTGCACTTTCTGCCGATTTCCAGCTTTCTGTCGGTAAGGACAAAAATGCCGCCCATGCTTAAATCATCCACCTGTACGCCGAATGCCTGTCCGTCTTCCGGCGTCAGCATGGCGGAAATCGTTATCTGGGAGCGGCTGAACTTGCGCTGATTGTGCCTGGGCCTCATGATTATTCTCCTTCGCCGTCTGCCGGTTTTCTCATTGGGCGCATGTAAGCTCTCATGAATACGCGGTCAGGTAAACAGCTTCTTCGGCCTCCGGCGTTCCAAATTCGAATGAGGCAATTTCCGAATCAGACAGCCGGTAGTGAATCGCCAAGCGCATAGCGTGCGCGTATTTCATTTTCGACAATTTCGCCGGCTTTGCCGACTTCCTGCACCATGCATGCCAGTGTAGTTTTCTTCAATGCCAAAACTCAACTCACTGGAGTTGCACTTGGCAGTTGAATCCGCGATGCATGTTAAGACGAGACAAAAGAGGTTAGCCCTGCCCTTTACACACAAGTCATGCCACAGCGAGTCGCCCGGTGGTCATATGCAAGGCGCGCTCTTGAAGGAATGGTAGTTCCATTGCAAGAGAGGGCAACGCAGCAGATGGCCGCCGGGCGACTCGCCCGAAGGGAAGCCGTTAAATACGCGATTGCGGCTTGCTGGTGATAAGAGTTTTTCCGTTTAGCAAAGCGAATCAAGAGCTTGCGCCATGCGGGCATTGCCAACCGAGGTTGCCGGATTTATTTATGCGGGTGTTACAAGCGCGCATGTTATGGTTGAATGCGTCCATAGCATGCTGGAAGGATTCAGGTGGAAGCAATGAAGGGAACAACTGAAAAGAGACTGCTGTTTGCCATGATTATCGCCATTGTGGCAGGCGGCGTGTCCGGCTTTGTCTGGGGTGAAGCGATGGCGTCGCTGGCATGGTTGGGCGCACTGTTCCTGACGGCCTTGAAAATGCTTATCGTGCCGCTGGTGGTCGCCAGCATCATTACCGGCGTGGCAGGTCTTGGCGATGTGCGCAAGCTGGGCCGCATGGGCGGCTTGTCGGTGGCTTATTACACCTGCACAACCCTGATCGCCGTTGCCATCGGCCTGCTGATGGCCAATTTCTGGCAGCCCGGCGTCGGTGTTGATCTTGCTTCCGGCGGCGCCGCGCCGCAGCCGAAGGTTGGCGATATCGGCGTCACCGATCTGATTCTGTCGCTGGTGCATCCGAACATTATTGATGCAGCCGCCAATATGAAGCTGCTGCCGATTATTGTATTCTGCATTCTGCTGGCTGCTGCGCTGTCAACGCTGGGAGAAGCGGGCAAGCCGGTGATCCTGTTTTTCGAAGGCCTGAATGAGGCAATGATGCGGATCGTGGGATGGATTATGATCTTCGCCCCCATCGGCGTATTCGCCCTGATCGCCTCAAAATTGGGCGCAGCCGGCGGCGGCGAGGCGTTTTTCGCCCAGTTGGCGGGACTGGCCAGGTATGCGCTGGCGGTGATTTCCGGCCTGCTCATGCACGCTGTGGCGCTTTGCGTGCTGTTGATGGCGCTGGCGCGTCAAAGCGCTGCAACATATCTGCGACACATGGGCGCAGCGTTGATGACAGCATTTTCCACCGCTTCGTCCAGCGCCACCTTGCCGCTGACCCTGGAGGGCGTGAAGGCGGCCGGGGTGGATGAGAAAGCGCGCCGTTTCGTCTTGCCGCTGGGGGCGACGATCAATATGGATGGCACGGCGCTGTATGAGGCGGTGGCTGTGCTGTTCATTGCTCAGGCCTATGGCATTGATCTTGGCTTTGGCCAGCAGATGCTGGTGTTGCTGACGGCCTCAATGGCGGCCATTGGCGCCGCCGGCATTCCCGAGGCCGGGCTGGTGACGATGGTGATTGTGCTTGAAGCGGTCGGGTTGCCGCTGGATGGCATTGGACTGATTCTGGCCATTGACTGGTTTCTCGATCGCTGCCGTACTACAATTAACGTCTTTGGCGATTCGGTCGGTGCAGCTGTGGTCGGTAAAATGGCGCCTCCATCAGGACATTGATAACGAAATGTCCACGGGTCGCCTTGACGAGGCAATGACAAACCGGATAATCATCGGAACAGAAAAAATAAAGGAGGAACACATGAACGAAAACTTGAAAGCGGTGAGGGCAGGGGTGTTGCTGGTTATGCTGACCCTGTTTTTTGGCATAGGCCTCGGGGTTGGCTTTGGCGTTGCAGAAGATTCCTTCCAGTCCTACATATCCAGCGGCGTAGCGGCCAATCCGGCCGTGCATGATGCCAAAAGCGAACATAAAATCTGGAGATATGCGCAAAGGGCGCACTTTCACGCAGCGGGAATATCCGCCTTCTCTCTTGGCCTGATTCTTCTCGTAATGGTTTCTTCTCTCAAGCGGGAGTTGAAAACAGCGGCATCCATCCTGATCGGTCTTGGCGGCTTTTATCCCTTGTCATGGTTTTCCATGTTTATGCTCTCCCCGTCCATGGGAAGAAGCGCCGCCCACCATCATGTCATAACGGAAATCTTTACTTATGTTGGCGTCGGCGGATTGCTTCTGGGCGCGGGCATTTTGTTTATGAATGTGTTGCTTGGCGCATTTCAGGGGGATTAACCGCTGCTCTGGAGATGTGCCGTGCTTACATCCCCCGCATATGCCATGGTCTCAAGGGCATGTCACCTTTCAGCGCACTGTGCAGTTGAGCCAGCAGCTTTGCTCTGTCGCGGGGCAGGTTTCCAGCCAGAGCCAGGGCATTGGAGGCATGATTGGAGCGAAATATGACTGGCCTGGGCGGATCCAGCCCACGGATCAGACGAGCCTGCTCCTGGAGAATGTCTCTATCGTCGGATGCCTCGAATGGTTCCCCGAATCCGGAGTGAAATTCTGAGCTTATGTCGGCTTCCAGATACAGTTGCAGCGTTGACAGATAGGTGACTGGCGCACTGTTGAGCAGTTCGATGGTTCCATCAATGTGTTCCTTCCATCGTTTTTTTCCTCCCAGCCCGAGGATCACAGTGCCTGACACCTTCATGCCTGCCTCAAAGGCCTTGCCCATAGCCTTTGCGATGCCTCTCCTGCTGGCCCCCTTGGTGATTTTCTTCAAAATGAGATCTGAACCGGATTCAATGCCCAGATAGAGCAGGCTCAGCCCCTGCTCTTTTAACGACGCCAGCTCATCAGGGCTCTTTCTCAGGATGTTCGAAGGCGTGGCATAACATGAAACACGCGTAAGCTTTGGCAGATGCGCATTCAACTCATCAAGGATCGCCGCCAACATGTCTGTCGGCAGACAAAGCGCATCGCCATCGGCCAGAAAAACCCGCTGTGCGTTTGGCCAGGCGCGGGCTGCCTGCCGGATATCTGTAATCACAGCATCAAGCGGGCGCTGGCTGAATTGCTTGTTGCGGTACATCGAGCAGAAGCTGCACTGATTGAAACTGCAGCCCAGAGTAACCTGGATGATCAGGTTGTCAGCCTCGCTGGGCGGGCGGTAGAGGGGCATGTGATGAGCCATGAAAATTAAAGAATCTCGCCGGTGTCCGGTCTTGATTGCTGCACCTGATCCATCTGTTCCAGCTTCCCGTACGGTTTCAGGGTTCTGAGCAGGACGGGCAGAACCGTGATATTCGTCAGCAGGGCGCTGATCATGGCAAAGGCGGTGAACAATCCGAAATAGATTGTCGGCACGAAGTTCGACAACGCCATGGAGATGAAACCGATGGTGATGGTGATGGAAGTGTAATACATGGCGCGGCCAATACTGTTGTGGGCGCGGTGCACGGCGGCCCGGTAGTCGCCGTCTTTCAGCACCTCTTCGTGATAGCGGTGGACATAATGGATGGTGTCATCTACGGCAATGCCTACCGCGATGGCCGCAATCGTGATGGTCATGATATCCAGTGGAATGCCAAGCCCTCCGAGCAGCCCCAGCACCAGCACAGCCGGGATGATATTGGGGATGATGGCGATGGCGGCCACCTTAAGCGAACGAAACACCAGCGCAAAGGTGATCAGGATGGCGACAAAGACCATTCCGAGCGTCTGGATTTGCGAGCTGAACAGGCTCTGCAACAGATTATTGTAGAGCACCACCATGCCGCTAAGATGCACCTGCTCGCCCTGATCCTTTTTTTCGGCGTTCAGGTGATCCGCGATCTTCTCCAGCAGTTCATTGCGATTAAGGCCGATATTCGATTCGTAAATCCGCACCGCAAAACGCAGTTGCTGCCCATCCTCCGAGATATAGGGTGAAACCAGCTGCGCCTTGATATCCGGCGGCAGCTTTTTGTAGAGAACAGAAAGGAACATATTATCAATTGCATCCTTGTCTTCCAGCTTTTGCAGCAAAGTCATGGCAGTGTGCAGCGACAGCACCTTGCCGGTCTCGGGCAATGCGTCCAGATAGTCATGGATAGCGGCGATCTGCTCCATCCTGCGGGTATTGAACCAGTAGCTGGTATTGGCAAAGCCCGGCTCACCGTTTTCATCGGCGAAGGGATCATCCTCATCCCACTCATCTTCAATTGACTCATCCCTGACCGGCGCCTGTATAATGACATCCATCGGCGTGGTTCCGCCCAGCTTTTCGTCGATCAGCTTCATGCCCTGGAATATTTCACTAGAGCTGTGGAAATAGTCGATAAACCTGTTCTCGACTGTCAGGCGTGACATGCCGATGCTTCCGAACAGGACAAGCGTAGCCGAAAGCAGCAGCAGCTTGCCGCCGTGTTTTTCGACAAGGGAGGCGAAGGCTTCGGTGATCTTGCCCATGATATCAGACCCGTGATACGGCTCGCCGGGTTGGATCAGCATCAGCGAGGCGGGATAGAGCGTGAAGGCCAGCGCCAAAGAGGCGGCCAGAGCAAAAACCATAATCCAGCCGAAATCGATGACCGGCCGGATATCGCTGACTACCAGTGAGCAGAAGGCGACCATTGTGGTCAGGGCATTGAAGAAACAGGGCGCGGCCTTGCTGCGCAGCGTCTGACTCACCAGGGCGCGCTGATCTGCATGCGGCTGCAAATGGTGCAGCTCGCGATAACGCACGATCAGATGAATGGTCAGCGACAGGCTGAAGATCAGAACCAGCGCCAGAAAGTTCGAGGAGACCACGGTTACCGGCCAGCCGACCATGCCGAGAAAGCCCGTAGTAATGACCGCAGTCGCAGCAGCGGTGAGCAGCGGCAATATCACCCACTGAAGCTTGCGGAATACAAACAGCAGCATCAGTGCGAGAATTGCCAGTACGGCAAAACCAAAGGTGACCAGATCGTGGCGAATGAAGGACATCATGTCGGAGACGACCATCGGCACGCCGCCCAGATGCAGTTGTGCAAACTTCCGGTAGTCATTCATGGCCGAACGTACCGCGCGGATTACCTCCGCCTCCTGCTCCATCTTCTGCTTGCTGTAACGATAGAACTGCTCTTCGACCAGAGACAGCCTCTCACGCTCCGCCGCTGTCAGCTCTGAGCCCAGTTTTTTAACACGCAGGCCGTCGCGCTCCTTCAGCAGGCTTTGATGGGTTTCATCCTGTTGTAGCACAATCTGGATGGCGCAGGTTTCTCCGTCAGGGCCGATCAGGCGATTTCGGTAAAGCGGGCTCTCTGTCAACTCCCGCCTTGCCATCGCGCGATCCGTTGATGGCTGCTCCAGCTTTGGCGCGCCTTCACGAAACTCGTCCAGCGAGATCGGCGGGCTTTCCAGCAGCGGCACGTCGAGCATGGTCGTTACTGATTCGACGCCGTCGATGCCACGCAAGCGATCTCTCAATTCGCCAATGCGCTGCAGGTTTTCTTCGGAGAACATCGCCTCTATGGGGCTGTAGGTGAGGATCAGGTAATCGTCGGAACCATATCGGGCGCGAATATTGCGGTAGTACTCAAGATCGGCGTCATTTTCCAGCACCAGCGAATCGGCTGAAACATCCAGTTCGAATCTTGGGATAAAGGCGCCAAAGAGCATCAACAGCACGGCCAGCAGCGACAGCGTCAGAACAGGCCTGCCTAAAACCAGCCTTTCATATCCGTCAATTACAAACCTCATAACGCAATGATAGCACAGTCAATGAACTGATCCCGCAAAAATCACGACAGAGGGCAGGGGAGACTTCCCTCTTCCTGCAATCAGCAGACCAGACAGCAATTACAGTTCACCTGAAAACAGCTGTAAAAGCGGGCAGCGGCCATAATCGCCGGCAGGTGAAAAACAGTTGCGAGAAACAAAGCGCCAAAGCTGATTGTTTCATGTCTGTCGTTCTTTTACCTGCCAGACTCTAAAATGGCGATGGCATTGCCGCTTTCTGTACTTCCTGGCCCGGGTGGTGAATAGTTGCCCCGATTGTTACAACCAAAAGGTGGTGAAACCGTAAAAAGTCCATCCATGGCGGCCCGTATGAACCGTATCCGCGCAGTATCCGACAATGCAAGCAAAGCCCTCGAACTGGTCAGCGCCTTGCAGTATCGTTTTGTGCGCCGGCTGGAGAAACTGGCCGGAGAACTGGGCAGCGCCCAATCATTCAATCCTGTCGAATGGGCGCGCGATAAAGGGATTCATGGCGGCGGCATACGCTTCGAAACCGCCGACGGCGATCTGTTCGGACGCGGCTCGGTGAATGTGTCGCAGGTGCATTATGATGATTTGCCGGACAGAAAACTCGGCTCGGCCAATGCGCTTTCCTCCATTATCCACCCGCTCAACCCGCTGGCGCCGTCGGTGCATATCCATATCAGCTGGACAGAGATGAAAAGCGGGGCGGGTTACTGGCGCATAATGGCCGATCTGAATCCGTCCAGTGAAAACAGGGCGCATACGGCGCAGTTTCTGGCTGCCATGCAGGCGGCGGCTCCGGCGCAATTTGATGAAGCTGTCGCCCGGGGCGAGCGTTATTTCTTTATTCCGGCGCTTGGCCGTCATCGCGGCGCAGCGCATTTTTATCTGGAGCATTTTAATACG
>CAYTFI010000032.1:0-14567 GCA_964437065.1 uncultured Zetaproteobacteria bacterium | reverse complement strand
ACGGCGATGGAATTCAAGGAGATTTGACGATGAGCCAAAACAAATCGAGCAGCAATTGGAGTCGCCGGGCCTTTTTGAAGGCCATGGGTCTTGGCGGCGCGGGTAGTGCGATTGTCCTGAGCGGCTGTGGAGACACGGATATCATCAATCAGGTCGATATTGAAGTCCGCAAGGAAAATATTGAGCCCAATGTCGATCCTCAGGATTTCGTGCGTCCCGGCATCGAGATTTATTATGCATCCACCTGTCGCCAGTGTCCGGCCGGATGCGGCATTCATGCCCGCATTCGCGAGGGGCGCGTATTGAAGCTGGAGGGCAATCGGGGCAGCGAGATTAATCACGGGCGGCTTTGCCCGATGGGACAGGCGGGTCTGCATGCGCACTATAATCCGGATCGCCTGAACAAGCCGATGCTGCGCAAGGGCGGCAAGTTGACCGAGATTTCCTGGGATGAAGCGGAAAATGTTCTGAGAAAGAAGCTGGGGCGCAAAAATGCCGGGCTGGCATGGCTGAGCGGTGCCACCAGCGGGCATGCCCAGGCCCTGATAGACGCCTATTTGAAGGCTGCCGGCTCAAAAAATAATTTTGTCTTCGACACCTTGCCGCCCGCTGTAAGTCATGCTGTCAATAAGGAGATGCTCGGCGTCGCCATGCCACGGCTGGACTTCGACAAGGCGCAATTGATTGTCTCTTTTGGCGCGGATTTCCTCGGCACATGGATGTCGCCGGTGCAATTCTCCGCCCAGTATGGCGAATTCAGGAATGCGCCCAGGGGAACGCTGGTTCAGATTGAACCGAAGATGACCCTGACCGGCGCCAATGCGGATCGCTGGATTGCGGTGCGGCCCGGAAGCGAAGGACATCTGGCGCTTGCCCTGGCTTCTCTGCTGGTCCAGGAGGCTGAATATGCCCGCCGAGTCCCGACCGACGTGGCGGCTTCGCTGAAGGATGTAAATATCGAACATGTGTCGCAGATGACGGATGTGCCGGTTGAGCGCATTCACCGCCTGCATCATTTAATGACCCGACGCTCGCCGTCGCTGGTGTTGTCCGGTGCCAGCGCCGAAGGCGTGCCCCATGGCTCGGAAACCGCCCGCGCTATCATGTTGCTGAATGTGATGCTGGGCAATATCGGCAAGACCATTATGCCGCGCAGTGAAGCGCTGTTCCCCGACATGACGCCGCGCATGGGCGGCTGGAGCGAGGTCAGGGCGTTTCTCGATGGATTAAGCAACGGCAGTTTTGATACGGCTGTGGTGTTTGGCAGCAATCCCTTGTATCAGGCGCCGGCTTTCATGCAGGCCGACAAGGCGTTCGCCAAGGCGAAATACCGGATTTCATTTTCAATGTTTCTGGATGAGACGACTGCGGCGTGCGATCTGGTGTTGCCAATCCACTCCTATCTTGAGGAATGGAACACCACGATGCCGGCGTACGCCGTCAGCGACGGTTACGTTGGCCTGCAACAGCCTGTTATGAACCCTGTGTTTGGCGACAGCGGAACGCGGGCGTTTGGCGATCTGATGCTGGATGTTCTCGGCAACATGGATGAAAAGTTTAAACATTGGGAAAACTATCAGGCCTATGTTATGGATGCATTGTGGGCCATGCGTCCGGCGCTGGCCAACCCGCCCAGGGCGAAACTGCCGGGGCAGAGCGAGGAGGAGGCCTTCAAGCAAGGCATTCTGGCGGCAGGGTTCGTGCACATAAAGGTGCAACCGCCGGCGCCAATTCAGGCCAGGACGAGCAGGGTGAATCTGCCTGAGGCGCCGAAAAAGAACAGCCAGTATCCGTTCCGGCTTATCCCTTCCGCCCGGCTTGGCCTGTGGGACGGGCGCCATGCCAATCTGCCATGGCTACAGGAGTTGCCTGATCAACTGGCTGAGGTGGTGTGGGATTCGTGGATCGAGATTCATCCCGAGACTGCCAAACAGCTTGGCCTGATTACGGGCGATGTCGTTGCAGTGGAATCCTCTGCCGGCAAGGCCGAGGTCAAGGTGCTGGTATTCCCTGGCATACACCGGGACGCCGTAGCCATCCCGCTGGGACAGGGCCATACTGAATATGGCCGTTACGCCAAGGGAATAGGCATAAATCCCTATCAAATTCTGACCGCCAGCTTTGATAAACAAAGCGGCGAACTGGCGACCCATGCCACCGATGTCAAAATTACCAAGGTGGCGGATCGCGGCAAACTGGTGACGCTGAAACATGGTGATCTGGTGCTGGAAAGCAACACCAGCACTCAGGCAGGGCGTGAAATTGTCAAAACGACGACTGCCGAGAAATTCAATCGCACGGAAGGGGAGGCGTAAGCCATGGCACTGAAACGAATGCTTGAAAACTGGTCCCGCCTGCGCCAGCGGGATTATTACAAGGACGAGCCTTATATGTGGGGTTTATCCATTGATCTCAACAAGTGCACTGGCTGCGGCGCCTGCGTGACCGCCTGTTATGCGGAAAACAACGTGCCGGTGGTTGGCAAGGAGCATTGCAGCGCCGGCCACTCCATGCACTGGATGCGCATTGAGCGTTTTTGGGATGAGCCGGAAGGCAATCCGGAGATTGAACAGGAAGAAAAGAGCGATTACCCCGAGCGTGGCGCGCATTATCTTCCGATGATGTGCCAGCAGTGCAACCATGCCCCGTGTGAGCCGGTTTGTCCGGTGGCGGCGACCTATCATTCGCCTGATGGCCTGAATGCGCAGGTATATAATCGCTGCATAGGCTCGCGCTATTGCGGAACCAATTGCGTTTACAAGGTGCGTGTTTTTAATTCCTTTGATTTCTGGAAAGATTTAACGCATCCGATGGAAATGCAGCTCAATCCTGATCTTTCAGTGCGCACCAAGGGGGTGATGGAAAAATGCACCTTTTGCGTACAGAGAATTCGCGCCGCCAAGGATGCGGCGGAAGATGCCGGGCATCCCGAGCATGTCGATGACGGCGCCATGGTGACGGCGTGCCAGCAAAGTTGTCCGACCCAGGCGATCGTATTTGGCAACCTGCGGGATGAGGACAGCAAGGTGGCGAGGCTTTGGGCGTCGCATCAGGTTGAACTGGATCGGCATGAGCAGGACAAGAGCGAAGATGTGCGCGGTTATCGCGTGCTCGAAGAGTTGAATGTTGAACCATCCGTCATGTATCTGGATCGCGTCCGCGATACGGAGGCCTGATAAAGGTCTGGCGCAAGTCGCGGTTTTTAAATAGGGGAATGACTTAATATGAGTAATTACAGCATGAAAGACATTGAATGGGCGAAAATCAACAAGGACGTTCTGGTCAGCCTTGAATCGCCAAGGTTTGCATTCTGGCTTGTCCTGGGCGTTTGTGCCTTGCTGGTGTCATGCGGCGTCGCTGCTGAGATTTATCAATACAATGAAGGCCTTGGCGTGGCCCTGATGAATCACCCGCATTACTGGCAGTTGTATATTTCCAATTTTGTATTCTGGATTGGCATGAGCCATTCCGGCACGCTGCTTTCCGCTATTCTTCTGTTGACCAAGTCGGACTGGCGCAAGCCGATTTTTCGCTTCGCCGAAGCGATGACCCTGTTCTCAATTCTGACAGCTGCAATTTTTCCGGTTATCCACCTTGGTCGCGTGTGGTATATGTACTGGGTTCTCCCCTACCCGAACCAGCACGCCATCTGGCCGAATTACCGTTCGCCGCTATCGTGGGATGCCTTTGCCATTTCCACCTATGCCATGAGTTCCGCCCTGTTTTTGTATATTGGCATGATTCCCGACCTCGCTATTTGCCGGGATAATGTCACAGGGTGGCGCAAGAAGCTTTACACCGCCCTGTCGATGGGCTGGATGGGCCGCGCCACTGAGTGGATGGCGTTTCGCAGAACCTATGTGCTGATTGCCTGTTTCCTGGTTCCTCTGGCGGTTTCGGTGCATTCCATCGTCGCCGCTGATTTTGCCATGTCCATCATGCCGGACTGGCATATCACATCCTTCCCGACCTTCTTTGTGGCCGGCGCCCTGTATTCGGGATGTTCCGCTATTATCACGCTGTTTGTCATGCTGCGCTATCTGTTCAAGTTTGAAGAATACATGACAACGGAGATTATGGACAAGGTGGCGAAACTGACCTTCACTATCGCCATGGTGTGGAACTTCCTCAACTTTGGCGAATATGCTTCCATCTGGTATTCCAACGATATGTTTGAGAAAGAAGTGCTGATTGAGAAACTGACAGGGCCGTATGCGCCTATTGTACTGGGCATGTTGTTTTGCGCCTCAGTGGCGCCGTTTGCAATGACGTTCGAAAAATTCCGTCACAACATGAAGGCGATGTTTTGCCTGTCGCTGGTTATGCAGTTTGGCATGTGGCTGGAGCGTTTCCAGATCGTCAGTCCGCCTTTGGCCAGCAATCATGAGCCATGGACATGGTCGGTGGTTTGGCCTGGCACTGTGCAGATGACAATGACAGCCGCAAGCTTCGGCTGGTTCACCATGCTGTTTCTTATTTTCTGCAAGGTGTTCCCCAGCGTATCCATGTATGAAGTCAAGGAAATGGTTTTCCATCGCCGGCGGGCATCGTCAAGCATTGAGGCAGAGGATATTGCCAAAATAAAAGAGGAAGTGATGCAATCCGAGGAGGGCCTGGCATGAGAAAGAAGAAATATTTTCTTTTTGCAACATTCGAGGATTTTGACAAGGCCATAGAGGCGGTAGGCGAACTCCAGATGCTTGATATCAGGGAGATGTCGGTAGAGAACATTGAACTGTATTCACCCATTGAACATCCGGAGGTGGAAGAGTTTCTTGGCGACGTTCCTCAACCTATCCAGCGCTTTTCCTTCTTTGGCGGCCTGGCGGGCGCCGTGCTCGCCTTTCTGCTGGTCGCCGCTGCAGGCCAGGCGATGTTCACCGTGCAGCCGCAGGGCGGCAAGGCGGTGATCCCGATGCCTCCGGCCATTGTCCTTATGTTTGAAGGCACGATGATGTTTGGCGTGTTGAGCACGTTGCTGGCATTTTTTATCTATGCAGGCATTCCCCGGCGATTAAAAAAACACTACAACCAGAAGGTCAGTGAGGATCAGATTGGCATTGAAGTGCAGGTGAAGCCTGAGAATTCAGGAAAAGTGCGCGAGATTTTTGAGACATGTGCGGCGCTCGAAATCAGGGAAGTGACGCAATGAAAAAGACTCTGTTATTTATCTGTATTGTTGCCATGCCCTTAACAGCGATTGCCTGGCCGTGGTCGCGCGATCTTATGAATCAGCCATCCATCAAGCCGCAGGAGCCGCCCATTAACACATTTCCTGTGGATTCGGTGCCGGTCGGCGGTCTGTGGACCAGGGTGGCGGATCGTGATGCATCCGAGGAGATCAAAAACCCGGTTCCGGCAACAGAGGCGTCTATCACCAAAGGCCTTGCGCTTTATACAATTTACTGTTTCAGCTGTCATGGCGAGGCGGGCAACGGACCGGTCGGCCTGGTGTTTGAGCCTGTGCCGGTGGATTTGAGCTCGGACTATGTTGACGAAATCACTGATGGCTGGATTTGGGGAACCATTACGTTTGGCAGCTATTTCATGCCGCGTTACGGTTATGATATGACGCCGACCGAACGCTGGGACGTGGTGAATTATATCCGCAAGGTGCTGCGAAAATCCGCCGCTGCCAAAACCGTAGAAGAGCCTGCCGGGGAATCGGTTGCGCAGGCTGAAACACAGGGCGAGGAGTAAGGCATGAACTCATTTGCAAATTGGGCTATACTGATGGACACCTTCATGATTGTCCTCTATCTGTCTCTCACGGCTGTGTTCTGGTGCGCGGTGTTGCATCTGGTGAATGGAAAATGGCGCTATGAGGTGCGTTTTCTGATGTCTTCGGCCACAGCGCTGTTTCCACTCGGATTTGTAATGCTGCTGATCATTCTCGCCTCCGGCGCCAAGTCGTTTCCTTGGATGGGCGGCGTTACATTTGGCGAACCCTTGAACGGCTGGCACAACACAATCTTTTTTGATCTCAGACAGATTGTCCTTTATCTGGCTGTTTGGGGATTTTGCAGCTATTTCTGTAAGTTGCAGAAAAGAGAATATCCGACTGCGCCGGCTGCTGATCGCCGCCGCTTTCGCAATGTGGCTCTGCTGGTTCCTTTTGTGTACTGCATTTACGGCACCATTATCGCCTGGGATTTCGAGATGACGCAAATTCCGCGCTGGTGGAGCCCGATTTTTGGCCCTTTACACATTGTGAGCATGATGTACATGTTTATGGCCTTCTTTATTGTCGCCCTGTTTGTGCTTAGAAAACGCGACGTTCTGAAACGGCCTACGCATGATTATGTGTTTAATTACTGCGCCCAGATTATGCTGGCGATGGCCATTAGCTGGACTTATATGTTCTTTGCTCAATATCTGGTGGTGTGGTATGGTGATTTGCCTGAGGAGATTGAACGCTTTAACAAAATGATGGATGGGCCAAGCTGGTTCCTGTACTGGTCATTCTTCCTGATGAAATCGTTTGTTCCATTCCTGTTGCTTCTTTTTGCAACAGTGCGCAGGTCTCCGGCCCTGCTGCTCATCCCGTCAGTCAGCATTCTGGTAGGCTCTTTTCTGGAGCACTATATGTGGATTATCAGCCCGTATGCGGACGATATTATTCATACG
Source organism: uncultured Zetaproteobacteria bacterium (assembly GCA_964437065.1). Classification (GTDB taxonomy): domain Bacteria; phylum Pseudomonadota; class Zetaproteobacteria; order Mariprofundales; family Mariprofundaceae; genus Mariprofundus. The sequence goes on along the minus strand of CAYTFI010000032.1, from coordinate 7,940 downwards.
CCAATGTTGTCTTCATGGTCGGATGTGATTATTACATTCGGCGCTTTTCTGCTTTGCTGTTTCCTATGGGATCGACGCATGAAGAAGGATGGCCTCTATCGCGATGCATCTGCAGCAGAAAACGTCGAGGGGAGCGCAGCGGCCTGAACAATTCGCCCGGTTGAACAGCGCGCGATCATTTGCGCATGATATGTTGTGCAGCATGCGCATATATTTCACCACAGAGAGCGCAGAGGCATTCAAAACAAAATTCTCTCTGCGCCCTCTGAGGTTCAAGCCTGTTCTTGCGTGTTATCGCTTCTCATTCTTCAGTAATCGCTGACCAATCAGAGTCAGCTCAAACAGCAAACACATCGGAAGCGCCAGCATCACCTGGGTAATCATGTCCGGCGGCGTCAGCATCGCCGCAGCAATGAAGATGGTGAGCACGACATAGCCTCTGTTCGCCTTCAATTGCTCGGGCGTAATAGCGCCGAAATGCATCAGCAGCAGAAGCGCCATGGGCAACTCAAATGCGAGGCCAAAAGCGAACAGCATGCGCATCAGCAAGGTGAGAGACTCCTTCATCGATGGCATGGCGGTGATGTGTTCTGTTGCGAAGCCAAAGAAAAATTTGAAGGCAAAAGGGAATACGCCCAGATAGGCGAACAGGCCTCCGCCATAAAATAACAGGCCGCCAACGAGCAGCAGCGGAGTGAACAGGCGCCGTTCGTTTTCGTAAAGACCAGGCACGATAAAGGCCCATAGCTCCGCCAGCAGCCAGGGGAAGGTCAGGAAAAAGCTCGAGAACATGGCGATTCGCAGGTAGGTGAAAAAGGCTTCATGGGGCGCGATGAAAACCATTGTCGGGTGCGCCCCAAGGGCCTGGCGCAGCGGATGCGAGAGCCATGAAAACAGCATATCCGCTTGCCAGAAACATAGCGCCAGCGCCAGAGCCAGAATCAGCATATAGCGCAGCAGCCGGTTGCGCAACTCTATGAGATGAGGAAGCAGATGGGCGATCAATGTGTTTCGGGCGTCGCTTTTTCGGACTTCTCCGTCAAGGGTTCAATATCGCTCGCCTTGTGGATTGCATTTTCAAATTCACCCTTGATATCACTCAATTCGCCTTCCAGCGGCTGGCGAATTTCCTGTTGGATGTTTTTCCATTGTCTCGAAAGATAGCCGATCAGTTTGCCGATAATTCGCGCGGCTTGCGGCAGTCGTTCCGGCCCCACGACGATCAATGCCACGAGTCCGATCACCAGCATCTCCATCCATCCAATGCCAAAAAGCTCCATGGCGCTTTATCCGGGATGCCGACGTTTCAGGATTCTTCCTCGCCATTTTTTTTCTTCTTCCCGTCTTCATTTTGCAGGCCGCTACGCAGTTCATGAACAAATTTTCCAAGGCCTTCGCCCAGTTCGGGCAGGCGTTTGGCGCCGAAGATAACCATCACTATAACGAGAATAATTATGAGTTCCCAGATTCCCAGACCAAACATGTTCCACCTCCATTGCTCCGTTGATGTTTCGCGGCAGTATGAACCCGGCGATGGTTTATGGCTACTGCGGCGGCGCCGATTGCAGTGTGAGAGGATCCGAACATTCGGGGCAATCATGCCACTGGGGCAATTCAGCGTTTTTATCCATCGGGATGCAAATATGATTCTCGCAGTCGGGGCAGATGCCTGATGCATCATGGCCTTCTTCGGCGATCTTCAAGCGCCGGCTTGCCACAATTACGCCGCCCAGGAGAAAACCGGGAACCAGCAGAAAATGAGCAATCGGAATCAAAATGCTGACCAAAGCAATTGCCCAGAAGGTCAGCAGAGATTTAAGCGCACGCATTTTTTGTTCCCTTGGCGAGAACAGCGACACATGCATTTCAGCAGGGTTTGCTCCGGAGCCGGCCTGACTTTTGAACTGAATCATGCGCGTAATGTCTTCAGGCATAATCAACCCCTCTTCTGAAGTTCCGATTCTGCTGCGGGCCGGGCATTGTCTGATGTTCCGGCAGGCGTCATTACCAATGGTCGCATGCGCTCTGTCAGCAATGCGGGCAACGATATGCCGGGCAGCGGCTCAAGCGCATGTTCCGGGCACAGGGCTATGCAATGCTGGCATCCTATGCAGGCGTGCGGGCGAAATTCAAGCACCTTGTTGGCGCCGAACTCCCTGATGCCAAGCGCCTGCGTGGGGCATAGTTCAACGCACTGATTGCAGGCCGTGCAATTGTCATCGGCCTGAATGGCCCCCAGAGGCAGGCCCGGCATGGATGGAACAGGGGTGAAATTGGCTTGTAGGCGGGGCAGGGCGCGCAGAAAGAGCTGGAGACGGAGGGGCAAGTTGGATGCGTCTTTGCCATGACCCTCCCGTCGGATCGACTGACTGGCAGCCTGCCCGATTTGCGCAGCGGCCATGGATGCGCCCTGGGCGACGGATGGAATCAAATTTCGAAAAAAGGCGCGCCGCGCCGGCTCAGGAACAGAACTCTGTTTTTGTTTGATGGGGATGGCTTCTTTCTGTCGCAAGATTTCAAGATGGACGCCAAGCGCCTTGTTCAACAGGGCGTATTCTCTCTCGGTTTGCGCCATGATTTCCGCACCGTGACGGACGTGGCAGGAATCGCATTGATCGATGCCGTCCAGGTAAAGCGTGCGGATGCCTTCTGCCGCCATGCAGGCCAGCAACATCGGATCCCATATCGCATGGCAAGGCGCGTTTAAATCGGCGCAAGCATCGGAAACCGCGCTGCATGCGGCGCGAAGCCTGCTCTTGCCTTGCCGCGCATGTTCACAGACTTGCGCAATGATGTCGGCGGGATCAACGCCTGCACGGGCAATGGCATCCGACGGGCAGATGCGAACGCAGGCCGTGCAGTCTGTGCAGAGCTTCTTTTCCAAACGGGGAAGGCGCTTCTCGCCCAACTCTATGGCATGAGCAGGGCAAATATCATGGCAACGCGAGCATGCTGCTTTTTCACGATGGTCTGAAAGGCGCAGGTTCAGGCAATTTTTCCGGTCGATGTCTGGATATGCGGCAGTCATAGCGCAAATCTGCCATGCGACTGTTTCTGAAGCCATCCCGCATAGATTCAGGCGGCAGACAGTGCGCAGGCATCGGGATTCACTGGCTGAACCCGATTTTACGCTTTACGCGTACGCAGAGGATGACTCAAAATATGGAAGGCTTCACTTTCAACACGTCCGCTGCCTTGAACGGGACGGTATCAGTTATGGTCGGGGGCACGGAGATTGGCAAATCCATGCAGGCGCGTTGTTTGTTTCATGTTATCGCGAGGCCTTTTCATCGTGGCCTGAGACGCCGAAGCGGCGGGTTAGCTCATTCAGGATGTCATCGGGGGAGAGGCCATTCTTTGCCAGCATGACCATGCTGTGGAACCACAGGTCGGCGGTTTCGTAAATAATCTGTTCACGATCGCCGTTTTTGGCGGCGATGATCGTCTCCACGGCCTCTTCGCCGATCTTTTCCAGCATCTTGTCCGGCTTCGCATAGAGTGAGGCGACATAAGATGAATCGGGCGATTCACTTTTCCGCGCCTCCAGCACGGCAGCCAGTTCTTTCAGGATGTCGCTCATTTCATTGGCTCCTCAATGGTGACCCATTCGCCATCCTGCTGCTGTTTGTAAAAACAGGATTCGCGGTTTGTGTGGCAGGCTGGCCCGACCTGTTCGATTTTCAAAAGCAGGGTGTCGCCATCGCAATCCAGAAACATCTCAACCACTTTTTGCACATGACCTGATGACTCGCCTTTTTTCCACTGCTTTTGTCTTGATCTGGAATAGTAGTGGGCAAATCCAGTGTGCAGGGTTTGGTTGACTGCTTCTTCATTCATCCATGCCATCATCAGGACGCGACCGCTTTTGACATCCTGCGCGATGGCCGGAACCAGCCCTGCATCGTTGAATTTAATTTGTCCTGACAGGCTCATGCCATAAGCTCGTTGTCCATTCACTGTTCCCCAGAGAAAGAAGGGCAGGAAGGGGCGCTTTCGCAGGCGAGAGAAAAAATCAACCTGATTTCGCCAGAGCGCGCGAAGCTGCAGCGATGGTGTTTTCCACATCTTCATCGCTGTGCGCCGACGACATGAATGCCGCTTCGTATTGCGAAGGGGCGAGATAGACGCCCTCATCGAGCATGGCATTGAAGAAACGACCAAAGAATGCGAGGTCGCAGTGGTTGCTGACATCCGTGCAGCAGGTAACGGCAGGAAGGTCTGTGAAGAATACAGTGAACATCCCGCCCACCTGATTGGCGACAGCAGGAATGCCGGCAGCCTTGCAGCCTGCCACCAGACCTTCAACCAGACGGGTGGTTTTGCGCTCCAGATCTTCATAGAAGCCCGGTTCGCGCAGGCGGGATAACGTTTCCAGCCCGGCGCGCATGGCCAGTGGATTGCCGGAGAGGGTGCCGGCCTGATAGACAGGGCCGTCCGGTGAAATCATGCGCATGATCTCTTCGCGACCGCCATAGGCGCCGACCGGCAGACCGCCGCCGATGATTTTGCCCAGGCAGGTCAGATCAGGCGTGATGCCAAAACGCTCCTGAGCGCCGCCGGCGCCAACTCGGAAGCCGCACATGACTTCATCGAAAATCAGCAGGGTGCCTTCTGCATCGCAGATATCGCGCAGTTGTTGCAGGAAGCCATTGTCGTTCAACAGCATGACGCCGGTATTGCCCGGCACAGGCTCCACGATGATGCAAGCGATTTCTCCCCTGTTTTCAGCAAACAGGGCCTTCACAGTTTCAATGTCGTTGAACGGGGCAGTCAGCGTCAGCCTGGCGTAATCGGCTGGCACGCCGGCGGAATCAGGTTCGCCGAAGGTGGCGGCGCCGCTGCCCGCCTTGACCAGGAAGCCGTCGGCATGGCCGTGATAGCCGCCATCAAACTTGATGAATTTGTCGCGACCGGTAAAGCCGCGCGCCAGGCGCAGGGCGCTCATGGCGGCCTCCGAACCGGAATTCACAAAACGAATCACATCAATGGATGGCACCATGTCGATCACCAGCCTGGCCAGATCAATCTCCAGTTCACACGGTGCGCCGAAGCTCATGCCGAGCGCCGCAGTCTCCTGCACGCCCCTGACTACATCCGGATGAGCATGACCGAGAATCATCGGACCCCATGAACCAACGTAATCAATATAATCATTGCCATCAACATCCCAGACATGGCTGCCGGCAGCGCGGGCGAAAAAGCGCGGCGTGCCGCCAACCGATTTAAAGGCGCGAACCGGCGAGTTGACGCCGCCCGGCAACAGTGTTCTGGCCTGATCGAAATCATTCTGGGAGCGGGTGATAGCAGACATGAAAAATCCTTGATTTGAAATATGTCGTGACGTTAGAAACCGGCTGAGTGCGTGTCAATGCCCCACAACTGAGGGTACAGAGAAAGAACACGAAAAGGTTCCATATTTTGATGACTTCGCAAAAAATCATCATCGCGCCCATGGACGAGAGTAAAAAGGCCATGGACGGGCTTCCTTACGATCTCATCATATTTTGCGAAGCTCTCTGCGCTTCCCTGGGCCCTCCGGGGCTCAGGCATGTTTGCTTCCGATAATCAGAGCTTGCTTCTGCTAACCCATGCGTCGTCAATGCCAAGCTGTAGAGACATGATGTCTTTTTGAGTCAGCGCTTCCTGCTTGCTGGCGAAGCCTGGCGCCCGAATGCGGAACCATGTTTTGCCATGCGCCTCGGCTTGAACAATCTCGGCAATTACGCCCAGCTCGCGAATTCTCGCCAGTTCTTTATCAGCCTTTTTCCGAGTCGAAAATGATATCAGGTTTACGACCCAGCCATTATTTTTTTCGACAAATGTTTCAGAGGCATCTTCCTTTGTCGCAGGCGCCACAGGCGATTCAATCGGCACTGCCAGCGGGTTGGTATTCGTTTCTTCGAGCTTGACTGCCGGTTGCTCTGAAACCTGCTCGGCCATGAGTTCTATAACTTGCGAGGCAATGAGTCCGCTCGCCAGATCGACTACAGGCTCATCTGTTTGATCTGACGCAGCCGCAATCGACTGATCGGCAACGGCCTCGTCTGCTTGATTCGCCGCAGCCGCAATCGACTGATCGGCAATGGCCTCGTCTGCTTGATTCGCCGCAGCCGCAATCGACTGATCGGCAATGGCCTCGCCTGTTTGATCCGCCACAGTTGCAATCGTCTGATCAGCTACAGGTTCATCCCACTCATGGCTTACGGGTTCGCTTGCTCCGCTGTCTATCGGTTCGGCTATCGTTGCCATGGTAGTCGGGGCAGACTTCGGCTCGCTCGCCTGTTCTGCGAATGGTCTGGCGATGGCTTCATATTCCTCTTCGGCTGTCGGCGATTCTTGTAGTTTGGCATTGCTCCGGATTGGCGGAGCAGGCGGCAATTCCGCAGCCACATGGCTCTGGCTTGTCATGACTACGGATGGATTTGTTTTTATTTTGTTCGCCATGACGTTGCTCAAGTCATCCAGTTGTTTTTCCAGGGATGAAATGTGCTGCTCCAGCACCTGCACCTGCCGGCTCTGTTGGTCGCTATCCGCGCTTTGCAGGGTTTGAGATCCCAGCTGCGATTCAAGTTGCGCCAGGCGTTCCGACAGGTTCATATTGAGCCACAGGGTCACCGAGGCGGCGAGGATGGCTGAAATGCCAAAGCCGATAGCGAGGCCGGTTCCCCGTGATTGCACGATTTCCTGAGCCGGGGCTTCCAGAGGCATGAGCGACGTCTGCGGAGGCATGGCGAGCGATGAACGTTCCTCTCCCGGCGCATGGGCGTCGGCGACAGCCTCGTGTTCAAAGGTCAGCTGCTCCCATTCGCTTGCTTCCCCAGTGCTTGAATCTATTTCAAACACATCCAGTTCATCCTGAACCGAATTAAAATCGGCAGGAGTCTCAAAAGCGTCATTGGACACATCTGCTTCGAATGCAGCAACGCTCTCTTCCGGCGCCGGACTCTCGATTTCAGCGTCTTGTTCAGCTTCAGGCGTATCGGCGAGATTATCAGATGCTGAACGCTCGTCTGCTTCATCCGGTTCCTGAACAGGCGGGGCAAATTCAGAAGTGGAAGGGGTTGCATCTGACCGGGCTGAATCGGGGGCTTCTCCAGATGCCTGGTCGGGCGTATCCGCAGCAGGCGATTCACGGCCTTCTTCATCGCCCTGGAATGAGATGTCAAACGCCTCGCTGCCAAAAGCATCAAGGTTTTCCTGAATGGTGGATTGTTCTTCCTCGGGAATATTCAGATGGGCGAGGTTGTCCGAATTAATTCTTGGCTCGAAAGGAGCTTCTTTTTTGCCCATTGCCAGGGAAACATCCTGTTGTTCATCAGGCGCGCGCTCATGCTCAGGCGTGCTTTCGAATGTGTTGCTTTCCCCGGAAAGTAAAGCATCGAAATCATCCTGTAACTGGGAAAAGCGATCAGCCATGATAATAAACCCCTCCTGCCACGCGCCCGATATTATAGACCTGATTTCCCATTATTGCGAATATTCAACCTGGAAACCTCCGCTGGAAGCCCCCACATGGCGCAAGCTCCTGATTCGCTTTGCTAAACGGGAAAAACTCTTATCACCAGTGAGGAGACATCAATTTTTTCCGTTACGCCCTTCAAATCAATATCTTACACCCTGCACGCACTCCCGGCGGAGGTTTCCCGGTTCAATGTCAGGGAGGGCTGCCTGAGGATGCTTCTGCCACAGTTCAACGGGTTGGCGGATATCCTTTCTTTAACAGACGAAATGAGACTTGAAACCTCTGAAAGGCTTTCATGTTAACGCGCATGGATTTTTTCCACCCCGCGATAAGCAAGTCTTGTGAAGCAATGGGTGTTGCTTCACAAGGCGCGATAGTCCAATCAACCACAGAGCGGAAAAAATCATGCAACCGCGTTATTTGTTTCATGTTAACACGCATAGATTCCCCCCACCCTGTAATCATTATTACAGGGTGG
>CAYTFI010000031.1:0-14811 GCA_964437065.1 uncultured Zetaproteobacteria bacterium | reverse complement strand
CATGATTCAACCCTCCATGAATCCACCATATAGTTTAGGGCACATATTTCTCATATGCAACAAACATGTCTCAATGCGAATATTCCCTCTACCGTCAGGCTTTGACTGCGCAGAAGACAAATGAATCCTTGAACGCATGTCCTTGAACACATGTGGAACAGTGTTATGTGGCCTGTTATAGTTTGCGCCATGAATAATGGCTGTGGACAGCAAAGAGCGGCATTGAACATAACAACAGGGTCGTTTGCATGAGCGGGCCGTTGCCTGACCAGCTTTCTGAACTGCACGAGATTGCCTCTGCGCTCGCCTCGAAAAAAACCATTGTGGATATCCTTTCGTCGCTTCTGGCCGGAGCAAGAAAGATCACCTGCGCCGACGGCGGTACGATCTACCTGCTGGATGAGGATAAGCTGCTTCACTTCTCTTTCATGCAGAAAAAGACAGCGAACGACGCAGGCATGGAGATGTCCGGGCGAATGTTCAAGCCCATTCCCCTGCATGACGATGAGGGCAACCCGAACAGAAAACATGTCTCAGCCATGGCTGTCCTGGATGACGCCACTATCAATCTTTCCGATATTTGCGCTGATGACAAATCCCGGCTTTCAGGCATAAAAAATTTTGATCGAACGATGCATTACACAACAAAGTCTATACTGACCGTTCCCATTCACAATCAGCAGTGGGAGGTGATCGGCGTATTGCAGCTGGTCAATTGCATAGATAAGAAAACAGGCGAAATAAAGGATTTTTCAAAATCTGCGCAATTTCTGGCCGAAGTGCTATCGTTTCAGGCTGGCGCCTGCATCACCCATGCCGGGCTACAGGAAGAATCAACAAAACTGCTCAACCGGGTCTCCAAATTAAACCAGATCAGTCTCTCTCTATCCTCTCATGATAACACAGATGCTTTGATCGAAGAGGTGGTTAGCAGCGCCAAATCACTGACCTTCGCCGATGCCGGGACAATTTATTTGTACAAGAACGGCAAACTTTATTTTGAGGTGATACAGACCGATTCGCTCAATATCAGGATGAGCAACAACCAGGGAAACCTGAATAATGTCAAACCCGTCAGTTTGTATGATGAAGATGGCAAGCCCAACAACCATTTTGTTTCGGCCCATGTGGCGCTGCAAGGCAAATCCGTCAATATTCCTGATATTTATCAGGATGAAGACTATAATTTCTCCGGCGCCAGGGCATTTGATAAAAAAACAGGTTACCGCTCCAAATCATTTCTGGCTGTTCCAATGCGCAACAAGAAAAAAGAATTGATCGGCGTCCTGCAGCTTATCAACGCCACTGACCAGGACAGCCATGAAATCATCCCGTTTTCCAAAGAGGATCAGGAACTGGCGGAATCGCTTGCCTCGATGGCCGCTGTTGCGCTAACCAACAAACGGCTCAAGGAAGAACTACAGTTGCTGCTGGAATCTTTCATTGAGGTTATCTCTCAATCAATCGATGAAAAGTCACCCTATACCGGCGGACATTGCCGCCGGGTGCCTGAACTGGCAATGATGATTACCCGTGCGGCCTGCGACGAAGAAAATGGCCCGCTTGCCGACTTCACCCTTTCCAAAGAAGAAATGTATGAGATGAAAATCGCATCTATGCTGCATGACTGCGGAAAAATCACGACCCCGGTTCATGTCGTTGACAAGGGTACGAAGCTTGAAACCATTCATGATCGCATCAATCTGCTCGATCTTCGCCATGAAGTGGTGCGGCGAGACATGCTGATTGAGGAACTGCAAAAAAACACCGGAGAGGATGTGGACGCGATCATGACGCGCATGCGGCAACCATGGTCAAAGCTGGAGGAAGATGTTGCTTTTCTGCGCCAATGCAATTCGGGAAGCGAATTCATGGCGCCCGAGGAACAGCAGCGAGTGCGCGCCATTGCAAAATCATACCCATGGATTGACGCATCCGGCCAAACACAGCCATTTCTCACCGAGGATGAAGTTATCAATCTGAATATTCCAAAAGGAACATTAACCGAGGAAGAACGCAAGATTGTCAATAATCATATCGTCTCCACCATTCGCATGCTTAAATCTCTCCCCTTTCCAAAACACCTTCGCAAGATTCCGGAGATTGCCGGCGGTCACCATGAGCGCATGGATGGCAAGGGTTATCCCAACGGGCTTACGCGAGCTCAAATGAGCGTGCCGGCCCGCATTCTGGGCATCGCAGATATCTTCGAGGCGCTGACTGCAAATGACCGGCCGTATAAAAAGTCCATGTCTCTCTCAAAAGCCCTGTCTATTCTGGAAAGCATGAAAGATGACGGGCATATTGATGCGGAGCTATTCAATCTGTTTATTGCTAAAAAACTCTACCTTGCCTACGGAAAAAAATTCCTCAATAAAGAACAGATGGATATCAGCGATTACCACTTGAAAGAGTCCCCCTCCGACAAAAGCTGAAATATCCCGGAGAACTGAAAAAAAGAAACTCCGGAAAAAACCCATGCGTGTTTGGCTTGCACAAGCTATGCTGGCACGCATATGCTTCAGTTTCTGGCCAAATTTATCGAAAAAAGACAGCGCTGGTTCGGCATGCCGCTGGTGTTGGTCATGGCCTGTTCAGCCTTTGCCCTGACCATTACTCACCCGCATTTTCTTGAACTGGTTGAACTTAAAGTGCTCGATAACCTTTTTGTAACCCGGGGCGTAAGGCAGCCGGAGGCCAACATCATTATCGTCGCCGTGGATGACAAGTCGCTTTCCGAGATCGGGCGATGGCCCTGGCCGCGGGATAAAATCACCGCTATTTATGATCGCGTGCTGGGCGAGTACGGCGCCAGGGCCATTGGCATGGATATTATCTTTTCGGAGGAGCAACGTAATCCTGTTGAAGAGAGCATAAGATTGTTGGCAAAGAGGAAAGAGACGAATAAAGAGGTTTCGCAATGGCTGGGCGAACACAGCGCCATTGGCGATCTGGATGCGCACCTTGTTGATTCGATCAGTAAATATCGGGAGCGTCTCGTTCTGGGTTATTTCTTCTATCCCGAAGGCGACAAGGCTCCGGCCATGGCCATGGCGCAAGTGGAAGAAAACAGCTTTCTGCTCGCGCCATCGGAAATGAACCTTGAAACTGTCGGCGAAGCCAATTTTCTATTGCCTCACATGCTGGCTGTGGAGGCGAATATTCCCAGAGTCATGGAAGTGGCCGATGCGGCCGGCTTTTTCAATTTCTTTCCCGATGCAGACGGGCTTGTTCACCGTGTGCCGCTTATTGGCAAGTTTAGCGACATGATATTTCCCAATCTGGATCTGCAAACGCTTCGCGTCGCCCTTGGCCGGCCAGAGCTGTCTGTCAGAATATCGGAAGCAGGCGTGGAGGAAGTGCGGCTCGGCGCGCGCTCAATCGAAACAGGCCCCGGCGGGGCCATGCTGCTGAATTATTATGGCCCCGGTTATACATTCACCCACATTTCCGCCGTCGATCTTCTGCAAGGCAAGGCCGACCCGGCGCAATTCAAGGATGCAATTGTGCTGCTTGGCGTCACGGCAATCGGAGTGTTTGACCACAAGCCAAGTCCTTTTGACACTATTTTCCCCGGCGTGGAGGCGCATGCCACCGGCATGGCGAACATCCTTGACGGATCCGAACTTCGTCGGCCAACATGGCTCAAATTCTCGGAATGGCTTGGCGTCCTTTTCCTCAGTCTCGCCTGCGGCTGGTTTGTGCGCAAGCGCAGTCCGGCATTTCAGGGCTTAGCCATTGTTGGCCTGCCTGTTGTCCTGCATGGAACAGCATTCTGGATGTTTGCCAACTTCGGGCTGTGGTTGAAGGAGACCTATCTGATTCTCGGCATCCTCATGAGCACGTTGCCATCCGTGCTGGTGGAATACATTCTTGAATCACGCAAACGCGCCTTCATTCACGATGCCTTTTCCCACTACCTCGCGCCTGAAGTCGTCGATAAACTGGCCGACAACCCGGACGCGCTGAGCCTGGGCGGGGAAGAACGCTGCATGACGGCATTCTTTTCCGATATTGCCAGCTTTTCAACATTTTCCGAGCCATTAAAGCCGGAGGAACTGGTGCATTTCCTCAATCAGTATTTAAGCGCCATGAGTGACATCATTATGGAAAATGGCGGCACTATCGATAAATATGAAGGCGATGCCATTATCGCCTTTTTCGGCGCTCCGCTGGACATGCCCGATCATGCATGGCGTGGCGCCAAGGCAGCCATGGAGCAACAGGAACTGCTGGCCAAATTGCGCGTCCGGTGGGCTGAACAGGGGCATCCTGACGTGCATGTCCGCATGGGTCTGGACAGCGGCCCGATGGTTGTCGGCAACATGGGCACGGAAAAGTTCATGAACTACACCATGATGGGCGATCATGTGAATCTGGCCGCGCGTCTTGAAGGGGTGAACAAGGTTTACCGCACGCCAACCCTGATCAGTCAGGATACCTATGCGATGGCAAAAGAGCATCTTGAAGCCCGCTTTGTCGATCGCGTGCGCGTGGTTGGACGCAAAACCCCGGTTGATATTTATGCGCCTCTGGGTGAAATCGGCCAGGTGCCTGAAGAGTTGCTTGATCTGGCGCAACGCTACAGGGAGGCATGGGATCAGATGGCCGAACGAAAATTTGAGCAGGCGGCGCAGGCACTAACCCGCCTTAATGCTGATTTTCCCTGTGACGGCCCCACGCAAGTGCTGCTGGCCCGCATCGAGGAGTTTATAAAGACGCCGCCGCCGGAAGATTGGCAAGGCGTTTATATTCTGAGCAGCAAGTAGTTTGCGACGTCATCGGCCCAGGGCGCGCCAACTCGAATCTTTTCCCTGATCTGCGTCTTTGCTTGCCCTTTGGAATTTAACCCGCATTATTCATAATCCTAGAATTCCCGGTTGGAAGTGCGTGCAGGGTGTAAGAAATAGATTCGGGGCATCCACCTGCTTGCGCGCTGCGCGCAGGCAAGCGCCCCTCACCCTTCCTGCCTGTGCGTTGCACGCAGACAAGGCGGGCGCACTTTGTGCGTCCAAACGGCTATCCTGCCTTTTTGTGATTTGAAGGGCGAAACGGAAAAAATCGCCATCACCTTACTGGTGATAAGAGTTTTTTCCGTTTCGCAAAGCAAATTAAGAGCTTGCGCCATGCGGGTGCTTGCAACCGGGGATTCAAGGATAATCTGGCTCACATCGGGCTATCGGAGGTTCCATGCAGGTTTCACCCCTTACCGCCCTGTCGCCGCTGGATGGGCGTTACGCCGGCAAAACTGCTGATCTGCGGCCAATTTTCAGCGAATATGGCCTGATCAGGGCGCGTGTTACTGTTGAGGTTCGCTGGCTGCAAATGCTGGCGGCCAACTGCGACATTTTCGAAGTGCCGGCTTTCTCCGCCGCTGCTACGGAATTTCTTGATGGCATAGTGGCTGATTTCTCCGACGCCGACGCCAAACGCGTGAAGTCTATCGAAGCGACCACCAATCATGATGTAAAGGCTGTGGAATATTTTCTCAAGGAAAAGGTTGCTGAAAACCCGGAACTTAATGCCATCTCTGAATTCTTCCACTTTGCCTGCACCTCCGAGGACATCAACAACCTCTCTTATGCGCTGATGCTGGAGGAGGCGCGGGAAACGGTTCTGGCGCCGGCAATGCGGCGCACCGTGGAAAGCATCGCCAACGGCGCCAGCGCTTATGCCGGGCAGCCATTGCTTTCACGCACCCATGGCCAGACGGCCAGCCCCACCACCATGGGCAAGGAGTGGGCTAATGTGGCCTGGCGCATGCAACGCGCTGTTGATCAGGTTGCCGGCATCGGGATTATGGGCAAGATCAACGGGGCGGTTGGCAACTACAATGCCCATCTGGCCGCCTATCCGGAGCTCGACTGGCCCGCAATTGCCAGAGATTTTGTCGAATCGCTCGGCATCAACTGGAATCCGTACACCACCCAGATCGAGCCGCATGATTATATTGCCGAGATCAACGATGCCGTAGCCCGTTTCAACACTATCCTGATTGATTTCTGCCGCGATATCTGGGCCTATATTTCTCTGGGCTATTTCAGGCAGCGGGTGGTTTCCGGCGAAGTCGGCTCTTCGACCATGCCGCACAAGGTCAATCCGATTGACTTTGAAAATTCGGAAGGAAACCTGGGGCTGGCCAATGCCGTATTGCATCATCTGGCCGGGAAGCTCCCTGTTTCCCGCTGGCAGCGCGATCTGACCGACTCGACAGTGCTTCGTAATCTTGGCGTCGGCTTCGGCTATTCACTTCTGGCCTACAGCTCGGCGCAGAAGGGCATCTCCAGGCTGGAAATAAATGCGGATCAAATCAACGCCGATCTTGACGCCAGTTGGGAAGTGCTGGGCGAGGCTGTGCAAACCGTCATGCGCCGCTACGGCCTGGAAAATCCATATGAGCGGATGAAGGCCCTAACTCGCGGTAAAGGCATTACGCCCGAGCGTCTGCGTGAATTCATCGAGGCGCTGGACATCCCTGCCGAGGCCAGGCAATTATTGCTTGAGATGAATCCTGCCGCCTATACCGGCAACGCCGCCGAACAGGCCGCAGATATAAATCGCTTTATAAGCGGCGAAAGATGCCGCCGCGCACATGGCCGGACAGATCATGAATAGCTCGATCGCATTTCAACATGTCGGGCGCGTTAGGCAGGCCGCATAAGCCCGTCTCCACTATCATGCAGCCGCCCGGCTTCAGGTATTTTACGCCATCATCAAGAATGATGTTCAGAAAGCGCAATCCGTCATTATCATCGCTTAAGGCCCCGTGCGGCTCAAACGCCAGTTCGGTCTCCAGTGCGGACATTTCATCCCGGGAAACGTAGGGAGGATTGGAGATGACGGCGTCGAACGGGCCGTCATCTGATTGCAGCGCCTGCAACATATCGCCCTGCCTGAAGCTGATGCGGCCACTAACGCCATGCTGCCCGGCATTGCTTCGGGCAACCAGTAGCGCAGCCATGGAAATATCAGTGGCGGTGAGATGCGCACGGGGATATTCGCATGCAAGCGTCACGGCGATACAGCCCGAGCCGGTTCCGATATCACAGAAATCATAGCAGCCATTTTTATCCGGGAATTGCTCCAGCGTCGCTTCGATCAGATGCTCGGTCTCCGGGCGCGGGATCAGCACATCCGGGTTGACCGAGAACGAGCGCGACCAGAACTCTTTTTGACCAATAATATAAGCCAGCGGTTCACGCAGTCGCCGCCGTTCCAGCAGTTTCTCGAACTGTTCACGAATATCTTCCGGCGTCTGTTCCCGGCTGTGCATAACCAGATCTGTGCGACTGACATGCCAGACATGCATGAGCAGCAGTTCAGCATCCAGACGCGGCGCATCACATCCGGCCAGCTGCAATTGCGCAGCAGCCTGTCGAAGCAACTCACCAATATTCAAGCTGTTGAAAAGAGGCCGTCTTTAGCATGGAACAAACAACGCACGTTAGAGCCAGTTGCAAAACTCATGGCGGAAGAGCGGCAATCCTGCTTCGAGGCCATTTTCGGGATTGAATGGGCCGCGTGGCGATTCCATGAAGCGGAATTCAAGCCTGGAAATGAGTCGATATATGGAAGGCAAACGCCGCTCATGAGTTTTGCAATTGGTTCTTTGTTCAGTTGGCTGCGAGCAGTTCGGCCTGGTGGTGGGTGAGCAGGGCGTCAATCAGTTCGTTCATGTCACCATTGATGATCTGATCCAGCTTATACAGGGTCAGGTTGATGCGGTGGTCGGTGATGCGGCCCTGCGGGAAATTATAGGTGCGGATGCGCTCCGAGCGGTCGCCTGATCCGACCATGCCTTTGCGCGTTTCGGAGCGTTCGGCGTCTGCCTCGGACTGTTCCTTGTCGAGCAGACGGGCCTGCAACACCTTCATCGCCTGCGCTTTGTTTTTATGCTGGCTGGCCTGATCCTGACAGGTGACGACAATGCCGCTGGGCAGATGCGTGAGTCGAACAGCCGACTCGGTTTTATTGACATGCTGGCCGCCGGCGCCGGAGGCGCGATAGACATCAATGCGCAGATCCTCAGTGCGGATGTTTACATCCACTTCTTCCGCCACGGGCAACACAGCGACAGTGCAGGCCGAAGTGTGAATGCGACCGCCGGATTCGGTTTCAGGCACCCGTTGTACGCGATGCACGCCGGATTCGAACTTGAAACGTGAAAATACGCCAGCTCCGGTGATCTGGGCGATCACTTCCTTGTAGCCGCCAATGCCGATGTCGCTGGCAGACAGGATTTCCACCTTAAAGCGTTGCGTTTCGGCATAACGGCAGTACATGCGGAACAGGTCGGCGGCGAACAGGGCGGCCTCATCGCCGCCGGTTCCGGCGCGAATTTCCAGAATGATGTCGCGCGCATCGTTTGGGTCTTTGGGCAGAAGCAGCAAGGACAGCCGCGACTCGCTTGCTTTCAGCGCCAGTTTAAGCTCATCAATTTCCGCCTCGGCCAGTTCGCGCAGCTCTGCATCGCAATCGGGGTCGGCGGCCATTTCCCTGTTGTCGAGCAACTGCTGTTGCAACTGTTGATAACGCGCCGCCTCTTCAGCGACAGGCTCGATCTCGGAGAATTCGCGGGATAACTGCGTATAACGTTGATTGTCGGATATGGCGCCAGGGTCGGCAAGCGAGACGGCGATTTCTTCACGCCGCCTGAGAATGTTATCCAGACGAGTGTTCATTATTCTCCTTTTTTGATGCGACGAGGCGCAAGTGCTCGTCAGCAGGAGAGTCGAGGTCGAACAGGTGGGTGGCTGCGCCCATTAACAGGTCGCCATCAATATCCTCCGGCAGGCTTTTCAATGTTCTCAGCGTAGGGTGCATATAGCGCTTCATCAGCGCTCTGCTAAATCGTTCTACGGCTTCGATCTGCCCGGCGTCGAAATCCTTCATATAGCGCAAGGCCTTTTTCATCTCCTCGCGACGCTGGATGTCCATCCGCTGCTGAATGCTGCGGATCAGAGGCACGGATTCAAGGGATTTCAGCCAGCCCAGGAACGAAGCCGCCTCCTGCTCAATGATTTGATTCGCTTGCTCGGCTTCCTGTTCGCGGAGTTCAACATTGCCCTGCACAACCTGTTGCAGATCGTCAATGTCGTAGAGGTAGGCGTCGTCTATGTCGGCAATGCGCGGGTCAATGTCGCGCGGCACAGCGATATCGACGAGAAACATCGGCTTGCCCATCCTTTTGCGCATGGCTGACCGAACCTGATCCGGCAACAGAACAAAGGTGCTGGCGCCGGTGCTGGAGAGAACAATATCCGCCGCATCCAGATATTCAGGCAATTGCTCCAGCGTCAGGGCATGGCCTTCAAACTCCAGGGCAAGATTCTGGGCCCTGGATAAGGTGCGATTGGCGACCAGAATATCAGTGCAGCCATTGGTCCTGAGGTGCCGGGCAGCAAGCTCGGCCATTTCGCCGGCCCCCATCAGCAACACTGTCTTTCCCGACAGATCGCCGAAAATGTGACGTGCAAGCTCTACGGCGCAAGAGGAGATATTTACGGCCTGTTTGCCGATGCCGGTTTCACTGCGGGCGCGCTTGGCGGCTGCAAAGGTGGACTGATAGAGCCGATGCAACACATGGCCGGCGCTGCCGGCGGCCAGCGCATGTTCGTAGGACGACTTGACCTGTCCGAGAATCTGCGGCTCGCCGAGCACCAGAGAATCAAGTCCGGAAGCGACAGAAAACAGATGTCGGACGGCTGCGTCGGTGGCGTGGGCGTAGAGGTGCTCGCAAACCCGCTCCATTTCCATTTCCGCCTTGTCAGCAAACCATTCATGCACAGCGGCAACGGCGGCGTCCGGGTCATGCGTAACCACGGTCATCTCGACGCGATTACAGGTTGAAAGCAGAACAGCCTCGCGTATGGACGGCAGGGAGACCAGTTGCCGGAGGATTGCAGTAATTGAAGCCTCATCAACGGCCAGACGCTCGCGCAGTTCAACAGGCGCGGTCTTGTGATTCAATCCGATATGGCAAATGCGCATGCGGGCAAACCTATCCGTTTGCCGGTATCGGGTACAGGGCAGCTTCTTCCTGCATATTCAGCGGGATTGGAAGGCTGCGCCCTGCATCGGCAAAACACCGGGCCTCTATGCGGCCCTTGTGACTGGTGTCGAGCAGGAGATAACAGCCCGGCTGCTGCTTGCTGTGGCCTGTGAAGTAATGGCGCAGGCTGCGGGTCTGGTTCGGGTCAATTTCACAGTTTACATCGGCGGCTTGATAAATGCCGATTAGCGATTGCCTCTCGCCTGTTGTAAGCCGACTTTCTTCCTTGCCTGATCTAAATTCTTCAAATGCCTGTTTAGAAAGCGGTAATATGCCCTCAACCACGCCTTCTCGACCTGTCAGCAGTCCCATGCATGCGCGTTCACCCGCCATCAGCGCCGCATGCAATAATTGCTGCATGGCATGGCGGTTGATAGACAGCGCTTGCGGGGCCTCATCCCGAGCGACAGCGATTGAATCAGAACAGACGTTAACGGCTTCCGACATTTCGCAAGCATAAAAGCATACGGAATTTCGTCAAATTAACTGCTGTTCGTTATCATCATCGCGTTCATGGACGGGGAGCGCAAATCACTGGCCTGCTTTGCAAGCCGTTGATTTGTAAGGAAAGTTGAAATCACACTTTTGATACGAAGCCGTCCATGGCTTCGTCCCGGCGCGGGCGCTCTGTCTGCGTCCGGATCGGCTGTCCTGCCGATCTGCCACTTTTTGTGAGCAAGAATGTCCCGGATATATTCTTTGCGACTTCATCACCCATGGTGTCAGACAGTCACATATCATCCTGTAGATATTGACGATTACTTAAAGATGCGATAGCAAGGTGCGAATTTCCGGGGGGTTTTTTATCAGTATATGAAAAAATATTCTCTAATGCTTGTGCCCGATGCCGGGCCGGTTCGCAGATTCTGCGTTAGTCGCAGACTGCTCCGGGGATGTATTTTTTTTATATTTGGGACAGTTGTCTTTGGCGCATGGGGCATTTACAGCGCTTATCAGACCAAACTGCTTGAGCTCTCTTTACAGCAAACACAGCGCGCCATGCGTCATGCTCAAACCCGTCATGACAACAAGGTTGCCGGCTTGCAGGAGAAGCTTGCCGCCGAGCAGCAAAAGCAGGCCGTTTATGCGCGTACGCTGGGACAGATGCGGGCGCGCCTGTCCAGGCTTGACACATTGGGGGCGAAGCTGGTGGAAGTGGCGGCGCTGGATAAATCGGAATTTGATTTTGGCCTGGCGCCCGCCTTTGGCGGACCGCGTCAGACGCAACCGGCGCTTGTCGGGCTGGACGCCGGCCTGCATGACGGCATGCGGTATCTTAGCGGGCGCATGCAACGGCTTGATTCCCGGCTTGCCGCAATCGATTACATGCTGGAAAGCGAGCGCAGCGAAAAAAATGCCAGGCCGCATGCCTGGCCCAGCGAGGGCGGATGGTTGAGTTCAAGGTTCGGTTTGCGTTCTGATCCGTTTACCGGCAAGGCTGCTCGCCATTATGGCGTGGATATCGCCAACCGTTTCGGCGCGCCAATTGTGGCCGCCAGTCGCGGCATTGTGACGTTCGCCGGCAAGATGAAAGATTTTGGCTACATGGTCGATATTGATCATGGTTATGGCTATAAAACGCGTTATGGCCATATGTCCATGCTGGATGTTCAGGTTGGCGATATTGTAAATGATAATCAGCTGTTAGGGCGCATCGGCTCAACAGGCCACTCAACCGGGCCGCATCTTCATTATGAGGTTCACCGCTATGGCAAGCAGCTGAACCCTGTGAGCTTTTTGCCTCGGGGCTGATCGCTCCGGCGACGGCCTTCGCTATTGCCTGGCAGGTTCTGAAAACAGGCTATGCATATCATGGAAGGGCACCGGATCAGGCGTGTAACCCATGATTTCCGACAGCGGCGTGAACTGATTTACGCCGGTGCTCATTTCAATATATTCAGGTTTGAAAAGCCCGGGATGTTGAATGCCGGCGGTGTGAGACAGCGAGATCAGTTCCTTTCTGAAGCCGCGAATAAATTCGGCAAGGCGTTTTGACTTGTCCTCAATCACCAGCCCCCGCATTTTCTTTGGATCCATAGTGGTGATTCCGGTTGGACAACGACCGGTGTGGCAGGCCTGTGACTGAATGCAGCCAATCGCCAGCATTGATTCGCGGGCAATGTTGATGCAGTCGCAACCCAGCGCCATGGCAATGACGGCGCGATCGGGAAAGCCCAGCTTGCCGCTGCCGATCCACACTACATCGTTGGCGATGCCCTGTTTCTGGAATATCTGGTAAACGCGGGAGAATCCAAC
Organism: uncultured Zetaproteobacteria bacterium; assembly: GCA_964437065.1. Taxonomy (GTDB): domain Bacteria; phylum Pseudomonadota; class Zetaproteobacteria; order Mariprofundales; family Mariprofundaceae; genus Mariprofundus. The sequence continues at coordinate 2,504 of CAYTFI010000031.1, read as the reverse complement.
CTTGAACGGCAGCGAAACATGATCGGAATAGGTTAGCGGCGCAGCGCCCGTGCCGCCTTCACTGCCATCGACAATGATAAAATCCGGTCCACGGTTGTCCTGCATCATTTTCACAGCCAGTTCTTCCCAGAATGCACTTTCTCCGATTGCCGATTTAATGCCTACAGGCAGGCCGGTTCTGTCAGCAATCCGCTCGATGAAATCAATCATCGAATCAACATCATCAAACTGTTTGTGTCTGCTCGGTGAAACACAGTCCTGGCCCGCAGGAACGCCTCGGATAGCGGCAATATCAGCGGTGACCTTGCTACCGGGGAGGATGCCTCCCTTGCCCGGCTTGGCGCCCTGGGACAGTTTTATTTCAATGGCGCGAATTTGGGGGTTCTCCTGCACGCGGCGGGCGACCACATCCAGTGAAAACGCTCCTGATTCATCACGGGCGCCAAAATAACCTGTGCCGATCTGCCAGATGATGTCGGCGCCAAGCAGATGAAAAGGACTCACCCCGCCTTCGCCCGTGGTTTGATAACTGCCCGCTTCGGCGCAACCGAGATTCATTGCCGAGATAGCGTGCTTGCCCAGGGCGCCATAGGACATGGCCGAGACATTGACAATGGACTTCGGCCTGAAGGGCCGCTTCCTGCCGTGTGATTCGCCCATAACCTTCAGGCAGGGGATGGCTGTAGGGTCGCCTTCAGGGCAAACGGCTTCGGATTCCGGAAATGGGAATACGGCATGCTTGATAATCGGATAGCCGACGCCATAAATCTGTTCTGTTGTGCCAAAGCCAAAGTGATTGTCGATGCCTTTGGCTGTTCGATAAACCCAGGAGCGCTCATCACGATTGAACGGCATCTCTTCCTTGTCATTGGTGACCCAGTACTGGCGCATGCCCGGACCAACCATTTCGAGCAGATATCGCACATGCCCGACCAGCGGATAGTTGCGCAGTATGGTGTGTTTCTTTTGCATGAAGTCCCGCAGCGCAATGGCTACGATGACGAACAGTAAAACTCCAACGACTGATAGTAACATATTGTTTCCCCCGGATTACCTCCAGTGTAGTCCGTTTTATTTAAATCTTCAACGCTCGGGCGTCGGCGCCTCTTCCCCCGGATAATGCCATGAACAGGCCCTCAGCCTTATGTTCGGTTTCCTTCAGTTCAAATTCCGGGCTTGAATCTGCTACAATGCCTGCCCCGGCAGCCAGGTGCAAGCGCCCGTCAAAATGCCAGAATGTTCTAATCAGGATATTCATGTCAGCCGAACCATCCCATGCCATATAGCCAAGGCCGCCTGTGTATGGTCCTCGCGCGCCGTCTTCCAGCTCATGAATAATTTCCATGCAGCGAATTTTCGGGCAGCCGGTGATTGTTCCGCCTGGAAACATGGCTCTGAACACATCCACCGCATCCCTGCCTTCAGCCAGGTCGCCGCACACGTTTGAAACAATATGCTGCACGGTGGCGTAACGCTCAATGACCATGTGTTCATCCACTTTTACACTTCCCGGTCGGCATACTCTTCCCATATCATTGCGTTCCAGATCGACCAGCATGATGTGCTCAGCCCGCTCTTTTCCGGACAATAGAAGCTCTGCCGACAATGCCTGATCAGCTTCGCCCTCGCCTCGCCGGCGCGTTCCGGCAATGGGGCGGGTGTCCACATGACCATCGGAAGAAATGCGAAACAGCCGTTCCGGGGAAGCGGAAAGAATATGCAGCAGGCCGGAAGCGGATTTAATGCGGGCATAGGCGGAAAATGGAGCCGGATTAACCCGGCGCAACTCTGCATACAAGGCCGGCAAATCCTCATCGGCAAACTCTGAATCCCAGAATCGGGCGATATTGGCCTGAAAAATATCGCCTGCCGCAATGTATGCCTTTACTCGCCTGACTGCATTCTTATATCCATCTGCTGAGCCAACGCTGACCCGGTTGGCGGAAAAGGGAAAAGCAGCAGCTTCATCAGTCAACCCGGAGGCTTTTTCAACCATGCCGGCCAGCACTTCCAGCTGCGCCTCATCCCCGGCAGCCAGGTGAAGCATGCTGTTTTCAGCATCAATACATAGCGAATAATGCGGATAAAAAGTCCATAGAACAGGCCCCGGCGCATGCGTCTTCGGGTCGGGAAGCCGCTCGATGAAATTGCCGGCCTCGTAAGCCGCATAGAACAGACAGCGAATGGCCGGCGAATCTGCCGGGTCATCCTTCAGGCGCGCCTTCCATTGCCGCAAAAAATCACTTGCAGCTTCCTGGTCGGCATTCCAGGCAAGTGAATGGCTATGGCCGTCACGAGAGGCCAGAAACTGCCGGCCCTTTCCTGACGGGTCTTCCAGCAGCGCTGAAAACATTTCGGGAAAGCTGGAAAAAAGACCGTAAGCGCTAATCTTGCGGCCTTTCGCTAATGTGATCGTACGGAAAAACATACTTAATGAAGCGGCTCGGATTTTTATCCGCGTTTATTCGTGTTCATTCGCGGTTTGCTTGTCCTGCCCGGTTAAA
>CAYTFI010000030.1:0-15104 GCA_964437065.1 uncultured Zetaproteobacteria bacterium | reverse complement strand
GAAAACATCGCCGCCCATATCGCCAATACCGACGCAGCTTATGGCGTCGCGCCATGCATCGACGCCCATTCTGGCAAAGTGATGGGCGGCGCAAATCCATGCCCCCCGCGCCGTAATGCCTGCCGCTTTATGATCATAACCATGGCGACCGCCGCTGGCAAAGGCGTCATCAAGCCAGAAGCCGGCAGCCTGCGATTCCGCATTGGCGTCATCGGAAAAGTGCGCCGTTCCTTTATCTGCGGCAACGACAAAATAGGGGTCGTTGCTGTCCTCGGCAGGCACGGTAATGCCAGCCGGCGCAATCGCCTTGCCGGCCTTGAGATTGTCGGTCAGGGCCAGCAGGCTGCGAATGAACAGCCGATATTGCGCCAGTACAAACTTTGGTCCGTCACCGTCGCGGACGACAAATCCCCCCTTGGAACCGGTCGGAACGATCTGGCCGTTCTTGATGGTTTGGGTGCTCATTAATTCCATCACTTCGGTGCGAAAGTCTGCCGGTCGATCAGAATAACGCAGGCCGCCGCGGGCGATCGGGCCGGCGCGCAGATGCACGCCTTCCAGATGCACGCCATGCACGAAAATCTCTCTGTACGGCCTGGGCGTGGCTGCGAAACTCAGCTGTCGCGGGTCAATCTTGATGGCGACGGGACTTCCTCGCTGCCGCACAAAGGCATTGGTGCGCAGCGATGCATCCGCCAGTTCGGCCATGGCGCGAAACCAGCGATCATCCGACAGATTTTCGATATCCTGCATGGCCTGATAAAAGGCCTCGCGCGCTTCAGCGGGGTAGTCCGTCGGCATGGCCGCCAGGTGGCGAGCGGTAAACAGCTTTTGCAGACATCCCGTCACTTGCGGATGCCGCAGCATCATATCTGAAAGCGGCAGCTTGGCCGCATCGGGCAAGAGCTGGATAAGGTGGTTGCGCAGGGTGATCAGGATGGCAATTTCATCAATATCAAGCGCCGCATAAACGAGTAGGGCGTTAATGGGGTCATGGTCGGCGTCGTCATTCAGCACCAGCGCCAGAGCGCGTCGCAGGCGCTGTGCATCTTCATGCTTCAAATGCACGGGCGTGCGACAGGTCAGGGAACTGATATGAATGCAACCGCAGCCGCTTGCGGGAGACGTGGCGCATTCCGGATCCTTGCCAAAGGCGACCACGGATTCCTGCACCGGGTTAAGCCCGAAGGCGCGAATAATATCAACAAGCTTGCCCAGTGACGGCTGTTCCAGTGAATAAATGTGCAGCTCAATATTCTCGCCTGCGCCTGGCCTGGGAGACACATGGACCCGGGTTCGCCCGCTCTCCAGAACAGATTGCCGCATGGCAAGGTCACGCGGAAACTGCGCCGGCGGAAAAAGCTCCTGATACAACGGCGGAATATCTTCAAGTTCCTTAAGCGCGCCCGGGAGGTCAAACGTGTCGGCATGTCTGAGCAACTCGGATTTGGCGCTGTCTTTCCAAAACACAATACTGCGCCGCACCAGATCATTCAGCCTTTTGCCGGAAATATCCGGAGCCGGGCTGTCAATGCCGATAATAATGATTCTATGCGGGCCGGTGCCAAATGAATCATATCCGTGCGTAACAAGGCCGGCGCCGTGGAGCGATTGCAGCATGCGCGCCATCACAGTCGGCCCGAATCGTTTGGCCGTAATGGCAATCATCAGGGCGTCCAGATTGCCGTGTCGGCTCGGCAGCGTATGCGCCACCACCTGCATCGGGTCGGCCAGATCTATGATGGCCTTGAGCGGAGCCAGCCAGTCTTCCGGTCGCGTAGCCAGCAGAATGCGCTTGGGCATACGGTCAAACAGGGTGCGGATCTCACGGCGGTAAAAAGCGGAATACAACAGCAGCGGATCATCTGACAGGGTGCGCCAGTGTTTAGACAGAATGGGCAGATAGCTGGCATTGGTAAAGCGGGCGCTACGTGAGAAATGGCCGATAATAATGGCGCATTCAAGCTCACCCTCGCGGTTTGTCCAACTGACGCGAACCACTTCGATAATGGCTGCGCTATAGAGATAGTGCTGACTGGAACTCAGATTGAGCCAGTCAATGCCCGGTGTTTCAGCCGCTGAGAACGAGGCGATATCCTCTGCCAGGCCGGGCGCGACCCGGTTGAACACGCGCCTGTTTCTGAATAGCCCCAGATGCTTGTCGCCGTGTAGAATGCCGAAATAAAGGTAGTGGTTGTCATTCATCCAGTCCAGCAACGCCGCCGCATCGGAATTATCCTGCATGAGCAGGGCGACGCACCCGGCAATGGCTCTGCGCATCGGCATAAAGCTGCGCACCGACAAATCAACGGCCTGTAAAATGGCCTGAATATCCCGTCTCAACGGCTCGGATTCCGGCGTCAGGGTGGCTGAAATGTGCAGGGCGATGAACATAAAGTTGTCTTCGTCAAACACATCCGGCTGTCGCAGTTCCAGATCACAGCCATCCGGCCCGCAAGCCATCCGCGCCACCATGGTCTGCTGACTGATGGGCTGAATATCCCGCCGCAACAAGTAGCCTTTAATGGCATCAAGATAAAACGCCTGATCGGGACAGCGAATGGTGAAAATATGACGATGCAGATTGCCGTGACTAAGCGTGCGGCTGCGCATTGCCACCCGCCTTTTTTTGCCTATAGGCAGCAGAGAGTGGAAATCCTGCACCAGCGCCGCCAGCAGCCGCGGCGGGACAATATCCATCCGATGCTGTTGTCGTGCAAGGTTGAGCAGCTCGATAAGTTGCCGGCGGAGATATCGCATGGCTACAGTTTAGCCAACAACGGGGGCAAATGTCGAATACATATCCGGTTTGGCGTTGCGCCTGTAATACGCTTACATGCAGCGCAACCGCCCAATCCTCCCGTATCGCATGGATTTTTCTCGTAAAGATGGATAGCCCGGGTAAGCACAGGGCGGAAGAAAAAATGGCATGGATGGATTTTTTCGACTCCATCAGATTGCTTGTAACAGCCCGGATTGCCCCTGATTTGTTCGAGCACAAGGAAAAAACCCGGAGTTTACGCCTGTTTGGAGAATTTTTCGCCGTAATCTCCGGCCTGTGCGTTGCACGCAGACAGGGGCAAAACAGGAATAATCTGATTCAATTACACAGCATGCTGAATAATTACGTTTTTTTATGTTAGCTTCGGCTTTGAGGTGAAATTGTAGATGGATGACAGCGCTCAGGGACATCGTCGGCGATTAAGAAAGCGTTTTTCGCAAAGCGGTTTTGATGGATTTCACGACTATGAAGTGTTGGAGTTGCTGCTTACATATGCAATTCCACGCATCGATGTGAAGCCGATTGCCAAGCGCCTGCTTGATATCTTTGGCACCCTGGCCGGCGTATTTGACGCCAGTGTTGCGGAATTATCCCAGACCAGGGGCGTGGGTGAAAAGGGCGCTGTTTTCCTGACCCTGATCCGGCAGGTGGAGGTGCGTTATCTTGCATCCGACCTGCCCGGCAAGAAGGTGTTTGACCGGCCGGACAAGGTAAAAGCGCATCTGCGCCTGCTGGTGCAGGGGCGCGGCATGGAGTGTTTCGGCGCGATTTTTACCGATCAGCAGCACCGGCACGTAGCCACCCAGATTCTGTTCGAGGGAACCGTGGATCGCGCTGCGGTATATCCGCGCAACCTGATGAAGCGGGCGCTGGAGCTGGATGCCAAGGGCCTTATTCTGTTCCACAATCATCCCGGCGGCACGCCCCGCGCCAGTCAGGAGGATATCGACCTGACCCGCCGCATGGCCGAGGCCTGCGCCCCGCTTGACATAAAAATGCTGGATCATTTTCTCATCGCCGGCAAGGAGGTTCTGTCATTCAAGGAGAACGGTTGGTACTGATGATGAAACATCTGTACGGATTGCATGTCGCCACGGGCCTGTTGACCACCGCCTGCCTGTTGATTGCGGGCTGCACGCAGCAGATCAATGCGACAGCCGCCGTCGGCGAAGAGGGCAATATGCAGAGCGGCCAATCCAGGCCTGAACATGTAGCAGGGGCCGGGATGAAGAGCGGCTGTTCCAGTCCGTTGCTCCGGCCGCAATTTTCCCGGCTGGACAAGATTGATCGCAAGCTCCTGTGCGTCGAGGCATTGGCTGCAGGCCGCGGAGCATCATTTGCAGCTGTTGCAGCCAATGCCGGGATTCGCACCGTCGGGGGCGGCGTCGTGCTTGATATTGTGATGAACCGCATGGATGATGCCGCCAGTCGGCGACTGCGGATGCCCGGTCTGACTATTCTGTTTCAATCCGGGCGCTACCGGCGAATTTCCGCGGTCATAAATCATTCCGCCCTGTTATACCAACTGGCCAGCCTGCCGGAGGTGCGCCTGATTAAGCCCGAGCATGGCGCCGGAATTCGCTCGTCGGGCGGGTCAACGAGAGATGTGAAATGAAATCAGGGCTCAGGGCTTGCGCATGCCTGCAGTTGTTGACCGGCTTGCTGATCAGCCTGCCGGCGCAGGCATCCGGGGACTTGAACAGCAAGGTGCAGCAATACTCGTCCGCGCCACAGGCAGGAAAAATCAGCATCAACCTGTTGCGACTGGGACAGCAGGCGGGTCAGGCGGCGATGTCATTGAGCAGGGCGGCAGCCAATGCAGGGGCCAGCCGGATAAAGCTTGATCTTGTGATGAACCGCCTTGATGCGGCGGTTGAACAAAAGCTGCGCCTGCCCGGGGTCGCCATTGATTATATATCCGCCAGATATAATCGGGTGGCGGCGACTATCAGCGATCCCGCCCTGCTGCTGCAACTGGCAAACATCCCGGAAGTAAGATCGATCAGACGTGAACACGGCGCCAAAACACGCGCCGGCTCGGTGCTTAGCCGGGCGGCGGTGGCCCTGAAAGCGGATATTGCCAAGGCAACATTTAATCTGGATGGCACGGGCCAGAAGATCGGCATATTATCGGACAGCTTCGCCTGCGCCGGCAATCGCGATGGCAATACGACGCCGGCGGCAGGCGTGGCAGGCGCGCTGACCGGCAGCCCTTCACAGGACAGCGGCGATCTTCCGGCTACGGTGGAACTGGTCACTGATATTGCCGCTTCATGCACGGATGAGGGCGCGGCCATGGCGGAGCTTGTCTATGATATTGTCCCCGGCGCGGCGATCGCCTTTGCTACGGCGAACCCCAGCAAGGCGGCTTTTGCCACGGCCATCACCAGCCTCTGTTCAGCGCCGGTAAATGCCACAGTGGTTGTCGATGATATCTTTTACCTCGACGAGCCGATGTATCAGGATGGCATTATCGCCCAGGCCGCAGCCGCCTGCGTAGCCGCCGGCATCCCTTTTTACTCAGCCCACGGCAATGACGCCAACCATGGCTTCAGGCAGAATTTTCTCGACATTGTTCCCGCTGTCGATGACACCGCGAACCCGCCCAGCGGCAATGATTTGCACAACTGGGGTTTGAGCGCTACTGGCACCATTCGCGATGGCTTTATCGCCGTGACGCTGGCAGCGGGGGATAAATTACAGCTCATCCTGCAGTGGAATCAGCCCTTCGACAGCGTCAGCGCAGGCGCCGGCGCACAGATTGATATGGATCTGTACATATCGCCAACACCGGATGCGGCAGGACTCGCCAGCCGCCTGAACGTGGGGGGCGGCAATATGCAGGGCACCACAGGCGCGCCTGCCGGGGACGCCGTTGAACTTGCCTCTTATACCAACAACACCGGCGCTGTCAGAACGGTATATGTCGCCGTAGATCATTTTGCCGGCAGCCAGACAACCATTCCCCAGAACGCCGCGGCGCCTGTCGAATTGCGCCTGTTGTTTATCGGCTTAGGCTCAACCTCCTCGATTGAAGGCATCGCCAGCGGCGCATCAACTGTTGGCGGGCCTACTGCCTTTGGTCATACGATGGCTGCGGGAGTTTCCGCCGTAGCCGCCGTGCCCTGGTATGACACCGCCGCTTTTGATCCAACACTGGGCCCTTCGGCTATCACTGATCCGGAGGATTTTAGCTCGCGTGGCGGATCGCTAACCGTCCAGTTCGATAATACCGGCGCATACGCCCCGCGCACCAGCTTCGAGCCGGACATCTCTGCTGTCGATGGCAATAACACCAGATTCTTTGGCAGCGGCAACCCCAATACGGGCGGTCAGTTTGGCGAACCGGATGCTTTTCCAAACTTTTTCGGCACCTCCGCCGCCGCGCCCAATGCCGCCGCTATCGCCGCATTGATTCGCCAGCGCAATGGAACTTTGACGCCAGCGGAAATTAACACGGCCATTGAAACTACCGCAGTCGATATTACCGGTGATCGCGCCGGCGTGGGCGATGATGACGTAACAGGCATTGGCCTGATCGACGCCAATGCCGCCATACTCACCGTAGCGGCGACAGCAACTGTAGCCGCTGCGACAGGTGGCGGCGGCTGCATCATTTCTACTGGCGAGCCAGATTATTCGATGCCTGTTCTGCTGCTTCTCTCCCTGCTGATACTGTGGGCGCGCAGGCGCAGGCCGGTCTGATCCCCAGACGGCGCAGGGAAAATTGATGCCGGATTCCGAATGGCTGGGGCGACAGGCCTATGAGCCTTTCTGGCTTGAGATGCAGCAACGCGCCAGGGCAGTGGCAAGCGGCCTGGCTAATGAAATCATCTGGGCCTGTGAGCATGAAGCGGTCTATACGACAGGTCGGCGCGGGGTGGATAACCGCTTGCAGGAGGCGCTTCCAGCTCCGCTGATTCAATCGGATCGGGGTGGAGAAATGACCTTCCACGGTCCCGGCCAGATCATGCTCTATCCGGTAATTCATCTGGGCTGGCGCGGGCTGGGCGTGAAGCAATACGTCCATCTGCTGGAGCAATCCTGCATTGATCTGCTGGCCTCGCTTGAAGTGCATGCAGAACGCCGTAAGGGCTTCCCTGGCGTCTGGCGCCCGACAGGTAAAATCGCAGCGCTCGGCGTGCGCATTTCACGCGGCGTCGCCTTTCACGGCATGGCGCTGAATGTCGATGTCAGCCCCTGCTGGTTCGCCGCCATCAACCCCTGCGGGCTTGGCAAGGCGGCTGTCAGCCTGTCGGATACCACAAAGCCATTGCCGCTGGCGGAGCTGGCCGGGCGTTGGCAAGGCCATTTTTCAGAGCTTCTGGGCTAGGGTCTGCCGGATAATTCCCGTTATCGGGGTGTTGAACGCCTGTATTTACACCCTTGGCAGGAATCGCTAATGTTCGCGCCCTTTTCCGGCAGGCCTGTGCGTCTGTCGATGTGTTGGAGGTATTGTCATGACGCTAACAAAGAAACAACTGGCGGATTTTGAAAAGCAACTGTGCAATTGGAAAGCGACCCTTGAAGAGGGACAGAGCGACAATATGCAGGCTATGCATGGGCAGGAACAGACCTCATTTCCCGATCCGACGGATCAGGCCAGCATGGAAACAGACCGGAATTTTGATCTGCGCATAAAAGATCGTGAGCGAAAGCTGATCAAGAAGATCAACCAGACCATTGAACGCCTCAGAGACGGCGATTTTGGCGAGTGCGAATCCTGCGGCGGAGATATAAGCATCAAGCGCCTGCAAGCGCGCCCGGTGACTACGCTGTGCATCGAATGCAAAACCGCCCAGGAACAGGAAGAGCGCACACGGCTTGATTGAGCTTGCCCGTGAGGGGCGGCGTTCGACGCCCTTGCGCCTTACCCCTTGCCGCTAAATTTACATCCCCCCAGTCATTGCGCCCTGATAGACAGGCCGTAGAGTAGCCGCATGTCATATCTGGTGTTGGCGCGTCGCTGGAGGCCGCAGAAATTTGCCGATCTGGTTGGCCAGAATGTAGTGGTGCGCACGCTGAAAAATGCACTGGCCAGCGGCAATCTTGCCCATGCCTACCTGCTTTGCGGCATTCGCGGCGTCGGCAAGACCACCATTGCGCGATTGATGGCGATGGCGGTGAATTGCAAGCATCCATCCGCCGGAGAGCCATGCGGCGAGTGCGCCGCATGTCAGGGCATTGCCAGTGGCTCGAATCTTGATGTGCAGGAGCTGGATGCGGCCAGCCATACGGGCGTGGATAATATCCGGGAAATCCTTGATGGCGTGCGCTACCCTCCTTCAACGCTGAACACCAAAGTTTATATTATTGATGAAGCGCATATGTTGTCCAAAGGCGCCTTTAATGCCTTGCTCAAGACGCTGGAAGAGCCGCCCGCCAGCGTGATGTTCATACTGGCGACAACCGAAACCGACAAGCTGCCCGTCACCGTGCGCTCACGTTGCCAGCGCTTTGATCTGCGCAGACTTGGCCAGAACGAAATTGCTGATTATCTCAGGCATATCTTTGATCGCGAATCCATCAGGGCGGATGCGGATGCCGTGGCGGCTATTGCCCGGGCCGCCGATGGCAGCGTGCGCGACGCCCTGTCGCTGGCCGAGCGGGTGCTGGCCTATGCCGGCGACCGGCTTGGCGCCGAAGATGTTCAGCAAGCCCTGGGCATGGTCGGCGGCGAGACGGTGCGCAGCCTGTCTGCGGCTGTTTTTGACGGCGATGCAGCCGCAGCGGTGCATTGCATGCGTGCAGCCGTGGACGCCGGGCATGCGCCGAGAATGCTGTTGCAGGAGCTTGCCCGCCTGTGGCATCAGTTATCCTGCCTGCGCGTCGACGCCTCGCTACCGGGCCAGGAGGTCGATGCCGATCAGCGCGCATGGCTAAAGGCGCATGCGGCGCGCCTGAGCTTCCAGGCGCTGGATCTGCGTTATCAGGTGCTGCTGCACGGCATTGGAGATCTTATGCTGGCGGATCAGCGCATGGGGGCCGAAATGGCGCTGATGCGCCTGTGCGGCCTGAATGCGATATCGGCAGTGACGCCGGCGGCGGCTCTGCCGGACCCGTCGCCTGCCGCGAGCGGGGGCCGAAAAGACCCCGGAGAAAAGGCGGCGGAGGCGATAGCCGGGGCCGGCGGGGAATCGACGCCGAACTTGCCATTGCACGACAAGGCGGGCGGCCCCGGCGCCTCGTTTGCCAGCTGGCAACAGGCGGTGGAGGCCTTTGGCCGGATCAAGCCGGGCATATCCGCCATTCTGGAGCATGTCATTTGCCTTGAGTTTGGCCCCAAGGTGCGCCTGGCGCTGGACGGGCATCAGCAGCGCGCCATTGCCGGCGCTGATCGCCTGGCCTTTGTTGAATGGCTCGGGCGTGAAGTGTTCTGGGAGTCGCAACAGGGTCAGGGCGGGGAATCGCTTTCCGAAGAGCGCACCCGACAGGCGCGGGCCGAGGCGGCGCGACTGCGCAAACAGGCCGAAGATGATCCGCATGTTCAGGCCATCATGAAGGAAATGGATGCGCAACTGGTGAAGGTGATGCCGGCGGGCGTTGAAGACGGGTCGGGAGTTGAGTGATGAATATTGGTAAAATGATGCAGCAGGCCAAAAAGATGCAGGAAGATATGCAGAAGATGCAGCAGGAGCTGGCTGGCATGGAAGTCACCGGAGAGGCCGGGGGCGGCATGGTGCAAGTCGTTATGAGCGGGGATCGGGTCGTGCGTCGGGTGGAAATCGATCCGTCGCTGTGGCAGGAGCAGGACAAGGCGCTGATTGAAGATCTGGTGGCTGCGGCCGTTAATCACGCCTCGCACAAGGCGGAAGAATTGAGCAAGCAGAAGCAGCAGGGCCTGATATCCGGCCTGCCGCTGCCGCCGGGCTTTTCATTTTGATGCATTTTCCGGGCATGCCGGCCCCTCTCGCCCGCGTGGTGGAGATGTTGGCGAGCCTGCCGGGCGTGGGGCCGAAAACGGCCATGCGACTGGGCCTGAACCTGCTTTCCCGCCCCGCCGGTGACGCTTGCAACCTGGCCGGGGCGCTGAAATCCCTGCATGAGCAGGTGGGCTTTTGCGAGCGTTGCGGTTGTTTCGCTGAGCATGGGCGTTGCCAGTTCTGCGATTCGAAACGGCAGATGCATATGGCGTGCGTGGTGGAGCAGCCGGTTGATGTGCTGATGATGGAGCGCAGTCAGAGCTATCACGGGCATTATCATGTTTTGCATGGCCGCCTGAGTCCGATTGACGGCGTCGGGCCGGCGCAGTTGCGTCTGAAATCACTGGATGCGCGCGTGGCGTCTGAGATCAGGGAGCTGATTCTGGCCACCAGCGCCACCGTCGATGGCGAGGCTACGGCGCATTTTCTGGCCCAGCGCTATAAGGATGCGAATGTGCGCATTTCGCGCATCGCCCGGGGCATTCCGGAGGGCGGCGAGCTGGAATATCTGGATGAGCACACCCTGAGCCGGGCGGTGGATCAGCGTGTCGCCTGGGGCTGATCAGGCAGACGCCCTGTTGCTGCGCTGGCAGGGGCTGCGCGATATATTGCAGGCGGCGCACGTGCAACTGCTGGCGGTCAGCAAATATGCGCCGGATGCGGCGGTTGAAACATTGATCGGGGCGGGACAGATCCACTTTGGCGAATCAAGGGCGCAGGGGCTGCGCGATCGGGCCGCCCGCTGGCCGCAATGTGAATGGCACATGATCGGGCCCATGCAGAAGAACAAGGCCAAATACATCGGCAGGCAGGCCGCCATGTGGCACAGTTGCGATAATCTGGAGATAGCCGGCGCGGTGTCGCAACATGTCACGGGCCGGCAGCTGCCGGTGCTGATTCAGGTCAATATTGCAGACAATCCGGAACAGCGCGGCATCCAGCCTGTGGATGCCGCCGTATTTGCCGAGTCCCTGTCGGCAATCGATCATCTGAAATTATGCGGTCTGATGGGCATGGCTCCGAGAGATGGCGATGTTCGCAGCGCCTTTCGCCGGCTGCGCCGCTTGCGGGATGAGCTTTTCGGTGGAAGCTTTGCTGAGTTGTGCATGGGCATGAGCGGCGATTATCGGACAGCCATTGAAGAGGGCGCGACAATCGTTCGCATTGGCTCAACATTGTTCGATTACAATAAAAGCAACGGCTCGGCAGGCGCAGCGTAGCCCGGGTCGTTGCCGGCAAAAGATTTGTGGACAGGGAAGAAATATGCGGCAATTACATATAGCCTTTGTGGGCGGCGGCAATATGGCCGAGGCGTTGATTGCAGGCCTGCGGCGGGCAGGCCATGCGAGCGAAAACATCTGCGTTGCCGAGCCGCAGCAGGAACGGCGGGCGTTTCTGGCTGAAAAATATGCCATCGCTGCGTTTGCAGATAATGCGCTGGCGGCGGCAGGCGCAGATGTGCTGGTGTTGGCGGTCAAGCCGCAGCAGATGGCGGATGTCGTGAGAAATTTGTCGGCGCATCTGCAGCCGGATGCAAGTCTGATCAGCATCGCCGCCGGCGTAACAACTGCATCCTTGCGGCAATGGCTGTGCGCAGACGCCAATCTTATCCGTGTCATGCCCAATACGCCCGCCATGATCGGCGCGGGCATGTCGGTGTTGTTCAGCGAGGCGGGACCCGAGCACCAGGCGCGCGCCGAGTATGTGATGAGGGCCTGCGGCGAAACAGCCCGCGTTGAAGATGAAAAGCAGATGCATGCCGTTACCGCCGTATCGGGAAGCGGGCCGGCCTACTTTTTCCTGCTGGCGGAAATCATGCAGGCTGCCGGCGCAAAGCTTGGCCTGACTGAGGATCTGGCGGCCAGACTGGCGCTGCAAACGGCGTATGGCGCCGGCAAGATGCTGATCGAAAGCAGCCATTCAGCCCCGGACTTGCGGCATCAGGTCACCAGCCCCGGCGGCGCCACGCAGGCGGCGCTGGACAAGATGTATGAAATGGGCTTGCCCGCCGCAGTTCGCGAGGGCATTGTGGCGGCCTGCAAACGTTCGGAACAGATGGGGGACGAGTGATGTTTATTATCGGCTATTTCCTGCAGGCGCTGGCAGGAGTGCTGCATGTGGTGCTGATGACGGTGACGATTGTGATCATTGCGCGCGCTGTGCTTTCCTGGGTTTCCCCGGATCCCTACAATCAGATTGTCCGTATTATCACCCAGCTTTCCGAGCCGATCCTGTATCCTGTCCGACGCCGCGTGCCCTATCTTGGCGGCATCGATTTTTCGCCCATGATTGCGCTGCTGGGCGTGATGTTTCTGGACAATTTTCTGGTGCCGACGCTGGGCCGCATCGCCTTTCAGATTCTGCACGGCGGTTAAGCGAAGCGCGAATGGACGCGAGCAGGCGCGCAACTGCAAGGCGGAAGCGCGAAACGCCATCCCTCCCTTCCGATGATGTGAAAAAGCACCCGCTGGCAGAGGCATTGCAGCATGGCAAAGGCGGGCTCTATCTGAATGTCCATGCACAGCCCGGCGCCAGGCGAAACGAACTGCGCGGCATGCATGGCGGCGCGCTCAAGATTGCCATCAGGCAAGCGCCTCAGGATGGCAAGGCGAACGACGCCATCATCTGCCTGATCGCCAAACATATGCATTTGCCGCGATCCGACATAGAGGTGGCTTCAGGCCATGCTTCCCGTCGCAAACGCCTGTTTCTGCACGGCGATCACGATTTGCTGCGGCAATCGCTGGAGTTATGGCTGGATGACTGAGTTTATCCTTCGCCGCCCGCTGCTCTGGTTGCTGTTGCTTTGCGCGGTCAATTTCTTCGCCTTCCTTGGCGGCCATACGCTTTGGGACGTGGATGAACCGAACAATGCAGTTTGCGCCCGTGAAATGTTGCTGGCCGGCAACTGGTGGACGCCGATGTTCAATGGCGCGCTGAGATTTGACAAGCCCATTCTGATTTACTGGCTGATGATGCCGCTTAATGCCCTGTTCGGCGTCAATGAATGGACGGCGCGCCTGCCCTCGGCGCTGTCCATGAGCGGGCTGGTTATCGTGATCTGGAAGATGGGCGAGCGCCTGCTGGGCGATCGCAAGGCCGCGCTGATGGCCGCTACGCTGTTCGCTGCGGCGCTGCACGTTATCATCATTGCGCGCGCCGCCGTGCCCGATCCGCTATTGATGCTCAGCCTCGGATTCGCCCTGCCTGCCTTTCTGATTGTCTATCTGGAGCAAAAGGAGCGGCCATCCGCCGCCATGCCGAAGCTGTTGCTGCAGGCCTATGTCGCCCTCGGCCTGGGACTGCTGGCCAAAGGCCCTGTCGCCGGCCTGATGCCCGTGCTTGTGCTGTCGGCCTTTCTCACCCTGACGGGAGACTGGAAGGGCTGGCGCACGTTTCATCCCTTCAAAGGCGCCGCAATCGCCCTGCTGATTGCCCTGCCATGGTATGTCGGCGTCGGCGTGATCACCGACGGCGAATGGCTCCACGGCTTTATTTTTCACCATAATCTTGACCGCTTCAGCGAGCCGCTACAGGGGCATCGCGGCTTTCCGGGTCTGTACATCGTCAGCTATTTGCTTGGCTGGTTCCCGTGGACGGGACTGTTGGCCGCAACGCTGCTGTTTGGATCATGGCGGTTGAAGGCATTGCGGGCGCAGCCGCTGCGACTGTTTATGCTGTGCTGGGCAGGGGCGTTTATCATCTTTTTCAGCATTGCCCGCACGCAGTTGCCGAACTACATCCTGCCGGCATTCCCGGCGGCTGCATTCCTGATGGCCGGCGCATGGTTGCATGCAGGGGATGCGGATCGGCGCCGCGCCGCATGCTGGATGGTCGTAGGCGCCATGCTGTTATCGACTGTCATCATGCTGGCAGGAGGCATTGCCATCGACAAAAAGTGGCCGGGTGAATCACTGGTGATGCTGGCCTTTGCGCCGCTGCTGATCGCTGCTGTTTGGCTGCTCTGGCGCAGGCGCAATGATGCGTGGATCATGCTGGCGGCGGCTATGATGGCTTGCGTGCTGTTATTAAGCGGCTGGTCAGTGCGGAGCATTGATCATCACAAGGTGGCGCGCGAGCTTGCCCGGCAGGCGAATGTGGCCGGATTTGATGGCGAGAGCCTGGCGACATTTCGTTATTTTCAGCCTTCGCTGCTCTATTATCATGGCGGGGTTTTGCCCCGCCTGGCCACGCCGGAGGAGGTCGGCGACTGGCTTGTTCAGGGCAAGGCCGTTGTCACAACGCAAAATGCGCTGGCAGAGTTGCCGGCGGGCATAGCGCCTTATCTGATTGTGCATAAGCGGGTTTTCGGTTTGTATGCCCGCCGGTGGCTGATGCTGATAAGCCTGAAGCCGCTCAAAGGAGACGAATAAAATGGATACGCCATTAATTTCGATTGTCGTGCCGCTGTATCAGGAGCAGGAAAACGTCCCGCTTCTGGTTCAGGAGACAGCCGACAAGCTGGCGGGTCAGAATTATGAACTGATTCTGGTTGATGACGGCTCAGACGATGGCACGGCAGCCGCGATTAAAGAGGCCGCATCAACCGACAAGCGGGTGGTCTGCCTTCAGCTGCGCCGGAATTATGGCCAGACAGCCGCCATGAGCGCTGGCTTTGAGCGTGCGCGCGGCCAGTTCATCGCCTATATGGATGGCGATCTGCAGACCGACCCGGCGGATATTCTCAAGCTGCTGGAGCGCCTGCGGCGCGATGATCTGGATATGGTGAATGGCTGGCGCAAGGACAGGCAGGATGCGGGGCTGTCGCGCAAGCTTCCTTCACGCATGGCCAATGCGCTGATCCGTTGCTCAACCAGGGTGCGCATGCACGATTATGGTTGTCCGATGAAGCTGATGCGCGCTGACCTGGCCAAGGGCCTGCGTCTCTATGGCGAGCAACATCGTTTCCTGCCGGCGCTGGCCGATCTTTATGGCGCCCGCATTGGCGAAGAAGTGGTGCGCCATCGTCCGCGCCTGCATGGAGAGAGCAAATATGGCATCGGACGCACGATCCGCGTGCTTGTGGATCTGATGCTTGTGCTGTTTTTTCAGCACTTTACCGACCGGCCTCTGCACCTGTTCGGTCCGGCCGGCCTGCTCGCCCTGACGACCGGCCTTGGCATTGACCTCTGGCTGGCCATGGACAAGCTGCTGTTCGGGGCCGAGCTGGCAGGCCGGCCCATGCTGCAACTGGGCTCGTTGTTGATCGTCACCGGCATCCTGCTGTTTGGCATCGGCCTGATTCAGGAGATGCAGACGCGTATCTATTATGAAGCCGCCGGTCACAGGCATTACACAGTCAGGAAAGAAGAAAGTCGAAGCGCGAATGAACGCGAACAGTCAGGTTAACGCGCATGGATTTTTTCCACCCCGCGATAAGCAAGTCTTGTGAAGCAATG
>CAYTFI010000029.1:0-15815 GCA_964437065.1 uncultured Zetaproteobacteria bacterium | reverse complement strand
CCCCTCAAGCGGAGAGCGGGAATCAGATCAACGCGCGTTGTTTGTTTCATGTTAAAAAAGGAATTCATCTACCTGTGTCAGGGTATGCAGATGGGCGACATCAGCCTCGGCAATTTCCGCCGCCATGATGCTGAGGGATTCCGGCTTCATATGATATAAATAGACAGGAATCCTGCCGAGGCCGTTGAATTTTTTAAGTTCATTGATCACGCCATCCGGGGTCAGGTGGCCGCTGATGTCCGCCAGGTACTGATATTGATTGGGAAAAGAGCAGTCCACAATAATGCCTTTCAGGTTCGGCTGTTCATTAGCCACTTCCCAGATTCGATCCGTGGTGCTGGTATCGGCGGTGTAGATGAATTGTTTGCCATGCTGATCAAGCAGAAAGCCGGTGCATGGAACGGGGTGATTGACCAAAATGGGCGTAACGGTGACGCCGTCAAGCTCAAACGACTGTTCCGGCTCAATATCACGAAGATGAAGAATGGCGTCCTCTTTGGTCGGGATGCAGGTGAAATCGGGCCATATCTCGTTATTGAGGAAGTGTTGTTTCAGGGTGCGGTTATTTTCTGCCAGCGTGTGAATGGTGATGGTGCGATTTTCCTTGCATCCGCCCAGACGCTTGAGCGAGCGATTATCAGCCATGAAGGCGATATCCTTGATATGATCAAGGTGGGTGTGCGAGAGGCAGATATGGCGAATGCCGTGCTGCTCCTCCAGCGACAGCGCCTCGGTAGGCGAGCCGGCATCAAGCAGAATCGAGTCATTCACCAGAAATGACGTGAGATGAAAACCCAGCAGCTGTCCGCCATAACAACCCAGCACTTTAATTCTCATTGATGCTCCTTCCTTCCGGCAGCAACGGCCTGCCGCATGTTCAGTGCTGAAGATGACATGGCGGCAATAATATCGCAAGCCTCTCCTGCCTGGCAGATGCGGGAAACAAAATGGCTTCCGACCACCACGCCATCGGCAAACTCCGCCACTCGAGCCGCCTGCGCGCCTGTTTTTACGCCAAAGCCGACGCAGACAGGCAGATTGCTCATTGTTCTGATATGATCCACCTTCCGCCTTATTTCCGCCATGTCCCCTATATCTGCGCCGGTAATGCCGGTCAGCGAAACATAGTAGATAAAGCCGCCGCCATTGGCGCTGGCCAGGCGAATGCGCTCATCCGTTGATGTTGGAGAGAGCAGCAGAATTCGATCCAGTCCGTGCCGCTTCAGGGCTTCATCGCAGATATGTCCCTCTTCCGGCGGAATATCAACGATCAGCACTGCATCAACGCCGCATGCCTTCGCCCTCGCCGCAAAGGATTCAAAGCCCATGGCATAGGGCACATTGGCATAGCCCATCAGCACAATGCCGAGATCGGCATGGGCGGCGCGCACTGCCCGGGTCAACTCGAACACATCGTCTATATGCGCGCCCGCAGCCAGCGCTCGCTCACTGGCCGCCTGGATCACCGGCCCGTCGGCCATCGGATCGGAAAACGGCATGCCGATTTCAAGGATGTCCGCCTGCGCCGCCAGCGCCAGCAGCAGTTGCCGGGATGTGTCAACATCCGGATCGCCCGCAGTCAGATAGCCTGCCAGCGCAGCGCGCCCTTCCTTCCTGCAACGATCGAAAACAGCCGACAATCGCCGGCTCATGCCGCATCCTCCAGCCAGCCCAGATGCCGGAACACCGTATTCATGTCCTTGTCGCCACGGCCTGACAGGTTGATAATAATATTTTGCTCCGGGCGCATTGATTTGGCGATGCGCACGCCCGCAGCCAGCGCATGGCTGGATTCAAGGGCCGGTATGATGCCTTCGATTCGGGTCAGATACTGTAGCGCCTGCATGGCCTCGTCATCCGTTGCCGCATCCAGCTGCAACCGCCCGGACTCAAGCATAAATGCCAGCTCCGGCCCGACGCCCGGATAATCGAGTCCGGCGGAAATGCTGTGCGTGCTCTGAATCTGGCCCTCGGCATCTTCCAGCAGATAGGTCAGATTGCCATGCAGGATGCCGGCCTTGCCTGCCGCCAGAGAAGCCGCATGCGCTCCGCTTTTCAGGCCATGGCCGGCAGCTTCAACTGCGACCAGGCGTACATCCGCATCATCCCTGAACGGATGCAGCAGCCCTATCGCGTTGGAGCCGCCGCCGACGCAGGCGATGGCTGCATCCGGCAGCTTGCCGGCCTGCTCCAGAATCTGGGCGCGCGCCTCCTGCCCGATCACGGCATGAAACTGGCGCACCAGCAGAGGGTAGGGGTGCGGGCCTGCCGCCGTGCCAAAGATGTAAAAGGTGTCTTCGCACGTCGCCACCCAGTTGCGCAGCGCCTCATTGACGGCGTCTTTCAGCGTCGCTGTGCCGGAAT
This sequence comes from uncultured Zetaproteobacteria bacterium, assembly GCA_964437065.1. GTDB lineage: Bacteria > Pseudomonadota > Zetaproteobacteria > Mariprofundales > Mariprofundaceae > Mariprofundus. The sequence continues at coordinate 13,451 of CAYTFI010000029.1, read as the reverse complement.
CGACAGGAATGACATTGGCGCCGAGCAGCCGCATGCGCAGCACATTGGGCATTTGCCGCGAAATATCTTCACGACCCATAAAGATGTCGCAGGCCATGCCGAACATGGCGGCGACCGTGGCCGTGGCGACGCCGTGCTGGCCGGCGCCGGTCTCGGCGATGACGCGCCGTTTGCCCATGCGCCGGGCCAATAGCCCCTGGCCAATGGTGTTGTTGATTTTGTGCGCTCCGGTATGCGTTAAGTCTTCCCGTTTCAAATAAATCTGCGCCCCGCCAGTCTCCCTCGACAGGCGCTCGGCATGATAGAGCGGGGTGGCCCGGCCAACATAATTTCTCAGCAGCGACAGACGCTCGGCATGAAACGCCTCATCATTCCAGGCATCGAAAAAGGCCCGTTCAATCTCCCTGAGCGGCTGCATCAGCGTTTCAGCCGCAAAACGGCCGCCGAAGCGACCGAAATGGCCGCCGTCATCCGGGGCGTGGGTGATATCCAGATTGTACATGCTTGAAAATGATTGTTCTGACAGGCTCACTGACTCTCCCTGGCCTTGCTGTTCACCGTGGCGACAAAGGCGCGCATTTTTTCACTGTCCTTGAGGCCCGGCGCTGCTTCAACGCCGGAGGATACATCCAGCGCATGCCATTGGCGAACCTGCATCGCCCGGCTGACATTATCCGCGTTCAGCCCGCCAGCCAGAATCAGCGGGAAGGCGTGGGCGAGGCCATGCAGCACGGACCAGTCAAACGCCTTTCCAATGCCGCCAAAAACGCCTGCCGGCGCTTTGGCATCCAGCAGAACCGCGCAACCAAAGGATGCGACGCGCGGCAAATCATCCGCCGAACTGATGGCGACTGCTTTTATCACGGGCAAAACCTGAGCCTGACAAAATTCCCCGGTTTCATGCCCGTGCAACTGAATAACATTCAGCGGGCAGCATGCCAGCGCATCATCAATCTGCTGCTGCGCCGGATTGACAAACAGGCCCACGGCAGAAACAGAGTCCGGCAGTTGCCGGATGATCGCCGCCGCTTTTGCGGGCTCAATGTAACGGGGCGATTTGTCATAAAAAACAAAGCCAAGCGCATCAACGCCGAGTTTCGAGGCGGCCATTGCATCCGCAAGCCGGGTGATGCCGCAGATTTTGATGCGCACATGGTTTGCAGGTGACAGGAATGACATCGCAGCATTCTAGGACGCGCCTGAACTTATGCAAAATCTCCGGCGATTTACCCGCCAAACAGCCAATCAGGGATGCGTCGGGCAGATGCCGTGCAACAAACAATCCATGCGCGTTAATACTGGCACTGCTGAAGCAACTGCCAGAGGCGTTCGCCGACGGGGCCCATGGGTTCGCCCGTGCGGCGGAAGAGGTGCATATCAATCTGTAGCGGTTCGAGTTCTTTGCCGGAGAGTTGCAGAAGCTTCCCGTTTTCCAGTTCTTCGGCGACGCGGTGGCGTGGCATGCGGCCCCAGGCGGCGCCTGAAAGGATTATGCGTTTCTTCATGTCGAAATCATTGACCAGCCACTGGCTTGCGCCTTCGAGCACGCCTGCGCTCTGCTTTGGCTGATTGCGGCTGGTATCGCGCACCACCACCTGCACGCAGGCCTCCAGATCAGCAACAGTGATGGCGGGATAGCGCGCGGCCAGCGGAAAATCAGCCGAGATTACGGCAACCATTTTCGTGGAGGTCAGGCGCACTTCCTCAACGTGATCAACCGGCATGAATCGCTCGGCAATGGCGAAATCAACCTCCTTTTCCAGTAAACGCTCCAGCGTGCCGCCCATGTTTTCAATTTGCAGGCTCATGCGGGTGGCGGGCGCGGTTTCGGAAATCTGCTTAATCACGTCCAGCACCTGTTCAACCGGGGCAATGGCGCTGAGCGCAATGGACACCTCGGTCTCTTCGCCCTCAGCGAAATGCCTGGCGATACTGGAAAACTCTTCGCCACGGGAGAGAATGCTCCTGGCCTTGTCATAGAGCACCTGGCCTTGCGATGTTAACACCGGGCGGTAGGCATCGCGATTGAACAGCGAAAGCCCTAACTCCTGCTCCAGATTTTTAATGGCGATGCTGACGGCCGACTGGCTGCGAAACAGCGCAACGGATGCGGCATGAAAGCCGCCCTTCTCGACCACAGCGCAGAGGGCGCGTAGCTGTTCCAGTGTCATAAGCCAAAGATGATTCGATATGCTAATCAAGTCTATCTATTTTTTATGCTTTTTATAAATCATTTACCCCCGATACTTTGTCCGCCGGAAACGGCAATCACGGAGGTTGATGAGTGCTGCGCAATACATCCACATCTTACGGACTGGTCGCCATTGTTTTGCACTGGCTGATGGCTGTTGCGGTCTTTGCCATGTTCTGGCTGGGGCTGTGGATGGTGGATCTGGGTTATTACGATCGCTGGTATCACGATGCGCCTTATATCCACAAGGGCGCTGGCATGCTGCTGTTGTTTACGCTGGTTTTTCGATTCATCTGGCGGTTGACTAATCAGCGCCCCGCTCTGGCCGGCGCGGCGTGGGAACAGTTTGTGGCGCTCGGCGTGCATCGCATGCATTATCTTCTGCTTTTCGCCGTTACTGCTGCGGGCTATCTTATTCCCACGGCTACAGGCGTTGGCATTGACGTGTTCGGCTGGTTCACCGTGCCGGCAAGCCTCTCATTCACCAAAGAGCAGGCGGACATGGTCGGCCAGACTCATCGCTATCTGGCATGGGCCGTTGTCGCGCTTGCCGCCGTGCATGCCGGCGCAGCGCTGAAACACCATTATATTGACAGGGATAACACCCTGTTACGAATGTTCGGGAGAGTCCGAAACAACAAGGGAGAACGACAATGAAAATAAAACATCTGTTTGCAACACTGCTTCTGATGCTGGCCTTTACGCTACAGGCGCAGGCGGCTGAACAATATGCCTTCGATATCAGGGGACAGCACGCCTTTATCCAGTTTAAAATCAAGCATCTGGGATTTAGCTGGCTGATCGGCAATTTTAATGTATTCAACGGCTCATTCACCTACGATGAAGCCAACCCGGCCAACAACAGCGTTCACGCTGAAATTGATGTGGCCAGCGTATTCACCAACCACGCCGAGCGCGATAAACATCTGCGCAGCCCGGATTTTTTCGATGTCGCCAGGTACCCGAAAGCGACCTTTCAGAGCACCTCTTATGAAGACAGGGGAAATGGCAGGGGGCTGCTGAAAGGCAAGTTCACATTGCGCGGCGTCAGCAAGGAGATCGAATTTGAAGTCACACGGATCGGCGCCGGCAAGGATCCATGGGGCGGATTCCGGCGCGGTTTCACAGGCAGCGCCGTGCTGCATCTTTCCGACTACAACATGCTCAAAGGCAGCATGCTCGGCCCGGCAGCTGAAAATGTGGAGTTGTTTTTCTCCATCGAGGGCGTGAAACAGAAATAAATCATAACCGCAAAGGAGAAGCATATGGCTCAACAACGTATGAATGTGCAGGCGCCGATTGAAAGGCTGCTGGCAGAGCGATGGAGCACGTGCGCTTTCGATCCGGAGAGACAAATCACGGAAGAGACGCTCGCCTCATGCCTGGAGGCGGCGCGCTGGGCGCCATCCTGCTTTGGCGAAGAGCCATGGCGCTTTGTTGTGGCAAACCGATTTGAGCACGAGGACGACTGGCAAGGAATTCTGGCATGTCTGGCAGCAAAAAACCGGCTCTGGGCCATGCATGCGCCGGTATTGATTGTAACCGCCGCCGCGCCTTCTTTTTCACATAACGGAAATCCGAATCGCTGGGCCGAGTTTGACACCGGGCAGGCCGCCATATGCCTCTGCCTGCAAGCGGGGTCACTGGGGCTGGTCAGTCATCAGATGGGCGGCTTTGATGCTGATGCGTTGAAGCAGGCCATAGGGCTGCCTGAGCAGATACATGTCATAAGCGTCACTGCCATCGGCTATCCCGGCGCAGCGGACAGTCTGGGCGAGGATTTCCAAGACATGGAAGCCGCGCCCAGAACACGCAGGCCGCTGGCCGAGATTGTGCATGCCGGGCATTGGGACAAGGCCTGGAAGCCGCCGGCCAATGCAGGCTGGGAAGCGCGTTATCAGGAAACATCGGTGGAATGCCTGCCCTGGTTCCATCCTGGCATGGATGTCGATATCGAACAGGCGCTGGAGCGCTTTGAAATCACCTCAGGCAACGCGCTTGATATCGGCTGCGGCCCCGGCACGCAATCCATTGCTCTGGCCAAACGCGGATTCTCCGTGACGGCTACGGATATATCGCGCAGCGCTGTCGAAGCCACCCGCCTGCTGGCCGGAAGAGAGGGCGTTTCGATTGAAAGCCTTGTCGATGATGTGCTTGATTCCCGATTAACCGGCCCGTTCGATCTGGTGCTGGATCGCGGCATATTCCACTGTTTTCCGGAGCCTGCGGATCAGCAGGCCTATCTTGCGACCGTCACCCGACTGCTCAGACCAAACGGCGCGCTGCTGCTCAAATGTTTCCATAAGGATGAGACCAGCGAAATGGGGCCGCCGTGCCGCTATGATGCAACAGATATTCGCCGTCTGTTTGCAAATGGATTCGAACTGATGCAAGCGCGCGACTGCCAGTTTCAACGCATGGCGCTGAATGATCCGCCCAGGGCGCTGTGTTGCGTATTGATGAAGCAACAGGATGCGAGATGAGCCAAAATCTGTTTTCGCCGATCCGGATGGGAAATCTTGAACTATCCAATCGCATGGTGATGGCGCCAATGACGCGCAACCGTGCGCCTGAAGGCATTCCGACTGCGCTTATGGCAAAATATTATCGCCAACGCGCCAGCGCCGGGCTAATTGTCACCGAAGGCGCTCAGGTATCGGAGCAGGGAGCAGGCTATCCGGCCACGCCCGGCATTTTCACGGATGCTCAAATCAAAGGCTGGCAAGCCGTCACCCATGCAGTTCATGATGCGGGAGGACGAATTTTCTGCCAACTCTGGCACTGCGGACGCATTTCGCACCCGGATTACCACGGCGGCGACAAACCGGTTGCGCCTTCTGCGGTTAAAGCGGCGGGTCAGGCGTTCACGTATGAAGGGCTGAAGGATTTTGTCGAGCCGCGGGCGCTGGATGCAGAAGAAATTCCAGGCATCGTCGAGCAGTATCGCCATGCCGCCTGCTGCGCCGTGCGGGCCGGCTTTGACGGCGTGGAAATCCATTCGGCCAACGGTTATTTGCTCGATCAGTTTCTGCGCGATGGAACCAATCAGCGCAGCGATCGCTATGGCGGCTCGATTGAAAACCGGATTCGCCTGCTCGGGGAGGTTGCTGATGCCGTTGCCTCCGGGATCGGCGCAGGCAAGGTCGGCGTGCGTATTTCGCCGGTCAATGCATTTAACGATATCCATGATTCTGATCCGCAGGCCCTGTTTAATCAGGCGGCTAAAATGCTCACAGGCATTGGCGTTGCATATTTGCATGTTGTTGAGGTGACGATGGCGGGCGAGGTGGACAGAGCCGTCGATATGGCTGAAATCCGCAGACAGTTCGTCGGCCTCTATATTGCCAATGGCGGTTATGATAAAGCACGCGGCAATCAGGCGATTGCAGAAGGTCGCGCTGATCTGGCGGCCTATGGCATTCCGTTTCTGGCCAATCCTGATTTGCCGCAGCGCTTCAAACTGGATGCGGCCCTGAACGAAGCGGATCCGACCACATTTTATGGCGGAGATGAACACGGATATACTGATTATCCGCCGCTCGCCGGTTAGAACATGAACACCCCGGCGCATGCAATCGTCAATTTGCTGCTGTTTCGCAAGCCGGTGCGCGAAACGCATGCCGTTGCGATTGTAGCCGGGGCGCTGACGCCCGATGCGCCGATGCTTATATTCTATCTGTGGGCCAGATTGACGGATATGCATGAGCGCGCCATCTGGCACGACGGTTATTTCGATGCCGGCTGGCAAGCCGTGTTTGATGCTTTCCACTCCTTCCCGCTGTTGGGGCTGGCATGGCTGCTGGCCTGGCGAGCGCGCGTGCAGGCCCTGTGCATGTTCATTGCCAGCATGCTCATGCATTCGCTCCTCGATTTTCCATTGCATCACGACGATGCCCATCGCCATTTCTGGCCGCTGTCCGATTTCCGTTTCGCCAGCCCGGCGTCCTACTGGGATCCGGCCCATTACGGCGCTTTTGCGGCGCCGATGGAACTACTGCTCATGGTGGCAGGCGGCGCATGGTTGCTACACAGCGCCGAGTCACCGCGCCTGTTCCGCAGCGTCGCCGCTTTACTGTTTATCTATCTGGCCTTCCGGGCATTCGCGATGGCCATGTGGAAATAGGGGTGTGATATGGGTATGTTAATCAATGGCATCTGGGAAACGGACGATGGCGTCTGGGCGTCAAAGGATGGCGAATTCCACCGCGCCAAATCGAAGTTCCGTTGCCGGATCGGCGACGGCTGCTTTCCTGCCGAAGCGGATCGCTATCATCTCTATGTGTCGCTGGCCTGCCCGTGGGCGCATCGCACGCTTATTTTCCGCAAACTCAAGAGCCTGGAAGAGATCATTCCGATCACCATCATGCAACCGCACATGCTGGATCAGGGCTGGCAGTTTGCCGAACCCGAGCCGCTGTATGGTTTTACGCATGCGCATCAGGTCTACAGCAAGGCCGATCCCGCCTATACCGGTCGTGTCACCGTGCCGGTTTTGTGGGATAAACAGCAGCAGACTATCGTTTGCAACGAATCAGCCGAGATCATCCGCATCTTCAATTCAGCCTTTAATGATTTGACCGGAAACAGGGATGACTTTTATCCCCGAGCCTTGAGACCGGATATTGACAAGATCAATGCCTTTGTTTATGACAACATCAATAACGGCGTTTATAAATGCGGCTTTGCCACGACACAGGTTGCCTATGATGAGGCGTTCGACAGCCTCTTCGCCGCACTCGACAGGGTGGAAAAGATATTGTCCCGCCAACGTTATCTGGTCGGCAACCGGATTACCGAAGCCGACTGGCGGCTGTTTACCACTTTGATCCGCTTCGATGCCGTATATGTCGGCCATTTCAAATGCAACCGCAACCGCATCACCGACATGTCGAACCTGCGAGGTTATTTGCGCGATCTGTATCAGCAACCGGGCATCGCCGATACTGTTGATTTCGAGCATATCAAACAGCATTACTATTACAGCCACGAATCAATCAACCCGACCCGAATCGTACCGAAAGGCCCGTTGATTGATCTCATGCAGCCGCATAGCCGGGATGCGTTTTTGCCATCATGATCACGGTAGTGAACAGCATTGCCGCGCCCGAAGGAGACGGCGTCATCGTCAAACGACTGATGCCGGTGGCCGGACTGAGAAATTTTGATCCGTTTGTTTTGTGGGATCATTTCGATATCAACAGCGGCGGTTTTCCCGACCATCCGCATCGCGGTTTTGAGGCGATCACTTATCTTTTCGAGGGCGGCATGAACCATGCCGACAACCTGGGAAACCGCGGCGCAGTCCATGCCGGCGGCGCGCAGCGATTTACGGCAGGTCGGGGCATCGTGCATTCCGAATTTCCCGACGGGCATGCGGCGGGCATTCAGCTCTGGATCAATCTGCCAAAGCGGTTGAAAGGCATCGAAGCGGATTATCAGCAATTACAGGCCGACATGATTCCCGAAAGCAGGCAGGATGGCATCATCGTGCGCACCATCGCTGGAGATGCCGGCGCCGTCACCCTGCATTCGGAGGCGGAGTATCTTGATATTCGCATGAACGCCGCCACCGCCATGCAACGATGTCCGGCTACCGGCCATCGTGGATTCGTCTATGTCGTTGAAGGAAGCGTCAGCCTTAATGGCGAGAGCGTAAAAGGCGGACAGGCGGCATTGATCGACGGAGTTGCCGCTCTGGAGATCAGCAGCGATAATGGGGCCCGGTTGATGTGGTGTTTCGGCAAAGCGCATGGCGAGCCGATTTTCCAGCACGGCCCGTATGTAGATTAAGATAAAAAATCCATGCGCGTCAGGGGGATGAGATGAGTAAAATTCAGGAATACGAAGGCAAGGATATCACCGTTTTTTTCAATGCGGCGCGCTGCATCCATAGCGGAAATTGCGTGCGCGGCCTGCCCGGGGTGTTCAGGGCCAATGTCAAAGGCCCGTGGATCGACCCTGACGCCTGTGATGCGGAGACACTGGCCAAGCTGATCGAAACCTGCCCTTCCGGGGCGCTCGCCTTCGACCTCCGAAATGGCCTGCCTGAGCAAAAACCGGCATGCAACACTATTACAATTCAAGCAGACGGGCCGATTGTCGTGCATGCTGATTTCACCCTTAACGGGGAAAAGCAGCACTCCTGTCGCGCCACTTTATGTCGCTGCGGCGCTTCAAAAAACAGGCCGTATTGCGATGGCGGCCATAAACAGGCCGGCTTCAGCGACGCCGGAAACGTGCAGCCATTCAATGCGGATGCCGAACTGCCGCACGGCCAACTTTCAATCACAACAGTCAAAAACGGCCCACTGTTGCTGGAAGGTCCGCATCGAATTTGCAACGGCAAGGGAGAAACAGCAAGGATCGACAGCAAAATCGGGCTCTGCCGTTGCGGCGCCTCGATGAACAAGCCCTATTGCGATGGCAGTCATGCTGCAATCGGCTTTCAGGCGGATTGACATGCCCATTTATGAATTTTACTGCCAGGATTGTGACGCCCGCTTTGAAACACTGGTGCGCCGCAGCGATGAAACCGTACATTGCAGCCATTGCGGCAGCAGGAAATTACAAAAGCTGATTTCGGCCCATGCCATCAGTTCGGGAAGCCCGGATACGCCCTGCGGCGCAGCCCCCTGCTCTCCCGCGCCCGCCTGTAGCGGCGGCAGTTGTCCGTCGCCTGGCCCGCATCATTGATGAAGGTCCGGTTTTACAACAATGCCCGGACATTTCCCGTAACTGCTCAAGTCGCCCCTGAATAGTTACGTGTCAGCACATTGAAATACCGCAAGCTGGGGCGAACCGACCTTGATGTAAGCGCCATCTGCCTTGGCAGCATGACCTGGGGTGAACAGAACAGCAGGGCTGAAGCCTTCCGCCAAATGGATTATGCCCTGGCTGAAGGCGTGAATTTTTTTGACACCGCCGAGCTCTATGCCATTCCGCCCCGGGCAGAAACCTATGGAACAACAGAAACCATTATTGGCAACTGGCTGCGGCAAACCGGAAACAGAGACAAAATCATTCTGGCAACAAAAGTCTGCGGCCCGACTGCGTGGGTTCCCCATATCCGGGGAGGGGTCGCCCGGCTGGATAGAAAGAATATCATCAGGGCCTGCGAAGATTCTCTGCGCCGCCTGCAAACAGACTACGTTGACCTGTACCAGACCCACTGGCCGGATCGCAATAGCAATTATTTCGGCAAACTCGGCTACCGGCATCAAGCGGATGAAGCCGCAACGCCGGTTGAAGAAACGCTGGCGGCGCTGGATGAACTGGTCAAGGCAGGCAAAATCAGGCATGCGGGCGTCTCCAACGAAGCCCCCTGGGGAGTCATGCAATATCTCAGGCTGGCACAAACCCGCAACATGGTCCGCATCTGCTCGATTCAGAATCCCTACAATCTGCTCAACAGGAGCTTTGAAATCGGGCTGGCTGAAATCGCCTGCCGCGAACAGGTCGGCCTGCTGGCCTATTCGCCTCTGGCCTTTGCCATGCTCTCGGGCAAGTATCTGAACGGGCGTAAGCCGGTTGGCTCAAGGCTGACGCTGTTTGATCAATATACGCGTTATTCAAATGCCCGGGCCGAACTGGCAACGTCGGCCTATGTCAGCCTGGCCAAAGATTCAGGCCTTGATCCGGCGCAAATGGCGCTGGCCTTTATTCAGCATCAGCCCTTTGTTACATCGGTCATCATCGGGGCGACGAATATGCAGCAGCTCTCATCCAATATCGCCAGCATAGAACTGGAATTAACAGATGAGTGCATTTCAGGCATTGAAAACATCCACCAAAGCCAGCCAAACCCGTGCCCGTAACAGGAATATTATCCCATGCGGCGTTTACTTCTTCAAAGTCTGATCGATCAGCCGCGATAATTCAGAAATTTGAGCTGGTTTTGTTATGATTGCGGTATTTTCTTTTTCGTCTGATTGCAATTGCACGCTGACCTGGTCGTAACCTGTAGTGAAAATTATCGGCATGGCGCTGTTGATGCTGCGGATGCGCCGAAACATATCCAGGCCGCCCATCTCCGGCATCACGATATCGGTGATAATGACGCTGATGTCATGCTGGTGCTGCCGGAAGCAGGCGAGACCCTCAGCGCCGTTGCAGGCTGTGAGCACGTTATAACCCAACTCTTCGAGCACCTCCTGCATGGAAAGGAGGATGACAGGTTCATCATCGACAAGCAGTAGCGTCTCTTGTTCTGAAGCGCGCATAATAACCCCTTGATTGCTGTCAGTTTCAGCTTCTGTTTCAGTTGCTTCAATGAGCGGCAGGAATACCCGGAATATCGCGCCGCTGCCGGGTTTGCTGTCCACTTCAATCACCCCGTTGTGAGAGGCAATGCTGCCGAAGGCGGAGGAGAGACCCAGACCTGTTCCCTTACCCATGCTTTTGGTGGTGTAGAACGGTTCAAAAATCCTTTCTGCAGTTTCGCTGTCCATGCCGTGGCCGGAATCAGAAATTTGCAGGCGGGCATATTCGCCGGCTGCAAGTTCAGAATGCCGCTTGAAGAATGCGGTATTCGGCCTGCAAACATCGAGACTGACCGAGATGCTCTTTTCCGCGCAATCCGCTACGGCATCGCGGGCGTTATTCATCATATTCACCAGCACCTGCTGAATCTGCCCGGCATCGCAAAACACTCTGGCCTCCTCTGCGGTGATATTCAGGGAGAGATCGATATCCTCCGCAATGCCCAGTTTTGCGGTTCTGAACCCCTCCTTAATCAACGGCGCCAGTGGAGCCTCTTTTTTGACGCACAGGTGATTCTTGTGAGAAAAATCCATTAATTGTCTGACCATGGCAGCGGCCTGAGCCGACATGGTTTCGATTGATTCAAGGTGTGTCAGCGTTTTTTCCGGTTGTTTGTGGGTGGTTTTTCGTGCCAGATAGGCTCCGCCGATAATGCCGGACAGCAGATTATTGAAATTGTGCGCCAGGCCGCCGATCAATGCGCCGATAGCCTCCATCTTCTGGGCGTGGCGAAGCTGAATTTCCATCGCCCGTTGTTCGCTTAAATCGCGCACCATGCCGATAAATATCTGCCGGTCATCAATGAACACGGCATTGACGGAGAGATCCATAGGGAATTCCTCGCCGTTTTTTCTAAGGCCCTGCACTTCTACATGGTTGCCGATTATCGACCCTTCATTTGTTTTGCGGTAATTCCGCAGCCCGGACAGACGGCATTCACGGGATGCATCCGGCATCAGCATGGTAATGCTCCGCCCAAGCGCCTCATCCGCCGTATAGCCGAAAATACGCTCTGCGGCGGGATTGAATGTTTTGATCGTGCTTGTACCATCAATGGTGATAATGCCATCGACAGTATGATCAACCACCATGCGCATGTGCGAGTTGACGCGTATCAACTCGTCGGCAATGCTGTTGAAGGATTCGACCACATCGCCCAGTTCATCATTGGCAGGTAGCGTGGCAAGCTCATCCGCATCGCCGCAGCACATGCTCTCGGCAGCGCGATGCAGCGCCGTAATGGTGTTCATGACCGATCGATAGAAGGCGGCAAACAGGAACAGCAGCACAAGCGCCAGCACCATGGCTGCAAGCTTGAGATGATATTGAGTCATGATGCGATCATTAATGCGTCGGCGCAGTTGCCGGCCAACGTATGCCAGCGAAGCGCCGTACAGTTTATACGCCTGATCAATGACAGCAGTGGCCTTTTGGAAATAGACGCGCTGTTTCATGTGAACCCCGGCAGGCGCGGTGAAACCGCTGTTCGCAATGAACTCCCGCTCCACCATGGCAATAAATGAGCGAATTTTGTCTGTCATGGCGTTGTGCAGACGCGCCAGATGTTCCGCGCCTTCAATCTCCGGGGCATTACTGAGCAATCGCTGAATCTCTTGCTGATAATGGTCAGTCCGGCTGATCATGGCGGCAAGCATCAGTTGTTCGTCTCTGGTGATATTTTTGCGCATGATCAACCAGGAGCCCTTTCCGCGTATCTGCCCGATCTGCTCCAGCAGTTCGGGCATCTCCTTTAGCTGCGCAGTCAGCAGATTGTGCTGGAAGGGGTTCGCATCGAAGGTGAGGCCGCTCTCATCGCCCACCTCGCGCATATGCCTGGCGATCAGGGCAATAATCTCCGTGTGCATCTGCCACTGTAGCAGCCGGTCCGGGCGCTTCTCTTTGATGGCGGCCCAGAGAGACATGACTTTCGACCACTCCCTGGGGATGGAAATCAACTCGGCATGCAATTGATCCATACGGGCGTTTGCGTTCAACAGCTGATCAATTTGCGCTGCCTTTTCATCTATGGCCTGACTGAACAGCGCGGGACTGGAGAAGCCCGCATTGACCATGCCGCGATGTTCAGGGACGGCTTTGAGCAGTTCCACATCCAGCATAATATGTTCGATGCCGGTAAGTTTCAGGCGGGCATCGGCAACATCGTGTTCCGCCAGTTTGATTTCATTCCACATCAACACAGCGATTGGCACGACCAGAACAGCGCTGATCAGGGCGAACTTCTGCCGGTATTTGAGCCTGTACATCAGCTGAACGCCGGAGTGCAGCAGCCGACTCATGCCGCTATTGCGATGGTGTTGTAGAAATATGTTGAGGATGGCAGTTGCCAACAGCAGGAATGAGATGGCTGTAAACAGGGAGGTGGAGGCAAGATGCGCATCAATAGCCTCGGACATAAATAAATTTATGCCAACGCCCGACAGACCAACAAGCCCCAGCAACAAAATCATCGCATGGGTGATGGAGACCAACAGTTTCGACTTGTGGTTTTGCATGGACAGCAGAGAGAGCGTCATGCCGGCGAGCAGAAAGCCGGTGGCGGTAAGCGGCGACATGCGTCCGGGATGCGGGCCGGGCGGGCCGTTGCCGCGTGAATCAAACAGCAGATTGTCGATGCCGAAATCCAGGCCGACTACATTCTGCAGTTGCGTTAAAACGGCAAGCAGGGCGACAAACAGCCCCACGCCAAACCGAATCGGAGCAGTCGTCTGCGCGCCTCTGTCCGGCAAGCAGCAGCTCAGCGCCGCCAGCATAAAGCATAAGGCGGTATTGAAGGTCATGTTGTCAATGCCCGGCAGATATGCAGCCAGTGCGACGTGATCCGTCCCCCAGCCAAGCAGGGCGATGCTGCTGATCAGGGCGGCGCCCATGGCCGGCATGCGCATTGCCCCGGTCATGGAATTCATTGTCTCTGCATAGCGGCTATGTGTTGTTAAGGAGCATGTTTTGCACCCGCAGTATAAGCTCGTCAGGATCAACAGGC
>CAYTFI010000028.1:0-15851 GCA_964437065.1 uncultured Zetaproteobacteria bacterium | reverse complement strand
ACTCCCATATTTAACGGCTTTCTTAATATACATGCAATTTAGAACACTACACTAGCGCTCCGTCCGTAACAAACCTTTTGCTTCAGAGCGTCTCTCACAAGGAATGCAGCGGGATCCCGGGAATAAAAAATCAGCGCAACATTTCTTCTGCAAGATTGAACAGGGTCTTTTTCCAGGTGGCGAAGAGTTCCACGCTCGCCACAGAATGGTAGATTTCAGGCACCTGTCCGATACGCAAATCCATCCTCTTGCATGGATAACCGGTAGCGACAGCTCTCGACCCAGTCTTCAGATATCTCGCCACACACCGGATTTGGCTATAACTCTTGCAACGGCAATTACCGGGCGCACGCCTGTTTTATGTATCGGGGCAACATGTGAAGCAGGCATGATTGGCGAGGCCCATTTGCCGGATCAGGCGTTGTCTTTGCGCTTTCTCAGGTGTGTGAAGACCGCTACAGGATCAGGGTTGATGCCTTCCCTGCTGGCATAATTTTTACAGAAATCAGCATTTAATGGCCGCAGGAAAGGATTGGTGTCTCTTTCCATGCCGATGGTGGAAGGAATGGTGGGACGTTTTCGGATGCGCGCCTTTTTGTCTGCGCGGGTTCGCTCTGCCAGAGTTTGATTATCGGCGTCAACCTGGCGGGCAAAGCGCAGGTTGGCCAGCGTGTATTCATGCGCGCAATATACCCTGGTTTGCCTGGCCAGCCTTGCAATGTGTTTCAGGCTGGCCCACATCTGCTCGGGGCTGCCTTCAAATATCCTGCCGCAGCCGGCGCCAAACAGCACGTCGCCGCAGAACAGGGCGTCCCACAATACATAAGCAATATGGCCCGATGTGTGGCCGGGGGCGTCCAGAATCTGCACTTCAAGACCGTCAATAGCAGGCGGGCAGGCCCCGGAAACGGCAATATCTATGCCGGGGATGCGCTGTGCATCGCACGCTGCGCCAACGATGCGGCAGCCGGATTGCCGTTTCAGTTCCAGGTTTCCGTCGGTATGATCCCAGTGGTGGTGGGTGTTGAAAATATGGGTTAAGGGTTTGCCCAGCACTTCACAGGCGGATATTACCGGCTCTGCCTGAGCCGGATCGACAGCGACAAGCGCATCGGAATTGTGCGCTTCGATCAGGTAGATATAGTTGTCCGCAAACGCAGCAAGCTGATGGACGGTAAAATCTTTGTGCCGGTATGACCACATGCGGATAGCTTAGCTGTCGGAGGAATTCATGTCACATGGTTCGGCAAAGGCGGTCATTGCCGCCCTGATCGGCAACAGCCTGGTGAGCGTGGCGAAATTTATCGGCTTCATGATTTCCGGTTCCAGCGCACTGCTGGCGGAGGCCGTGCATTCACTGGCGGACACGGCCAATCAGGCCCTTCTGTATCTGGGCTTGCGCCGATCTCTGCGCCTGGCCGACAGCGAACATCATTTCGGCTATGGTCAGGAACGCTATTTCTGGAATCTGGTGTCGGCTGTGAGCATCTTTTTTCTGGGTTGCGTTTACACGCTTATGCATGCGGCGGCGCAGCTTCGCATTGATCATGCGCCTGAGTTTTCTCTGTTGCCGTTCCTCATTATCGGCTTCGCCTTCATTGTCGAGGGCTCGTCATTTTACGTTGCGCTGACCGAGTTCAATCGCCAGTGCCGCGAAGCGGGCAAGGACTTTCGCTCCTATCTGGCGGAGACTCGCGATCCGACCACTCTGGCAGTCGTGATTGAAGATGCAGTGGCCATGTTTGGCCTTGTTCTGGCCCTGACGGGCATGGCGCTGGCAGCATGGACCGGATCGGCAATATTCGACGGCATTGCCGCCATCTGCATTGGCCTGTTGATGGGGGCGCTGGCATTTTTTCTGGCGGCGAGCAATCGCAAGTATTTGCTCAATCGCTCTGATGACGAGGTGAACGGGATTGCCACAAGGCTCTGGCAGGCAGACGAGCAGGTGCAGTCGGTGTTGCGGGTAAACAGCATTGTTCTCTCGCCCGAGGAAACATTGCTCATGGCCGAGCTGGAGTTGCGGGAAGAGGCCATCTTTGCCGATATGAGCAAGGATGAGATTACGCAGGCGATTCGCTTTATGCACAAGCTGGATGATATCAGGCGCTCGCTTGAGGAGGATGTAAGCCGCATTGCGCCGGAAGCCGGGCAGATATTTATCGAGTTCGCCTCGCCGTCGGATAAACCCGATAAAAAATAGGGTGGTTCGCATGCTGTAATTGTTTTAAAATGGCGGGCCGGTTTTAATCCGGATTTATTTCAACCCGGAAAAAGCAGTTGGCGGCATGCGCCCCCGGCATTTCTTTCCGGGACTATCGAGGAGTTCTAATATGAGTGTATTGGTTAGCCAGCAAGCCCCAGATTTTACCGCTGCCGCCGTAATGGCGGACGGATCGATTAATGAAGGCCTTTCCCTGTCCGATTACAGGGGAAAATATGTTGTTCTGTTTTTCTACCCGCTGGATTTCACTTTTGTCTGTCCATCGGAACTGATTGCATTTGATCATCGCATCAAGGAATTTGAGTCCCGTGGCGTGCAGGTTATCGGCTGTTCGATTGATTCGCAGTTCACCCATGCCGCCTGGCGCAATACGGCTGTCAATGATGGCGGCATTGGCAATGTGGCCTACCCGCTGGTCGCCGATGTTAAACATGAAATTTGTCAGGCCTATGATGTTGAATTTGCTGCCGCCGGCGTGGCGTTTCGCGGCTCGTTTTTAATCGATAAAGACGGCGTTGTGCAGCACCAGGTTGTGAACAACCTGCCGCTGGGCCGCAATATTGATGAAATGCTGCGCATGATCGACGCCCTGCAATTCACCGAGCAGCATGGCGAGGTTTGTCCTGCCGGCTGGAACAAAGGCGATAAAGGCATGGTTCCCAGCACGGAGGGCGTTGCCTCCTACCTGAGCGACGAGGCAGGGAATCTGTAAGGCGTTCCACGGTGAAATTGAAACGCGGTTCCAGAGCGGGGCCGCGTTTTTTCGTAGTCGGGGAGCTGTTCGCTCCCCCCTGATTCGCCCGCTTACGGCGCTGTGATTTTTAGCTCAATCCTGCGGTTTTGTCGGCGCAACTGTTCTGTTTTGTTGCTGACGAGCGGATGAAATTGCCCATATCCGGCAGCAACCAGATGGTCGGGAGATATTCCTCCCTTCCGGATCAGATATTTCACCACATTGATCGCCCTTGCTGATGATAATTCCCAGTTGGACGGAAAGCGTTTGGAGTTGATTGGCACATTATCGGTATGGCCCGAGATCTGAATGACCCAGGGGATTTCTGACGGAATGCGTTGCCCCAGGCGACTGAGCAACTGCGCCACGCGCACCAGTTGGCTTTTCCCTTGCGGCAACAGCTCTTCCGACCCCGATGTGAACAGCACTTCAGATTGCAGGATGAAGCGATCTCCGATAATTCTGATATCCGGGTTGTCATCGCCGATAATGGTGCGCATCTTGCCGAAAAAGTCGGAGCGGTATTTGCTTAACAGCTCCACGCGCTCCGCCATCAGGCGGTTGAGCTTCTCGCCCAGGCTGGCCGCCTTTGCAGTGAGCTGCTTTTTCTCCTCATCCGCTCTGGCCTGAAGCCTTTTGCCCGCTTCAATCTGACTGTTCAGCTGTTCGTTCAGTTGCTCCGTTCTGGCCTCAAGGCGCCTGTTCTCGTCCATGGCTTGCGCCTGTTTTGACTGAGAATCTTCCAACTGGCGCCTGAAATAGCTCAATTCATCATTGATTGATTTCAATCGCTGCAGCAGCTGCTCCACCTGCGAGGCCTGGGCGTCAACCTTTTTGCTCAGCGCATCACTGGCCGAGACAAGCTTCGCTTTACTGCCCTGAAGGGCTTCGATCTTTTTTTCATTCTGTGCATTGCGCTCCTTGCTGGCCTTGAGCGCTTTATCAAGCTGCGCCTTGTCGGCGATCGTCTTTTGCAGCATCTGATCCGTCGCCGCAACCTTCGCTTTCAGATCTGAAATCTCCTGAAGACGCAATCCAAGCACATCCTCCATCAGCTTCGCCTGCTGGTTCAGCCTGGAAATGGTGGCGTCTCGACCGGAGAGATCGGAAGTCAACATATTTTCGGTGACAACGAAAATAGTGATCAGAAAAATCAGAACCAGCAAAATGCCTGAAAGCGCATCGGTGAAGCCGGGCCATATATCCTCTGCGCCAATGGCATTGGCGCCTGGCCTTCTCAAGGCGAACCGCCGGCGAGCGCCTTGGCTATGGCGCTGCGCGTGATGGCGAGATCGTGGCGAATACCGTCACGGCTGTTGCTCACCTCGCCAAGCAGCAATTTCAGCAGCTTTTCACTGCTGCACAGGGCCATGCGTGTTTCATCATCAAGATAGAGCGCATGCTTCTGTTGCTCCTCTGCCAGCTTCAGAATAGCCCTGCCTTGCTGCTCCACCGCATTGGACAGGATGCCCAGCTTGTCAACAATTTCATTCAGATACGCGTCCTTTCCGGCAACCGCTTCGCGGTTGCCTTCGAGCGATTCAGCCAGGCTTCGGACAGACTCGGCATTATCACTGAGCAGTGAAGCCAGATAGTTGAGCAGCGCTTCATTGTTGCCCGCTGCAGCTGTGGCGCCGTCGCCGCTTCCGGGCAAAATCGTCTGCACGTTGATTGTACTCTCCACGACCGAAAAGAAGGTGTTTTTCGCCCGTTGCGCCTGCAGATAAACAAAGCCGAGAATCAATGAGAAAACAAGGCCGAACAGCGAGGACGAAAAGGCGGTTCCCATGCCGCGCAATGGCTCGGCCAGTCCTGTTTTAAGATGCTGCATAGAATCGGCGACATTCTGTCCCGGCCCGAGCGACATGCCGCCAACCATGTCGCCGACGGAGCGAACTGTTTCCAACAGTCCCCAGAATGTACCGAGAAGGCCGAGAAAAATCAGCAGGGCGGTAAGGTATTTGGCCGTATCATTATCAGAGTTGAGCCTTATTGAAACGGCGTCAAGCAGGGTTTCGCGCGCATCTGAAGTGAGCCGCTGTTTTTTATCCACCATCGTCGCCAGCGGCTCAAGCACATCAGGGGACACCTCGGGAATCCACGGGCTGTCGACGCTGCCCAGCCACAGATACTCCTTGCGCAGCCTGTAAACCATGTTCAAGGCATGAATGATGCCGATGAGCCACATCAGGGCGATAAAGCCGTTAATCCACGGGTTGGCTAAAAATGCCAGCAGCAAATGATTGCCCAGCAGGGCTGCGACCGCCAGCAATGCAAACATCAGGATGCCAATCTGAACAAAAAACGCACGCGTTCTATCCATTGCGGTGTCCTCCCGTAATCCCGTCAGAAAATTGCGAGGGTGAACTATATGCACGTTATTATGGAATTACCCGAATTTTGTTGACACGCGCCTGAGCCCGCAAGGGAATTCTTTCCGCTTCCAGTCCGGCCTGTTTATGGCGGCATAGCGGCCGCCGCCCTGATTCTTTCTTTTTGCCAAGTCCTGTATCGGGGAATAATATCCGCTGCGTGGTGCATGCCTTTCCGGAGCATGGGCTGGTTCCTGTTGTTGCGGCCTGACCGCAGCGACAGGAGCAAGGGGCGAATAATATGTCTATTGTAAGCAAGATGTTAGGGCCGCAATCAAAGTATGACAGAAGCATCCCGTATACTTATGAAGCGAGAGTTCCGATCATAGAAGGAGAGGACGAATATAATTCTTATTTAGCTGATACGATCTGCGGCCTGGTCAAATGTCTGGAACAAAATAAAATCGACCAGAATGAAGTAACGATTTACGAAATTTTCGAGGATGAGGAAAAAATAATCGACCGCAGTTTATATGTCTCGGAAGAAGGCCGCTGGTTGACCAAACACGAATTGTGTCAGTCTTTTAAAGAGCATTACAAGGGGCACATTTTCGAGGGCGGATGCTCGTTCGAAGACAGGGATTGATATCATCCTGGAATCCTCGGTTGCAGGCGCCCACATGGCGCAAGCTCTTAATTTGCTTTGCTAAACGGAAAAAACTCTTATCACCAGCAAGGTGACGTCGATTTTTTCCGTTACGCCTTTCAATTCAATATCTTACACCCTGCACGCACTCCCAACCGAGGATTCCAGGATCATCGCAAGCAAACAATGCTGACGCGAATGAGCCAATTTTATAGCCGAGCAGTTTTGCCGAAATCTAGTTTCCGGGAGATTCGCCCGATTCATCTGCCGCTTTCGCGCCGGTTTTCTTTTGCGGCAAATTATCATCGTCAAAGATGCGGTGGGCAGGGCCATCCATATCATCATACTGGCCGCTTTTGACGGCCCAGAAAAAGATCAAAACGCCAACCAGCCCCAATAAAATCATGCCGGGAATCAATCCAAAAATAACATCCATGACCAGCCTCCTGCTTATCTGCGCTCTGCAACCATAGCTTTATTGCCAGACCATGCGCTCCCGCTTGCTATGCGCCGGTGAATCAGCATGGCATTGCCAATCACCAGCAGCGAGCTGACCGGCATCGCAATCGCCGCAAATACCGGGGTGATCATGGCCGCCATCGCCGCCGGCACCAGCATGATATTATAAAGCAGTGAAATACTAATATTTTGTCGAATTGTCCGTAAGGTTTTTCTTGCCAGCAATACGGCCATGCCTACGCGCTCCAGGTCATTGGTCATCAGCACGATGTCCGCGCATTCCATGGATACGTCCATGCCGGAGCCCATAGCGATACTGATATCCGATCTTGCCAGCGCCGGAGCGTCATTCACTCCGTCTCCGATCATCAGCACATGCTCTCCCAGCTGCTGCAGACGGATAATTTCAGCCTCCTTTTCCTCTGGCAAGACTTCTGCCACGACATTCATTTCTCCCAATTCGGATCGAAGTCGCTCAGCTGCCAGGCGGCTATCGCCTGTTAACAACGTCATGCCGATATTCCGCCCCTCCAGAGCTTCAATCAATGCCCTGGACTCATGGCGCACTTTATCCTGCACATGGATCAAGCCTGCCAGCACGCCATCAACGGCGACAAATACAGCCATCCCCATGCCTTGTTCAATGTCATGTCGTCTCTGTTCCAGCTCCTCAGACACGGGCGCGCCGGCCATCGCCATTAGACGCATGTTGCCAAGCGCAACATGGGCGCCTTCAACGACGCCGGTGATGCCCATGCCGGATTGCAAAGTAAAGTCACTGCATGGCGACAATGTCGCCCCGATACCGCCATCTTCATCCGTTTTCTTCATGATCGCCTGCGCCACAGGATGCTGCGAACACGATTCAACGCTCGCCGCCAGGGCAAGCAATTGAGCGCTGTCAAAATTATTGGCAGGCCAGATATCGTGCACCTGCATTTCACCTTCAGTGAGCGTGCCTGTCTTGTCAAAAACAACATGAGTGATTTTTGAAAGTGATTCCAGCGCCTGACCATTACGAATCAGAATGCCGCGTCGCGCCCCAGCCCCCACGCCTACTGCAATGGCCATGGGCGTAGCCAGGCCAAGCGCGCACGGGCAGGTGATAATCAACACGGAAACAGCAGCCAGCAGGGCTATATCAAAGCCCTGTCCAAACCAGTAAAGAAAGGTGAACGCCGCCAGGGCAAGCGTTGCCGCCACAAACCACGGGACAATGCGATCGGCAATGCGCTGCACCGCCGCTTTTGAGCCCTGCGCCGCTTCCACCAGGCGTACGATTCTCGCCAGCTTTGTGTCCGCTCCGATTTTCTGCACCTGCATGGTTAACGAGCCATCGACATTCATGGTGCCGGCAACTACGACAGATCCCGCTGTTTTCCGCACTGGCCGGGATTCGCCTGTCAGCATGGATTCGTCAACATAAGACTGCCCTTGCAGGACTTCACCGTCCGCCGGAATCTTTTCACCGGGGCGAACCAGCAATCGATCTTTTTTGCGCAACTTTCGCACTGATACGCGCTCTTCACCGCTTTCATTCAGCCGGGTCGCCAGCCGTGGCTGCAATTCCATCAGGCGCAGCGCCGCCGAAGAACTGTTTCGTTTGGACAGGCCTTCAAGATACCGGCCAATCAAAATTACAAACAGAAACGAGACTACCGTATCAAAATAAACCTCTCCGCTGCCCAGCCAGGTAATCCGGCATGAATACAGATAGGTGCTGACAGCGCCGACCGCAATGGGCAAATCCATGGTCAGATGCCGATGCATCAGCCCCAGCCATGCCGAGCGTAAAAAAGGCCAGCCCGAATAAAACAATACCGGCGTTGCAATAAAAAAACTGACCCATTGGAAGAAATGCTTCTGATCAGCATCAATGCCGGAAAATGCGCCGGCATACAGGGCAATGGAAACCCACATAATATTCATGGCGCCGAAACCGGCGAAGGCCATGCGAAACAACAGGGCGCGATTATGGCGTTGCACGCTGCCCTCAACAGTTTCGGGGTTAAAAGGAACAGCTGCGTAGCCGATATTGCCAAGGCGCTGCATGATGGATGAGAGTGAACACTGTTCGTCAAACCAGCAAATGCGCAAACGCTGGTGCGCCAGGTTGACTTCGGCCAGATCAACGCCCCTGATATTCGCCATGGCGCGTTCGATTAGCCAGACGCAGGCGGCGCAATGAATGCCTTCGACCAGCAAGGTCGCCTCTTTCCTGTCGCCGGCCAGCGAGCGGACAAAGTCCTGCTGCACTTCTTCCAGATCATACTGATCCAGATCGACAGGCATTTCAGGCGGCGGCGCTTTGGCTTCCTGATAATTGAGGCGCTGGTAAAATCCGTCCAGGCCGGATTCGTGGATGATCCGGCAAACAGTCAGGCAGCCGGAACAACAAAACGCCCTTGCTTCACCCCTGATTTCCGCCTCGCAGCGGGAAGCCGCGGAAACAGGCAGTCCGCAATGAAAGCAGGCCTCATCGGCATTCCCGGTTTCAGCAGGAACAACTGAAGCCGGGATATTCTGATCAATCGTTGACAAAAACGTGCTGAGCTACATCGAAGTTTTCACCATTGTATTCAATCTGACCAATCAAATCCCAGTTTCCCGCAAGCGGGAAGGCAATTTCAGCCAGGAAAGTTCCAATATCCGACTGCTTCATGGAAACTCGAAAATCCATAGAAGCATCATTGGGGCGATATGCAAACAATTCAGCCTTTCCTTTGCGAACGGGCTCGCCTTCCGGGTTTATGACAAATAACCTGTAGGGCTGCGCCGCACCAACAAGCGGGCGTTTCGGGGGCATCAGATTCAGGCGCCAGAGAGGTTTGTCACCCTCCAGCCGTTTTGCTTCCGCCTTAAAATAGTTATTGCCCTTTTCATAGTAGTCCCTGGTAACCAGCTCGGGGCTTGCTGAATAGGCGATAATAATCATGGCAATAGTGGCCGCCAATGATGCGCCTATCAAGCCCAGCACGGATAGAAACCATGGATTGCTAAAATCTTGTTTCCAATGAATTTTTTGCGCCACGCTTAACTCCTTATTGCAGGCAGGTCAGGGGGAATCCGGATAGTTGCGCCATCCCCGCTGAGTAGTTGCTCACATAAAAATAATAATGCGCGTTAAACTGATGACTCAAATTAACGCACCGGGCCGATAAATACAGATTTATATGAAATTTCGATTTCAGGCGTTCCAGCACTTTTCAGGGTGAAGGTTATCGGCGTGTCCTGTTCATGCAAATTGGCCGGATGGGCGCGCAGAAACATATTGAAAGGGATAAGCTTGCCCGCCTTTAGAACGACCGAGCGGTTTTCATCATGGGCCAGTGACAAGCCCTTGATGCCATCAACATTGATTTCAACACGGATATCTTTCAGGGTTTTATTGACTGCCTTGATGGTGTATTTATTCTGTATGCTACCATCGCTCATGCGCATGAACAGCGGCTGACGTTCATGCACAATAGACAGCTCAACAGGCGGGATATGCGTCAGCCCGAAAAGAATGCCAAGCACGGAGAACAGAAAAATTGCTGAATAGACAATGACCCTCGGGCGCTTGAACAATGGTGGCAATGAACCGCCTTCCATCTCTTTTAAAGAAAGGTAGCGAATCAGGCCTTTGGGCCTGTCAACCTTTTCCATAATGCTGTCGCATGCATCAATGCACAGGCCGCAGGTAATGCAGCCCTCCTGTAAACCCTCTCTAATATCAACGCCGGTCGGACAGACGGCCACGCATAAATTACAGTCGATACAATCGCCCAGCCTGCTGTCGCCCGAATTTACATCCCGCCTGATGCGCCCCCTTGGCTCGCCTCGACGATAATCATAAGTCGGCATAATGGAGTCTCTGTCAATCATGACTCCCTGAATGCGCGCATAGGGGCACAGCCAGAAACAAACCTGTTCGCGCATGAAGCCGGCGAGAAGGTAGGTTCCCTGAATAAATATAAGCAACACGACCCAGGCAATCATATCTGCCTGTAGCGTTATAAAATCAACCCACAAGCCGAAAACATCAGTAAAATAGGCAATGAAAGTAAAGCCGGTCAGGATTGAAAGCAGCAACCAGAGGGCATGTTTTTTTGCTTTAATCCACAGCTTTCGCCCCGACCATGGCGCAGCATCCAGCTTGCGACGCTGAATCGGGTTGCCCTCAATCTTTTCTTCAATCCAGGTGAAAAC
Organism: uncultured Zetaproteobacteria bacterium; assembly: GCA_964437065.1. Lineage (GTDB taxonomy): Bacteria > Pseudomonadota > Zetaproteobacteria > Mariprofundales > Mariprofundaceae > Mariprofundus. Next base: position 5,286 of record CAYTFI010000028.1, on the reverse strand, counting down.
ATCGGTCCATGCCGTCTGAAAGCAGAAATAACCGCACCATACCCGACTGGCGACAGCGGTAACGCCAAACAAAGTCATGGCCAGCAGAATCAACACCAGAGAAAGCATCCAGACATCCTGAGGCCAGATGGTAATTGCAAACAGATGGAATTTTCGCCCCGGAATGTCAAAAAGTATGGCCTGGTGGCCATTCCAGCGCAGATACGGCGCAAGAAAGAAAAATGCCCACAACAGCATGGAAAACCATTTCAGATTGCGGAAGCGCCCCGGCATGCGCTTGGCATGAATGACCTCATCACCCGGATTGACATGCCAGTACGCCGTATCAGTATATAATTCATCCAGGCTAGGGGTCGCCCCCTTCTGCTCGCTCAAGATCACCTCCGGCGAATGGGTTAAACAAACTCATGGCTCGGCAAAAAGCCATGGATAGACTTTTTACGACTTCATCAAAGATAACGACTAACGCGCATGGGTTTTTCCACCCCGTGATAAGCAAGTCTTGTGAAGCAATGGGTGTTGCTTCACAAGGCGCGATAGTCCAATCAATCACAGAGCGGAAAAAATCATGCAACCGCATTATTTGTTTCATATTAAATGACGCGGATGCTGTTATTTACAAGGTTAATGAGCAAGTATCGCCACAGGGCAGGCTGATTGCAAGGCATCTAACCTTGATTATTCGCACTGATTCATCTTATTTCTGATCTGCCGCTTTCTGTGCGTGATGCGCAGGCAGGCGGTTATGGCGTCATAGCATTCCAAACAGGCGTAAACTCCGCTCCGTTCCTTGCGTTCGAAACGCCAATTTCAACAGCATCCATAGTATCTTCCTTTATATTAATGCATGGCAGGGCGCATTATTTTTTACCCTGATGCGTATCAGACAAATACACAGGGGGGGGGGAGCCCCCCCTGATTGTTTCTTACTTGCCGCCACCCAGGCCATGAACCTTTACAGCCAGAATTTTAATCTGGTCGGCTGTAAGTTTTTCACCAAATGCAGGCATCCTCGGAGTGCGCGTGCCCGGGACATCTTCCTGATTGACGCCATTTCGGATGGTGCGCAGCACCTCGTCGCGTTCACCGCTGAATCTCCAGATTTTATCTGTAAGATTGGCGCCGCCGGATCCGGCTACTTCTTCATTCAGCGAACCTCGGGCATCGCTGCCATGACAGCCGGTGCAACCGCTTTCATCAAATAAAGCCCACTCGGCCTTTGATCCTTTGCTGCCATTTGAGAGGGAGATAACAAAATCAGCCAGCGTATTAATATCTGCATCGCTAACTTCTCCTGCATGGGCGGGCATATTGCCCATGCGCCCATCCGTAATGGTCTCTATAATGGTGTCGAGATCACCCCCGTAGAGCCAGTCATCATCAGCCAATACCGGGAACAGGCCTGGAGCGCCCTGGCCGCCGGAACCATGACATGCCGCGCAGTTATCGCCAAATACAGCTTTTGCAGCCGATTCGGCAAAGTTGCGCATTTCGGGATCGTCTATAATTTGCTTGGCGCTCATAGCAGAAATCTTCTTCAAATATGGCGCTTTCACAGCTTCATTTTCAGCTACAGCCTGCTTCATTTCCTTGATTGCAGTCCAGCCGAGAAGGCCCTTGCTTGATTTACCATTAACAAATGGAATCGCCGGATAAAGAAGGATATAGACAATAATCCAGATCCAGCTGATGTGGAAGCAAATCATCCACCAGCGCGGCGCCGGATTTGTCAATTCACGAACGCCATCCCATACCTGTCCGGTATCCCGAACCTCTTCAGGGTTATATTTTTCAGCCATGACTCACCTCCCGGTCAAGTTCCATTTCATCCTCCTGATTCACAAAGTCGCAATGTTGTTCAAATCTCTTGCGATTCCCCGGTTTGAATGTGATTGAATATGCCAGCAACATCACAGTCGCAACCACAAGCAGCACAACCAGACCGACCCAGTCCACAGCTGTCATGGCAGCCCAATCCGTATAAAAGAATCCCTGATTATTCACGGTAATCCTTCCCTTCCCGGAATTTCACCATGGTTCCAAGCACCTGTAGATAGGCTACAATTGCATCCATCTCCGTTTTGCCCTGCACTTTGCTGGCCGCAGTGCTGAAGTCCTCTTCACTATATGGAACGCCAACCATTGCCAAAGCGCGAAGCTTTGCCTCAGTGCCTGAGGGGTCGATAGCGGCATCAGCCAGAAAAGCGAAATTCGGCATCACCGATTCAGGCACCAGAGTGCGCGGCGATTTCAGATGCTCAACATGCCATTGATTTGAATATTTGCCGCCCACGCGCGCCAGATCGGGCCCGGTGCGCTTGGAGCCCCACTGGAACGGATGATCGAACTTGGACTCCGCCGCCAGTGAATAGTGACCATAGCGTTGCTTCTCATCACGGAATGGGCGAATCATCTGTGAATGACAGAGATAACAGCCTTCACGCACATAAACATCCCGCCCTTCCAGCTCCAGAGCGCTGTAGGGACGGATACTGTCCTCTTCCTTCGACAGCCTTTCAATGGTGCTGTCAATATAGAACAAGGGGACGATTTCAACGATGCCGCCGACTGATACAACAATCGCTATGACCAGAATAAGCGCCCATATGTTTTTCTCAAGTGTCTCCTGAAAGTCTTGAAATGCCATGATGTCTCCCCCTACGCCAGCGCAGTTGCAGCATCGGAGGCTGAAGACTCCGAACTGCGAACTGTCATTATAATATTATATAACATCAGGACGGCGCCAAGCAGCACAAGCACGCCGCCGACTGCGCGCAGCGTATAATATGGGTGCATGGCAGATACGCTTTCAGCAAAGGTATATGCCAGGTTTCCATAATCATCCGTTGCACGCCACATCAGGCCCTGCATGATTCCCGACACCCACATGGCGCAGATATAAATAATGGTGCCAATGGTATGAATCCAGAAATGCGCGTTGACAAGGCTGGTCGAGTGCATTTCGCGATCCCAAAGCTTGGTCACCAGGTGATAGAGCGCGCCAATTGAAACCATCGCGACCCAGCCCAGTGCGCCGGCGTGAACATGTCCGATAGTCCAGTCTGTATAATGAGACAACGCATTCACAGTCTTGAGAGACATCACAGGGCCTTCAAATGTTGACATGGCATAGAAGGCCAGCGACACGATCATGAAACGCAGCACATAATCCTCACGCAGCTTGCTCCATGCGCCGGAAAGGGTCATCAGGCCATTGATCGCGCCGCCCCATGACGGGATAATCATCGCCAGAGACACGGCCGCGCCAAGCGAACCAGTCCAGTCCGGCAGAGCAGTATACTGAAGATGATGCGCGCCCAGCCATACATAGCCGAAGCTCAATGCCCAGAAATGGATAACTGACAGACGATATGAATAGATCGGCAGACCTGAATGTTTGGGAATAAAGTAGTACATAATGCCCAGGAAGCCCGCTGTTAGGAAGAAGCCGACAGCGTTATGACCCCACCACCACTGAATCATGGCGTCATGGACGCCTGAAAAAATTGAATAGGAATGCGTCAATGTAACTGGAACTGCAAGGGAGTTAACCACATGCAGATAAGTGATCATGACCATCATGCTGAGGAAGAACCAGTTGGCGACATAGATGTGAGAAACGCGCCTGTTGGCGATGGTCATGATAAAATTGAATGAGTATGACAACCACACCAGGGCGATTGCGATATCAATGGGCCATTCAAGTTCAGCGTATTCCTTGCCCTGCGTCCAGCCCAGCGGGAAAGAAATAACAGCCGAAACAATAATCGCGTTCCAGCCCCAGAAGGTGAACGAGGCAAGCTTGTCGCTCCACAGGCGCACATGGCAGGTGCGTTGCACAATATAATAGCCGGTCGCCATCAATGTGCTTCCCCCAAAGGCGAAAATAACCGCATTGGTATGCAGGGGACGCAGTCGCCCGAAATTGAAATAAGGGGCCACATTAAGATCCGGGAAGGCAAGCTCCCAGGCAATGTAATCTCCCACCAGCGCACCTACCGCAAGATAGACGACGGCAGCGATGCAAAAGTATTTTACTATAGCAATATTGTATTCTTGATCATCAGGAACGGCTCCAGACACGACTTCCCTCCTTTTTCATTTATGTTGATTATATAAATCATATTTCAGCTTCTCTTCATCGTATTATCAGGCCAACTGCAGGATGAACTCAAGATGGATAGAAATCATCGCATGTGGTTGAAATATATTGACAATAGCCATTAAAAAAATATGTTTATTAACCAACGAGCGCAGAACACTAGCGGCCATATTTCAGGCTGGCAACAAAAAATTGACCTATGTCAATGACCCATATCAATGACCCAAGTCAATAATATTTGCTGATATCATGAAGCCAGACAGACTCCGGCCTCAAGACATGCTATCATTTGCAGCCCTGCCCGGATTCACCGGCGGTTGTTTTTTGATAAATGAACGGGCAGATAAAAACAGGGTTTGCTTTTTGCCGCTGCCACACTGCAACAGCCATTCCCGGCATAATTATATGGCTCATGCAGCCAACATCCGGAGTCGATCAATGAATCAACAGGGAAAAGTGAAAGACAGGCGCTCAATTGATAGAATCGCAATCTGGGCTATTGCATTCACGCTCGTAGTAACAGCGCTTGTTTTTGCCTGGAGCAGTGCAAATTATCGCAGCGACGGCTCGACCAAGGACACCTGGACTGATGACAACGGGCATGTGCATGTGCTGGGCATTGAGCTGGGAGAGACCAGGCTTCGCAAGGCGGAAGCGACATTAAAGAGCCGGAGTGATATCGCTCTCTACCTCTACCCTGACACGCATAAAAAAGCAGGCATAAGGCTGGAGGCGTATTTTCCGTCCATCAATGATCATAGCAAAGTGATTCTGGAGCTTGAAGCAGGCTCGGTTCTTCTTGCAGAGATTCAGCAAAAAGGCACGGTGCCGCATCTTTATCCCAATGACGTAGTGCGCATCAATCTTTATCCAAAGGCCATAGCTGCGGCGCAGCGACTGGTTGTCAGTGAACTAACCCTCATTCCAAGCATAGATATCACCGCTGATATGCTGGCTTCCCGTTTTGGGGCCGCATCGGGAAGCAGTACGGATGCTGACGGATTTACCCGCTATATCTTTCCTGACATTGGTCTTGAGGCCACCCTGCATGATGGAGAACCGGCATTGCTTCATTTCAGCAATCCGAAAAAATGACGGCTTCGAAAAAATCATGCAGGCGCGTTGTTTGTTTCATGTTAAACCAACACCCTACATCCCGCCTGCGCCGCGGCTCATGGTGAACA
>CAYTFI010000027.1:0-16750 GCA_964437065.1 uncultured Zetaproteobacteria bacterium | reverse complement strand
TGGAAAGCATCGAAACTGGAACCGGCTCGTGCATTGAGAGAGTTATAACGTGGATAAGTCAAAGGCATTTTGTCGCAGGGGAAAGGCAAAACCAATATGGGGAATATATTCGGTTGTTATCGATTTCCTCTGCGTCCTCTGTGGTGAAAGTTTTTCAGGTTTCATGGGAGAGGCTGTATGGCTGAGGTGCTGATTTCGGCGAGTGGATTGACGCGATATTATGAGAGCGGCGAGTTGAGGGTGGCGGCGCTGGACGGGGTGGACTTGTCGATCAAGCGGGGCGCTTATGTGGTGCTGGCCGGGCGTTCCGGTTCGGGCAAGACGACGCTGTTGAACATGCTTGGCGGTCTGGATCGACCGGATACCGGGGCGCTGAGGGTTGCCGGTGCGGATTTGCTGGCCATGTCTGCGGCGGAACGGGCCGGATTTCGTCTGCATCATCTCGGTTTCGTATTCCAGTCCTACAACCTGATCCGCGTGCTCAGTGCGCGTGAAAATGTTGCTTATGTGTTGCAATTGCAGGGTGTGAACAGGCGGCAGCGCTTTGATCTGGCCGACCGGTGGCTGGCGGAAGTGGGTCTGACCGGCTTTGAAAATCGCCGGCCCGATCAGATGTCCGGCGGCCAGCAACAGCGCGTGGCTGTGGCGCGGGCGCTGGCTTCAGAGCCGGATCTTGTGCTCGCCGATGAGCCGACGGCCAATCTGGATTCACATACCGGAGAATCACTGATGGCGCTGATGCGGCGGCTAAATGAAGAGAGCGGGACAACCTTTGTCATCGCTTCCCATGATCCGGCTGTAATCACTTCGGCGGGCGTCCTGATCACCATGCAGGATGGGCGGATCAGCACTGTCAAAACCCACGAATTACACGAATGAACGCGAGTAACAACCGGACAAGGCGATTATGGCTCGCAGTTTGTGTTTGTCCGTGTTTATTCGTGGCTGGCGTGTTGATTGTTTCTGCATGGATGACGCCACCGGCTTTGGCGCTGGAATTTTCCGGCCAATATGCAAATCTGTTGTTTGAAACACGCGATAGCCTGAAGAATTATACAACCACGGATTTGAATCGTTTGCGACTGGAAATGGACGGCGATTATGGCCCTGTTCGATTTCATCTGGCTTATGATCACGAATTGTTATGGGGCGGCCTTGTTGCAGACCCTGTGCTGGCTGCTGCGCTGCGTCTGCCTGAACCGACATGGCTGGATGCCAGCGCCGCCATCAGCCGCCGAACCCATGTCAACTGGCGGCACGATCTGTATCGCGGCTGGATCGAATATGAGCACGGGCCGATGCAGGCCAGGCTCGGTCGCCAGCGCATTGCGTGGGGTTCGGGACGCATATGGAATCCGACGGATCGTTTTAACCCGGTGCAGCCAACTGCGCTGGAGCCTGAGCAGAAGCTGGGCGTGGATGCCGCCCGGATGGCATGGAATTACGCAGGCAACGGCAGCGTGATGCTCGTAGCCGCCCCGGCGCGTCCGGCTTATCGAACAGCGCGCAAGCTGGCGCTCAGGTGGCAGGATACATTCGGCGAATTCGATGTTGCGCTGACGGGCGGGCGCATCAATGATGAAAACATGTTCGGGCTGGATATCACCGGCAATCTGGGCGACGCCGGCGTGCGTCTGGAGTGGATGCAGGCCAGAAACCGGCTGGAGGGGGGGTACGGGCAACTGGCTGTCGGCATGGATTACACCTGGAGCAATAAATGGCTGCCCGACGGCCTCTATCTCGCCATTGAATATTTTTACAACGGCGCAGCGGCTTCTGCGCTTTCGCTTGACCGCCTGAACAGCCGTTCCGGCCAACAGCTCGGCGGCATGGCGGGATATGATCTGACCCCGCTGTGGCGCCTTGATCTGTTGATGTTGTTTGACCTGGAACAGGCGGGCTGGTTCGCCGCGCCGTCATTGACATGGTCGGCGGCGGAAAATGTGGACATTCGCCTTTTCACCCAGTTGCCACAGGGGGGGGCAGGCAGCGAATTCGCCCGACTGGAACCGCTCTATGCTATCCGTGCAGACTGGTATTTCTGATGCAGGTGCGCTGTTGAATTTTTATTGGGCTTTGCGATGATTCCGGCTCATAGCTGAATCGACAAAGAGGAATGATGCCAAATGCAACGAAAGTAACCTATCATCAACAAGCCCGTGTGCTTGAACTGGAGTTTGATGATGGCGCCGTGTTTAAATTGCCGGCTGAGTATCTGCGCGTATATTCTCCATCCGCCGAGGTGATGGGCCATGGCGTTGGTCAGGAAACGCTCCAGATAAACAAGGAAGACGTGGGCATTGCCGGGATTGCGCCGCAGGGGAATTATGCGCTGCTGTTTCAGTTTGATGATGGCCATGATTCCGGAATCTACAGCTGGAATTATTTGTATGAACTGGGCGACAGCTATGATGAAAAATGGCAGGACTATCTGGCCCGTCTGAATGCCGCCGGACATCAGCGCAAACCTCCGGATTAACGGGCTTTTCCCTTTGGCTCCATTAAGTGCGTGTTAACGATTAATCAACAGTGCAGGGCGTGATCGCGCCATAGTCATAGCCATAGACATCCGTGCACCAGACGGGCTTGTAGCCATCCATCGCGCCGTAGGATACTTCAATAGCCAGCATCTTGTTGTCATATCCGGCTTTTTCCAGCAGAGACTGAAAATTCTGGAATGACACATCGCTGACATTCACGTTGGCAAATTTCTTTTCAAAGGCGAGTGATTGATAGCCAAATTCTCCGGCTCTTCCAACATAGATAAATGCCAGATGGTGGCAGGGAGGTCTTTGATTGCCCAGCTTGTCCGTTCTGAAGGCCGAGGCGCCGCAAATCGGGCAGTGCACCACAGCCGGATCACAGCCAAAGGCCTGCCTTACCGAAGCATATTGGGGCGTTGACTTCTCACTCATAAAGTTTCTCCTTTGCTGCGACCCTTCTTTTTTCCGGCCAACGCGGCCAATGGTATGGCGCGCCGGACAAAAAGAGAATTATTTGCTTGTGCGCTACAGCGCCTTGGCCTAAAGTGCGCCGCGTTTTTTACGGAGGTTATGATCATGGCTAAGCGTTGCGAGATATGTGGGAAAGGTCCAATGGCCGGCAATAATGTCAGTCATGCGCATAATACGACGCGGCGTCGTTTTTTGCCCAACCTGCAACAGGTTCGCGCCGTCGTTGATGGCCAGACGCGCAAGGTTAAGGTTTGCGCCAGTTGCCTGCGATCAGGCAAGGTTCAAAAAGCCGCCTGACTCGATTCGGGAATACGGGCGATCAGATCCATTTCAATCTTCGCCCCCAACGGCAATGCAGCCACGGCCACTGTCGCCCGGGCCGGGCGGTGTTCCGCCAGCCATGCTGCGTAGATTTCATTAAATCGCGGGAAATCATCCATATCTGTAAGAAAAATGTTTACTTTCAGAATGTCCTTTAATTGCGCCCCGGCCTCATTCAACACTGCGCTGAGGTTTTGCATCGCCTGTCTGGCCTGAGACTCAAGGTCATCTGCCACAAGCTTTCCCAGTTGAGGGTTTAGCCCGATTTGACCGGAGGCATACAGCAGGCCCGCGTGCTTTACGGCCTGTTGATAAGGCCCAACCGCTTTTGGCGCATTATCAGAATGGACAACTTCAATTTCACTCATGAGGTTTCTCTTTTTGATCCTTCTTTTCCGATGCTTTTCGGCTACTGAAGAAATCACGCAGGGCCTCTGTGATTGCGCGCGGCGTCGGCTTGCCGCTTAAGCCAACCTGATCGCGTCGGCAAACATGCGCCACGCCCTCAACCGCCTTGATCGAACGCATGACGGCAGCCAGATGTTTCCGGTCTTCCACTTCGACCAGAAACAACAGTTCAGTCATGGCGCCGCCTTGCTGTTTTAATTTCAGATCCTCAATGCTTGAAGATGCCTCGGCAATACTTTTGGTCACCCGCGCCAGCATGCCCCGGATATTTTGCGAGCGCACTTCGATGCCTGTGCTGAATAACTGGCCGGGCTGCTCTTTCCATTCAACGTCCAGCAAGTTTTTCCTGTTTCGCCCCTTGATCTGGGAACACTTGCGGTGGTGAAGAATCATGCCCTCGCCGGAGCTGAACTGGCCCAATACGGGATCACCCGGAATCGGGTGGCAGCATTCCGCCGCATGCATCAGGGTTCGCCCGATTCCGGTCAGCTTCAGCGGCAGGGATCTGTCCTTGTCCACAGTATCCAGCAGAACGGGAATGGGAATCTCCCCGCGCCCCAATGCGAGCTTCAGCTCATCCAGACTGTCGAATTCCAAATCCTTAACAACAGTCTGTCCTACGTCGGGTTTTCCAATCGCCTCAATCAGGATCTGTTGGCCAATGCCAATGCTGGCGCTGCGTTCTTGCCGCCTGAACCACAGGCGAATGGATTGCCTGGCGCGCGGCGTTCTAACATATTGCAGCCATTGCCTGCCCGGCGTTTGCTCTGGACTCGTCAGGATTTCAATCTGGTCGCCATTATGCAGGCGGGTGAAAAAATCAGCGACTTCGCCATTGATGCGCACGCCAATGCAGTGATGCCCGACATCGGTGTGCACGGCGTAGGCAAAGTCCAGCGGCATGGCCCCGCGCGGCAAAGCGAAAATGTCGCCGTCACGGCTGAACACATAGACTTCCTGCACAAACAGGTCAAGGCGCACGCTCTCAAGGAATTCATCCGGATTGTCGGTTTCCTGCAGCAGTTCCGTGAGTTGCTTAAGCCACTTGAAGCCATCCTGGTCGCTATCGGTGGCTTTGCCGTCTTTATAAAGCCAGTGCGCCGCAACGCCATCTTCCGCATACGTGTGCATATTTTCCGTGCGCACCTGCACTTCAATACGAAAGTTTTCAGGGCCAATCACTGTCGTATGCAGGGACTGGTAGCCGTTGGGCTTCGGTAAGGCGATATAATCCTTGAAGCGTCCGGGGACAGGTCGATAGAGGCTGTGGATAACCCCCAGCGTCTGGTAGCAGGTTGTCAGGTCTTCAACAATGACGCGGAAGGCCACAAGATCAAAAATCTCGTCAAAATTAACCCGTTTGCGCTGCATTTTCTCATGTATGCTGTACAGATGCTTCATGCGGCCCTGCACGCGGGCCTTCACGCCATGATCCGCCAGAGCCTGCTGAATGATGGCCTCAAGCCGCTGGCGCGTTTGATTCAGGCCTTCAATACGACCCTCCATTTCATGAAGAATCGAGGCGTGCGCACCGGCCTCAAGATGCGCAAAGACCAGATCCTCCATCTCCTGCCTGATCCAGTGGATGCCAAGTCGATGCGCCAAAGGCGCATAGATCTGAAGGGTTTCCCTGCCTATCAGTTCACGTTTTTCTTCAGGCATGAAGCCGAGAGTGCGCATATTGTGCAGACGATCCGCAAGCTTGACGATCAGCACGCGCAAATCCTTGGCCGTCGCCAGAATCATCTTGCGAAAATTTTCGGCCTGTTGGAGGGCGGATGAGTCTGAGGCCTTGAATTGAATCTTGCCGATTTTGGTCACGCCATCGACCAGCTGCGCTATGTCACCCCCGAAATGCTGTTCAACATCAGCAAGCGTAACGCTGGTATCCTCCACCGTATCATGCAGCAGGCCGGTTATAACAGAGGATTCGTCCATCCCCAGGCTGGCAAGAATATCTGCAACGGCCAGAGGGTGCGTGATGTAATGCTCGCCCGACAGCCGCATTTGACCGGCATGGGCATGGGTCGCAAACACATAGGCGCGATTAATAAGATCAATATCAGCCTTGGGTGCGTAAGATGCGACACGCTCTGTGATTTCGAAGATGCGGCTCATGATTCTATTGCATATGAATCAATACAAGCGAGCCGGTTTAAATCCTCAGATCTCTTCTTCGATTTCAATGCTTGCCGCTATTCGGCGGCGTTCCTGGGCATCCATCTCAAACAGGGCGTCCCAGCTGACAAGCCCCTCGCCCATTTCTCTCAGGGCCTGCACAGTTGGTTTGTCGCCTTCAGTTTCAAGCAGCCCGTGCATGCCGCTCAATAACTGGCGCGCGCGTCTGGACGCCAGATGCGTCATTTCAAAACGGTTGGGATAATAGCGGATACAGTCTTCAACAGTTACGCGAGCCATGCGGCTTCACCTCCGGGCGAGTAATGCGCCAAGGCTAGAAACACACAGGAAAAAAGCAACTTTTGAATTGGACTGAACACTGAAACAGCAACGATTCGGCGTTCCGCCCTCAAAGGCTGCAACTGCTCAAATCAGGGGGTGACATGAGCAGTTGCCTGAAATACATGAATCAGCTTTGACAGGGTTTGGTCAAAATCAGCATTCACAATCTTATAATGCGCTTCATCCGCATGGGCCATTTCCGCCTCGGCGGCAGCCATGCGGTCCGTTACTGTCTTCGCGCTATCCTGACCGCGCGCGATCAGGCGCCGGCGCAATTCCTGCAAGGATGGAGGCAGAATGAATATGCGGGTGACATCCGGCATTTTTTTGGCCACCTGTCTGGCCCCCTGCCAGTCAATTTCCACGAGCACATCGTTGCCGCCGGTCAGGATAGCTTCAACATCAGACTGACGCGTGCCATATAAATGACCATGCACATTGGCCCACTCAAGGAACCGGCCCGCCTTGCACTGGTCTGTAAAATCGGCATGGGAAAGAAAATGATACTCCCGTCCGTCCAGTTCGCCCGGACGCGGAGGTCTTGTCGTACAGGAGACCGAAAGGCGCAGGCCGGGACAGGACTTGAGCAATGCCGAGCACAAGCTGGTTTTGCCGGCGCCTGAGGGCCCTGAAACCACAAACAGGCGCCCGTTCATGCGCTCTATTCCGCAGTTAATCGCTCATATTTCTCCTGTAATTCCTCCTGAGACTCCTCATGATCCGGATCATGAGGAATACAGTCAACCGGACACACCTCTACGCACTGCGGTTCATCAAAATGTCCAACGCATTCCGTGCATAAGTCCGGATCAATCTCATAAATCTCATCACCCATATAAATTGCTTCATTCGGACATTCCGGCTCGCATACCTCGCAGTTAATGCAATCATCGGTAATTATCATCGCCATAAAGGACTCCCTTGTGTAATCATTAAAAGTGGCTCAACTATAATGATTTCGAGTCTGTCATCAACACCCTGGCCCGGACAAATATTCCCGGCTATGATTTTCAGCATGGTTAATTTAACAGCGTTATGGCAGTTTTCGCGATGAAAGATATGGAATCCGTTCAGTCGCCAAAAACCTTCCGCAAACAGAACATCATGGACTTGCTGCCTGAAAGCATGGGCGGAAGATTATGGCTGCGTCTGCATCAGGAGCGCCTTAAAGAGGGCCACTACCTGTTTCGCCAGGGCGAGGCCGGCGATACGCTTTACCTTGTTCGTGAAGGCGAGCTGGCTGTATTTGTAGCCACAAAAGATGATGGGCCGACGCTGCTGAATCTGATCTGGCCGGGCGACATCATCGGCGAGGCATGCCTGCTCAACCCCGGCCGGAGAAATGTTGATGTCGTTGCAAATAAAGACTCCATTGTCGTTAAACTGCCGCGCAAGAAAATGCTTGACGCCATGGCGGACAATCCTGCGCTGGAGGCGGCGCTGCGGCGCAAGGCGGACATGCGTCACAGGGTGGCCCTGCTCTCCGCCAACGTCATTTTGAGAATCATCCCTCTGGAGATGCGCAAGAGTCTGGCAAAAGAAACTGTGATGCAGCATTATCAGGCCAAAACCACTATCCATGATGCAGGAGACAAGCCGCAGTATCTTGACCTGCTGGCTGCGGGCAAGGCCTGTTATATATGGCGCGATTCGACTACGACCAAAGTGCTTGAATCGCTGCATCCCGGCTCGCTCGCCGGATATGCCTCCATCATTCACAACGCCGGCCATTCAGCAGAACTGATTGCAGTCAAGGATACCAGCATGGTGCGTATTCCCTATGCCGCATTTATGAATGTTGTGAACGCCTATCCGCCGCTGCGCGAGGCTTTACTGGTTCACGCGGAAAGAAAGCAGAAAAGATTTATGCGCAAACTCGATGAGTTGCAAACACAGCAATTATCCTAGGAGTCTGTCGGACTTAGGGCAATTGTAGCGAGCAGGTAGGGGAGTGAGTCAAAAATAACATGATTTTGAGGATCATAGTGGTGACTATGTGACGATAAATCAGGGTATTTTTGGCCACTATCCCTGCCGCGCAGTAGATTTCTCATAAGTCCGACAGGCTCCTAGAAGCCTCAGTTGGGAGTGCGTACAGGGTGTAAGATATGGATTTGAAGGGCGTAACGGAAAAAATCGCCGTCACCTCACTGGTGACAAGAGTTTTTTCCGTTTAGCAAAGCGAATCAAAAGCGTGCACCATATGGGTGCTGCCAACTGAGGTTTCCAGGATTATAGCGGGGGCGGAACGACGGGAGAATCAGCCCCGAATCCACTTCACCAGCAACCAGCCCAGGGCTACAGCGATCAGACCGAATATTCTCAGCGATGCAGGCGGCAGTTCGGGCAGTCGGCGCAATGTGTTGATCATGGCTTGCGGAAATAATGCATACAGCGCGCCCTCAATCACCAGAACCAGGCCCATGGCGGCGAGCAGATCGTCCACGACTAATGTCACCCACCAGTTATCGGCGGTCGATTATTACTGCGCCTTCTCGAAAAAGCGGAAGAACTCTGATCCCGGAGAAATCACCAGACGCGTGCCCTCATTGATCGAAGCGCGATATGCCTCCAGCGAGCGGGTAAAGGCATAGAATTTCGGATCCTTCTCATAGGCCATGGCATAAATAGCAGTGGATTCGGCATCGGCACGACCGCGCAGGATTTCCGACTGCTTATAGGCGTCGGCCAATACAAGCCTGCGTTTCTTTTCGGCCTCGGCGCGGATCTCCTTGGCCGCTTCCTCGCCCTCTGAACGATATTCCTTGGCAATCCGGTTGCGTTCGGATTTCATGCGCTGAAACACGGCTTCAGAGTTTTCCTGCGGCAAATCAGCCCGTTTGATGCGCACATCGATAATTGCAAGCCCCAGCTTGCGCACGCCCTTGTCGGAGCGATCCCGGATCGACTGCATCAGTTCCACGCGCAGGGTTTCTTTTTCACCGCCGGAAACAATTTCATGCAGGGTGTGCTGCCCCAGAACCTCGCGCACTTTACCGCGAATCACATCTTCCATGCGTGATGCAACTCCGGTCTGGGTGCGGGCCACCTGATAGACCTTCAGCGGATCTATGATGCGCCAGCGCGCATAATTATCGACCAGAATGGTTTTCTTGTCTTTGGTAATGACATCGTTGGGCGCGGCATCGCTTTCCAGTAAACGGCTGTCAAAGGTTTCAATGCTTTGCCAGGGCAGTTTAAAATGCAGGCCGGCCTCTTTCTCAACGCCTTTAGGGTTGCCAAATTGCAGAATCAGCGCCTGCTCCCTCTGATCAACCACAAAGGCGCTCATGCTCAAAACAACCGCTGCTGCGGCCAGGGCTACAATCATCATGGACTGTTTCGGATTCATTTCGTCACCTCCACCTTGCCGGAAACTTTATCCAGTGGAAGATATGGCAGCACATGCCCGGCCACGGAGGCATCAATAATCACCTTATCCGCTTTGGCCAGCACCGCCTCCATTGTTTCAAGATACAGCCGTTTTCGCGTTACATCAGGGGCAAGTCGGTAGGCATGAAGCAGGCTGTCGAAGCGGGAGGCTTCGCCCTTGGCGCGCTCAACTACTTCCTTGGCATAGGCCTCGGCATCCAGCACTATCTTTTTTCCCTCGCCGCGAGCCTTGGGAATAATATCATTGGCGTAGGCCTGCGCTTCATTCTTGGCGCGCTCCTTGTCCTCGCGCGCGCTGGCCACGTCCTTGAATTCCTTGATGACGCGCTCAGGCGGTTGCACATCCTGCAATTTCACCGTAGAGATCGAAATGCCGGCTTCATATCCGTCCAGAATAGACTGAATCAGTTGCTGTGTTTCAACTTCCACCTCGGCTTTCTTGGTTGTCAGCACATCATCAATAGCCGTCCTGCCAATCACCTCGCGGATTGCGGATTCAGCGGCATCACGCACGGTTTTGGTCGCATTGGATATATTGAACAGGTAATTTTCCACAATCTTGATTTTGTATTGGACGATAAATGAAATATCTACGATGTTCTCGTCCTTGGTCAGCATCAGCGATTCATTGGCGTGCTTGCGCACCACGCCGCCTGAAAAACTTCGAAAACCGATTTCCAGACGTTGAACCCGGGTGACCGGAAGCTTTTCAATCGTCTCAATCGGGTATGGCACATGCCAGTTCAATCCGGGGCCTTTGGTGTCTGAATGCCTGCCGAACTTCAATACCACGGCCTCTTCATCAGCCGCCACCATATAAAAGCCGGAAACGCACCACAACAGGAAAACAGCGACCAGGATGCCGCTGATCATGCCTTTGGTCAGGCCCGGCCAGCCGCCTGAACTGCTGCTTCCGCCGCGATTGCCGAACATGCCTGAAAAACGTTCCTGCAGCCGACGCACAACCTCGTCCAAATCCGGCGGCGTCTGGTTGCCGCCGCGATTACCCCAGGGGTTTTGATTCCTGTTCGAATCATTATTGTCGCTCCAAGGCATATTTGTCCTCCACTTAACGCATGCATTATTCGCACCCGATGATATGAGGAATGTCTTCCAGGGGGGGAGAGAAATCATGCGGCGCGTTGTTTGATCATTCAAGTCCATTCAGGCTTGCATAAAAAACATTGAACAGCGTCGCAGTGTAGCCTCCTCATGCCGTCATTGCATCCTCCGGTTTCTCACGCCGGTTTTCCACAAATGAAGCCGCAGTGATAGGCTTGCCGCATGCCTGTCATTTTCAGATGGATATTTGCCGGCTGCATAAGCCGTTCGCTCATCACCATGGCAGGGCTGCTCGCCATCTACGCCATTATTGAAGCCTTTGACAAGGCGCGCTATATCGGACACGGCATGACCGGCGCGCTGGTTGTCGAATACCTGCTGCTGAAAGCGCCTTTTATGATCAGCGAATTCATGCCGTTTATTGTCCTCATTGCCGCCACTGTTTTTCTTGCTGAACTCTCACGCCATCATGAAACCGTTGCGCTTGGCGCTGCCGGCCTGGGCGTCAACAAGCTGCTCGCTCCCTTGCTGACTGCGGCCCTGCTGGCATCAATATTCAGCTTTGTCATTGGCGAATGGGTCGCCCCTGTGACCAATCAGCGACTGGATACGATTGAACGTGTTCATATTCGACACAAAAAGCCTTCTGTACAAGGCATTCAATGGCTGAAAGACGAACGCCATTTCTTTCGTCTGTCGCCGTTGGACAAGAATCAGTTTGCAATGATGATGCTGGAAACTGATGCTTCAGGCGCCTGGGTTCGTCGCATTGACGCCAGGCGCGCGCAATTCAATGACGGCCATTGGCGCCTGACGGATGTTCATATCAGCACGCCATCAAAAGACAAGGGCATGTTGCTCAAGCATTTGCCAAGCATGTCCATCGACTCCAAATCAGGCCCGGAAACAGCCGAACTGCCCAGGCCTAGGCATATGACTGCTGTTGAATTATACCGTTATATTAAAGATTTGAGCCACGCAGGCCTAAGCGCAAACTCATACTCTTACACTCTGCACCACAAGTTTTCCGCGCCTTTGGCCTGCCTGATCATGGTCATTATGGCGACTGCATTATATCCGCATGCAGGCAATCGCAGCGGCGGCGCATCGTGGGGGGTGATGCTGACGATTGCGCTCGGCCTGGTTTTCTATCTCTTTGGCAATGCAACTTTCCTGTTGGCCAACAGCGATCATCTCTCTGCTGCTTATGCCGCATGGTTCCCCAGCCTGGTCTTTGGAGGCCTGTCAGTTTTTCTGTTATTAAAACGGGAAGGCCATTAAATTCAGGATGATGCTCTATGAATTTATGAGCAGTCCTTTTACTGAATCCAGCGCAGCCTTCAGCCTTTCAGGCCTTGCGCCGCCGGCCATGGCCATATCGGGCTTGCCGCCGCCCTTGCCGCCGCAGATGGCTGCCACTTCACGCACGATGTCGCCGGCATTGCACCGGCCGACAAGGTCCGCTGTAACGCCGGCAATCAGTTGCACTTTCGGGCCATTCTTCTGGCCGAACACAATCACGCCGGATTTCAGTTTGGCCTTGGCCTTGTCCATGAAATCGCGCATGTCTTTCACGCCCGACACTTCAGCAGCCAGCAGCTTCACGCCATTTACATCAACCGCCTGTCCGGTCAAATCATCCAGCAGGCCGGTGGATTGCCTTGCGCGCAGGATTTCCAGCTCTTTCTCGGCATGTTTCAATTTGGCCTGCAGGCCTGAAACCGCTTCAGCCGTCTCAAACGGACGCACCTTCAGGCGGCCGGCTGTCTCATTAAGCGTATGAATGTCATTGACAAAGCTCCGGTAGGCCGCCGCGCCTGTCACCGCTTCAATGCGGCGCGCGCCGGCGGCAATGCCGGTTTCCGAGACAATGCGAAACGGGCCGATATCGCCGGTCGCCGATACATGCGTGCCGCCGCACAGCTCGGTAGAGAAACCGGCGGAGACCACCCGCACTTCATCGCCATATTTCTCGCCGAACAGCGCCATGGCACCGCTGGCCACCGCTTCATCCTGCGTCATCAGCTTCGTTTCAACCGGATCATTGGCCAGCGTGGCGGCATTGACTGCCGCCTCTATATTTTGAAGTTCTGCTTTGGATATAGGCTGGAAGTGACTGAAATCAAAACGTAATCTCTCAGCATTCACCAGCGAGCCGGCTTGCTTGACATGCTCGCCCAGCACATTGCGCAGCACGGCATGCATCAAATGCGTCGCCGTGTGATTGCGGCGAACAGCATCGCGTCTGCAAGCATCAACCGAAAGACGGGCAATGCCGCCGCAGCTGATTGCGCCTGATGACACTTCACCCGCATGGACAATAAGATCGGAGAGCAGCCTTTTGGTGTCGCTGACCGCAAACTCACCGGCAGCAGCTTTAATCACGCCGGTATCGCCGACCTGACCGCCTGATTCACCGTAGAACGGCGTCTGATTTGTGATCAGCCAACCCGTTTCGCCTTCCCTCAGAGTTTCGACAGCTTCGCCGTCCCGGATCAGGCCGGTTATCGCGCCTTCCGCCTGCAATGTCTCGTACCCGAGAAATTCAGTTGGCCCATGCGCCTGGCGCAGTTCAAACAGCGCCTTGGGCAATGCGGACTCACCCGATCCGCCCCATGCCGCTCGGGCGCGGGCGCGTTGCTCTTCCATGCAGGTCTCAAAGCCGTCCATATCCAGATGAATATCGGAGCCTTTGAGAATATCCGCCGTCAAATCGGTGGGGAATCCGAATGTATCGTAGAGCGTGAACAGGGTGCGACCCGGAATCGCGCCGCCCTCGCCGGCATCGGCCACGGCCTGCTCGACCAGCTTCAGCCCCTTGTCCAGCGTTTTGATAAAGCGCTCTTCCTCAATGCGGATGACCTGTTCGATATTGGCCTGATGCTCCTGCAATTCATTGAAATGGGCGCCCATTTCATCAACCAGCGCTTCCACCAGTTTATAGATAAAGGCTTCCTGCATGCCAAGCAGCCGGCCATGACGGCAGGCGCGGCGCAGAATGCGCCTGAGCACAAAGCCGCGCCCCTCATTGCCCGGCAATACGCCATCGGCCATCAGAAAGGCCACCGAGCGCAAATGATCGGCCAGCACGCGCAGCGACACATCTTTATCAGCGTCTTCGCCGAATGAGATGCCGGTCACATCGCAGGCCTTGTCGATCAGATTTTTGAACATGTCGATATCATAGTTGTTGTGCGTGCCCTGCAATACGGCGGCCACGCGTTCCAGTCCCATGCCGGTATCCACGCTCGGCTTCGGCAATGGCGTCAGCGTTCCCTGCGCATCGCGATCATACTGCATGAATACCAGATTCCAGATTTCCACATAGCGATCGCCATCCTCTTCCGGCGTGCCCGGCGGGCCGCCCCGAACATCTTCGCCATGATCATAGAAAATCTCGGAGCAGGGGCCGCAGGGGCCGGTGTCGCCCATCGACCAGAAATTATCCCTGGCGCCGATGCGGGCGATTTTATTCCCGGCGATGCCGATTTCCCTCGTCCAGATATCGTAGGCTTCATCATCTTCTTCAAAGACGGTGACAAACAGGCGGTTCGGATCGAGTTTCAATTCGGCAGTGAGAAATTCCCAGGCGTAGGCAATGGCATCGCGCTTGAAATAATCGCCGAAAGAGAAATTGCCCAGCATTTCAAAAAAGGTGTGGTGACGGGCGGTATGGCCGACATTTTCCAGATCGTTATGCTTGCCGCCGGCGCGCACGCATTTTTGCGAGGAAGCCGCCGTCACATAGGGGCGGGATTCATTGCCCAGAAATACATTTTTGAACTGCACCATGCCTGCATTGGTGAACATCAGCGTCGGGTCGCCATGCGGCACCAGCGAGCTGGAATCCACCACCTCGTGACCTTTCGAGGCAAAATAATCGAGAAATTTTTGTCGAATCTCGGACGTTTTCACCGGGAATCCCCCACCTGCTCCTTTAATACGCGCAGAATAATATCACTTGCAAACCCTTTATTCTGCAAAAAACGGGCCTGACGCCGCCACATCCGTTTATCCTCAAAACGAACGCCTGCCGGATCTCTTGCCGCCAGAATCTCTCGCGCCGCCTGCTCTGCATCGTAATGCGCGGTCAACTCGCTCAAGGCCGCTTCAACAGCCGCAGAGTCCGCGCCCTTCCGCCTTGCCTTCTGCGCCGCCAGCCATGGCGCTTCACCCTTCTTCATGCGCGAGCGCAAATAACTCTCGGCAAACCGCGCTTCACTCAGGTAGTGATCGGCCTTGAGCCGTTTGAGAACCTCGGTGATAGTCGGTTCATCATAATCTCGCCGGCTCAGGCGTTGATGCATCTCACGCGTACAATATTCTCGCCCTGCCAACAAACGGACGGCATAGCCGTACGCCGCCAACTCCGGTTTATTCAGCGGCCTTTTCCTTGCCAGTCAGGCCCAGTTCAGCGCGCACGCCGTCTTCAATTTCAGCCAGCATTTCAGGATGCTCTTTCAAAAACCTGATGGCATTATCCCGGCCCTGCCCGATCTTCTCATTATCTTTGGCATACCATGCGCCGCTCTTGTTTACAAAGCCGTATTGCACGCCCATATCCAGCACCTCGCCGGCATGCGAAACGCCCTCGCCATACATGATCGAGAAATGCGCCTGCTTGAACGGCGGCGCCACTTTGTTTTTCACCACTTTAACGCGGGTGTCGTTGCCCAGCACCTCGTCGCCCTTCTTGATCGCCCCGATGCGGCGCACATCGAGCCGGATTGAGGCATAGAATTTCAGCGCATTGCCGCCGGTGGTGGTTTCAGGATTGCCGAACATGACGCCGATCTTCATGCGAATCTGGTTGATAAACACCACGGTGGTTTTGGAGCGGGAAATCGAGCTGGTCAGCTTGCGCAGCGCCTGGCTCATCAGGCGCGCATGCAATCCCATATGCGAATCGCCCATGTCACCTTCCAGTTCCGCTTTCGGCACCAGCGCGGCCACGGAGTCGATCACGATGATGTCCAGCGCGCCGGAACGGGTCAGCATATCCACCACCTCCAGCGCCTGTTCCCCGGAATCCGGTTGTGAAACCAGCAGATTTTCGGTATCAACACCCAGATTTTCAGCATAAACCGGATCGAGCGCATGCTCGGCGTCAACAAAGGCTGCCTGCCCGCCCAGCCGCTGCGCCTCCGCCACGGCATGCAATGCCATGGTTGTTTTACCGGAAGATTCCGGCCCGTAAATCTCAACCACCCGGCCACGCGGATAACCGCCAACGCCGAGCGCCGCATCCAGCGCCAGCGAACCGCTGGGAATCACTTCCACAGCCACCTTGCCCTGATCGCCGAGGCGCATCACCGTGCCCTTGCCAAACTGGCGTTCGATCTGACTTAATGCTGTCTCCAGCGCTTTGGATTTATCAGACATAATCTCCCCTCGTTCCGTTTCTCGAACTCTTCAACTCAAATGTTTCCAGTCGCCGGTACTGCGGTCCGTCCGCTTGCAGAATGGACTGAAACAGGCATAAGCGATCTGCGCGCCAGCTGATTTCAGCAAGTTCCGGCATCATCTGCATCGTTGCGATATCCAGCGGCTTCGGATAACCCCTGGCCCGGGCCACAGTGACATGCCCGCGAAAAGCCGTCTCTTTGGCGGTGCGTTTGCGAACGGTAGCATGCCCGGCACGTCTGCAACAATGGGCAAGGCGCTTTAATGCCTTGCCGCTATCGGCATCCCGAACGCCGGCCCAGAAAACACGCGGGCGCGATGGCCTGGGAAACGCGCCAAAGCCGCCCGTGCAAAGATGAACCGGGTCGCTATTGCCAGCGCATTCGGCCAGTTGCTCGCACAGATCATCGGCGTCATCGCGCCCGACATCGCCGTAAAATGCCAGCGTCAAATGCCACAGGTGCGGCGGCACAGGCCGCCAGTCGGACCTGTCCAGACAATGCCCGGTTTCCAGCCTCCAGTCAGACAATGCCTCCCGGACTCTGCCCGGCAGTTCAATAGCCGCAAACAATCGCATGCGGAAATGCTAATGCTACGCGAACCTTTTCCAATACAAAATGCATCTGAAATAATAGCCGGCGCTGTTTGGCCGGCAGAGCTGGCGCGGTTTCGATTTCTGTGGCGGGGCAAGAAGCGGAAAGGCAATCGCCTTCTCTTGCACTGTCGTGTCCACATTCACTTTGGCAACA
>CAYTFI010000026.1:0-16886 GCA_964437065.1 uncultured Zetaproteobacteria bacterium | reverse complement strand
TTGCATGATCATTGACTAACCCCATTGCTTGCATAAACGCATAAACAGTTGTTGGGCCGACAAATTTCCAGCCTCGTTTTTTAAGCTCTTTCGCGAGTGCAATGGATTCGTCCGAAGTTGAGACTGTTTGTGGTGCGGCCAGATGTTCAATTTTGGGTTCATAACGCCAGAAGAAAGCTGCCAGTGAGCCTTCCCGTCTAACCAGCGCCTTGGCTTGCTTGGCATTATTGATAACAGCCTCAATTTTACCCCGATGACGAACGATGCCCGCATCCTTAAGCAAGGTGTTTGTATCTCGTTGCGTAAAACAAGAAATTTTTTCATAATTGAAATTATGGAAAGCTTTTCGGAAATTATCGCGCTTCGCAAGAATGGTTCGCCAACTTAATCCGGATTGAAAGCCTTCCAGACACAGTTTCTCAAACAGACGATAATCGTCGTCCACTGGATAACCCCATTCTTTGTCGTGATAACCAAAAAAATCAGGGGCTGTAGCACACCAACTGCAGCGCGGCTTACCATCAGGGCCTTTGATTATTTTGTTCATTTACTCTCCAATAAAAAACTAAGGCGATCATCCGCTTTAGCCGGATTTATTTCAAGGATTTCAGCCGAAACAACATTCTTGGCAACAAATGGGTCTTCACTTATCCCTTTCCTTCCGGCAAGCCCGACAGTTATTAAGAGATGCACAGAGATTAAGAAAGTGTATTATCGGCAATGTACAGGAGGCCTGCCTTGGAAAATGAACGCCGCAGTCGTGTCAGACATACTTTTGAATTGCAGCCGGAAGCAACGCTTTTCCTGACTGTTGATGGTCATCCCGTGCCTGTTCTGGAACTGCAAGATATTTCTCCATTTGGCATAGGCCTTCTGATTGATGGTCGTGTGAATAACGGCTTTGAGGTTGGCCTTCGATACATTGACGGTGCGTCCAATAAGGAGGTTTTCGGTTCGGTGGTATGGAATTCGATCGCTGAATCAGAGAGTCATGAATCGTCGGTGGGCATCTATTTCCGTGAGCAGGACGTGGCGGCAAATGTGGCGTTTTTCAATGCCGTCACCGCCTGAGTCGATTTATTAACGCGCATGGATTTTTCCACCCCGTGATAAGCAAGCTTTGTGAAGCAATGGGTGTTGCTTCACAAGGCGCGATAGTCCAATCAATCACAGAGTGGAAAATTCCATGCAACCGCGTTGTTTGTTTCATGTTAAAATGGGCAGAGCCATTATTAGAGAAATTTGCCTATTATACATTATAAAACAGTTGGTTAACCCATAAATGCCTCTGACCCTTTGTTTCATGTTAATGGTAACGAATATGCAGTCTGGTCAGATCAGGGGTTATAAGGAACTGAATGGCTACTCGTGCCGCCAGTTTTGAATGGCTTCAATGCAGGCGGATTCTTCTTTCAGTTTTTCCGGATCGGGTACGAAGACATTCATATTGGATGAATTCAGGTGGTCGAGCCAGCCGGCCAGGAACTGGTGGTAGAGATTATTCATCATCTTTTCGTTTGCAGCGGCTTTGGGGCCGATGAAGTTTTCGCTGGAGGCGATTTCTGCGCGTACGGCGATATCCAGATTGGTTATGATTGACGTGCGGCTGGTATCCAGGGCCTGAAAGTGGCCGGATACATCGAGATAGACCAGCCAGGGCGTGCCGGGCGGCAGCCGTTCAAAGCAGGCGATCATCTGCTCTTTGTCAGGGACGGGGGCGGATGAGTCTCGATGCAGCACTGCATGGGCAAAAATGCCGCGCATCAGAATATCGAGAAGCCCCGCTTTTTCCTTCGGCTTGAGCGTGGTTTTTTTATCCCGTTTCAGGCGTCGGCCAGCCCAGAATTCGGCGCTCTGTTTGTCTGTGATTCTGGCATCGCCATCCCGTAATGCCTCGGCATAGATGCATTCCCGCCAGTTTTGATTTTCCAGCAAACGCCATGTTTTGCCGCCTGATGCCGAGAGGGCGTCGATGGAAAAGCAGAGCTTCACGAAATGTTAAGCACTGTAATTTCCGGCAGGCCTGTTTGCGGGTTCAGATGCAGGCATATTTCTCCGCGCAACAGGCGCAACAGATCGTGCCCGACCAGTTGATAACGCCAGCCATGCAGGCAGGCCAGCTCAGGCGGATCGCCCTTGCAGCGGAATCCCCATGAAGCAAGCTCGGCAAGGTCTGATTTGGTGGCCAGGATTGAGGAGGCGATTTCACCATCCTCTGCTTTCAGGCGCACCAGCGTGTCCAGCATTTCCAGCCTTAAATCGGTGCCTGCCGTATTATGGCGGCGCGTTTTGTGATCTGGCCATTCAGCTTCAGGCATGGCCATGCCCTGTTGCCAGACTTTGATAACAGATGCTCCGAAGCGCTTGATAAAGCCGGCATGGACGCCGCGCATGCGTTGCAATGTGTTCGCGTCCAGCTTGTCCCGTCTGGCAATTTCCAGCAGCGGGTCATCGGGCAGCATGCGACGCCTGGGAATGTTTTTTCTTTTCGCCTCGCGTTCACGCCATGCCGCCAGTTCGCGCAAGGCGGCAAGGTGCCGCCCTTTCAGCTTGTTGACGCCTTTAACGCGCCAGAAAATGGATGATTCATCATTATTATAAGTTGCTTCATCACAAAGCACGGCCTGTTCCTCGGCCAGCCAGTCGCTTCGCCCCTGCGCCTGCAGGCGCTCCAGCAGGTGCTGATAAACAGGCATCAGCCAGATCACATCGTCGGCGGCATAATCAAGCTGCTTTTTTGTCAGAGGTCTGGCCTTCCAGTCGGTGAACGATTCCCCCTTGGGCAGCAGCTTTTTGGTAATGCGCTGCACAAGATTGCCAAAGCCGGCCTGTTGCCCGAAGCCGAGCAGGGCGGCGGCGATCTGGGTGTCAAACAGGGGCAGCGGCATGCGCCCGGCCTCCTTGATGATAATCTCCACATCCTGTCGGCCGGCATGAAACACCTTGAGAATATCCGGACGACATATGATGTCCCAAAGCCCGGACAGATCATCAAGCCTGATCGGATCAATAATCCAGCATTGCCCGTCGCCATAAATCTGCAACAGGGCGAACTCGGGGTAATAGGTGGATTCCCGGTGAAATTCCGTATCGAGGCAGAGCACTTTGCATTTTTCTATTTCCGAACAGGCCTTCTGAAGCAGGGGCGGGGTGTCGATATATTCATACGCGGCAGATGACATGGCCGAACACTATCACCCAACATCCCGCATTAACATGTAGCAGATGCCGTAATCGGCGGCAAGCTGAATTCTGCATTGACCCGATGCACGCCCGCTATAGAGTGCCCCCGCACTCTGGATAGGGTGATCAAACAACACCTGCTTTTACCTGGCCCGACGGCTTTCCTGAACGCGTTCTGCTGCGCATGGCGCTTCCTACTGTGGTGAATGGTTGTAAGCTTGGAAGGGGATTTTATGCCTAAAGTCTGGATAGCGGATAAAATGAGCGAGCGCGCCATAGAGGTGTTCAGGGCGCGTGGTATTGAAGTGGATTACAGGCCCGGCCTGTCGGATGATGAGAAGCTGGAAATTGCGGCTGATTATGATGCCATTGCCGTGCGCTCTTCAACTACGCTGAAAGGCGCGCTGCTTGATGCTGCGAATCGCGTCAGGGTGATTGGCCGCGCCGGCATCGGCGTTGATAATATCGATGTCGAGTCCTGTTCCCGCCGCGGCGTGGTGGTGATGAATACGCCGCTCGGCAACACCATCACCACGGCTGAACTGGCTGTAGCGCATATCGTGGCGGCGGCGCGCATGATTCCCCAGGCCTCCAGTTCAACAAGGGCGGGAAAATGGGAGAAGTCCCGCTTCATGGGCATGGAGTTGACCGGCAAAAGGGCTGGCGTCATCGGGGCCGGCAACATCGGCGCCATTGTCTGCGACCGGCTCAAGGGCCTGCACATGTCCGTCTATGTCTATGATCCCTTTATTTCCGACGAGCGCGCGGCGGCGATGGGCGTGAGCAAGGTGGAAACTGTGGCGGAACTGGCTGAATTGGTTGATGTCCTGACCATTCATGTGCCGCTGCTGGATGCTACAAGAGGCCTGATCAATGCCGACATTATCGGGCGCATGAAAAAGGGCTCGATTATTGTCAACTGCGCCCGTGGCGGCATTGTTGATGAGGATGCGCTGTATGAGGCGTGCCGGTCCGGCCATTTGCGTGCGGCCGCGCTCGATGTGTATGCCAGCGAGCCGGCGCGCGAGAATCGACTGTTCGAGCTGGAAAACATCAGTTTCACGCCGCATATCGGCGCTTCAACCGACGAAGCGCAGGAAAATGTTGCGGTGCAGGTGGCCGAGCAGATGTCTGATTATCTGCTGAACGGCGTGATCAGCAATGCCGTAAATGCGCCTTCCCTGAGCGAAGAAGAACAGCGCCTGCTGGCGCCCTACCTGATGCTGGCTGAACGCCTTGGCCGATTCATTGGTCAGACGATGAAGCCGGGATACTCCAGAGTCAAAGTCTGTTTTGAGGGTCAGGCGGCGCATATCAACCGCAAGCCGCTGATCAACACTATATTGCAGGGGCTGTTGTCGCACAGCATGGAGGAGGTCAACGCGGTCAATGCCGGCATGCTGGCCAGGGATCGCGGCATTGAACTGGCTGAATTCGCCTGCGAAACCTCGGATCGCTTCGCCACTCTGATCCGTCTGGAAGTCGAGGGCGACGAGGGCGTGCGTTGCGTGTCAGGCACGCTGTTTGATGAAGTGAAACCGCGCTTTGTCACGTTTGACACCTGCGAAGTGGAAATGACTCCGGTTGGCAATCTGATTTTCATTCAGAACAGGGACAAGCCGGGCATGATTGCCGCCATGGGCGGAGTGCTGGCTGATGCGGGCATCAACATTGGCGATTTCAGGCTTGGCCGTCGTGAAGATGCAAGCAGCGCCATCGCCCTGATTCAGGTGGACACGCCGCCCTCCCGGGATGTGCTGGAGCAACTGGCCGCTTTGCCCGATATGTTGATGGTGCGCTATGCCGAACTGGGAACTGCGTGACGCATAAGCCCCTTGTCGGCCTGAGCGATGCGTTTGGCGCAGAGGCCAGGGCGTTGCGCCATTTGCAGGGCCGGTTGCTGGGGCTGTTTGATGAAGCCGGATATGAGGAGGTGATTCCGCCGATAGTGGAGCGCCCCGAGACGCTGAAATCGGGCGCCGGCCACTTTCTGGCTGATCAGACTGTTATCTTTTCCGATCCCGCCGATACAGGCGCCCTGGCCATTCGCTCGGATATGACGCCGCAGATTGCCCGCATCGCCGCCACCCGCTTGCAGCATGAGGATGTTTTAAGGCTTTGCTATTCCGGCCCGGTCATGTTGGCCAGACCCGATGTGCGCGGCGGTTCCCGTCAGCAGTGGCAGACCGGCGTGGAGTGTCTGGGCGTCGCCGGGCGCGCCGGAGATATTGAAGTGATGCAACTGGCAGCCAGGGCGATGCTTGCAGCCGGCTTCAGCAATCCTGTTTTGCAGGTGGGACATATCGGCCTGCTCAAGGCGCTGGTTTCGACAGGGGAAACGGCGCTTGATGTCTGGACAGCGCATATATCCCGTCGTTCTCCGGATGATTTATCAGCTTTGTTATCCGGCGAGAATTTTTCAGAGGTGATTTCGCAGGCCTTGCTGGAGCTGGTTTCAGGCGCCGGCGACCAGCAGTGGATTCGTTCACGTATCGGGGCAATTAACTCGGATTTTGATAATGCTGCCAAAGAGTTGCTTGATTTGGTTGATGAAGTAGGTGAGAAGATGGAAGGCCATGTCGGCGTCTTCGCCGATGCTGCCGTGATGCCCCGGTTTTTATATCACAGCGGTATTTTATTCGCCGGATTTGTCGCCGGCGCAGCGCGGGCGCTGTTGCATGGCGGACGCTATGACGCCATGATGGCTGCGCACGGCCGCGATATGCCTGCAACCGGTTTTTCATGTGATTTGTGGGCGCTGCTGAAGGCAAAATAAAAAGATCCGCCACAGAGGACACGGCGAGCACAGAGGGAAACAAATTGACAGCAATCAGATAGGCGGCTCGCTTCTGCTGGCATAATCGCCCTGATTGCAGAAAATATTGTAACTGTTACTTCGCGTAACCCTTGGTGGATTTTTTCCTGGTTTTCTCTGTGTCCTCTGCGCTTTCCGCGGTAACGCGCATGGATTTTTTCCACCCCGCGATATGAAACATTATCACAGGGTGGAAAAAATCATGCAGGCGCGTTATTTGTTTCATGTTAAAAGAAGTGGGCCTTTGCAGGTTCAGAAATTGAGGTTGAGATGGCAAATACGGTAGCAATTGGTATTCAATGGGGCGATGAAGGCAAGGGCAAGATTGTCGATCTGCTGGCGCCGGAGGCCGATGTCGTGGCTCGCTTTCAGGGCGGGCCGAATGCCGGTCATACGCTGGTGATTGGCAACAGGAAGACGGTGTTGAATCATATCCCGTCCGGCATTCTGCATGAAAACACGCTTTGCCTGATCGGCAATGGCGTGGTCATCGACCCATTCCGGCTGGTTGAGGAGCTTGATATGCTGCTTGATCAGGAGATTCCCGTTTTCCAGCGCATGAAAATCTCTGATCGCTGTCATCTGATTTTGCCTTATCACCGGGCTCTTGACGCGGCGCGCGAGGCTGCCATGGGCAAGGGGAAGATCGGCACGACAGGGCGCGGCATCGGCCCCTGCTATGAAGATAAAACAGCGCGCCGCGGCATTCGCTTTATTGATCTTGAATCGGCTGATCTGGATGAGCGCATCGAGGCGAATCTTGACTATGTCAATTTCCTGCTCACTGAACGCCTGCATGCTGAGCCTGTGACGCGGGCCGAGGTGGATGAGGCGCTGAATCTGGCCAGGCAATGCCTGTTGTCGATGGCCGTCGACACCTCGCTTGTTTTGCATCAGCGCATCAGCGCGGGCGATAATATTCTGTTTGAAGGCGCTCAGGGATCAATGCTGGATGTTGATCATGGCACATATCCGTTTGTCACCTCATCGAACACAGTCGCCGGCGCGGCGCTTGCCGGCCTCGGCGTCGGCCCGAAGCAGGTGGATGAAGTGCTGGGCATCTGCAAGGCCTACACGACTCGCGTGGGCTCGGGGCCGTTCCCCACCGAACTGTATAATGCCGACGGCATGGAAGACGCGAGCGGTCGCCATATGGCGGAGAAGGGGCAGGAATTTGGCGCCACGACCGGCAGACCGCGCCGCACAGGCTGGTTTGACGCCGTGGTGGTGCGGCACGCCGTGCGCATCAATGGCGTGACCGGTCTGGCGATCACCAAGCTCGATGTGCTTGACGGCCTGTCTGAAGTGAAGTTGTGCGTGGCTTATGAAAACAACGGCGAGCGCCTTGAGGCCATTCCGGCCAGTTGCACGGCGCTGGAACATTGCACCCCTGTCTATGAGGCCATGCCGGGCTGGAGCGAATCCACCTTCGCCGCCACTTCCCCTGATCAGTTGCCGGATGCGGCCAGGGCGTTTATCGGGCGAATTGAAGATGTTTGCGGTTGTCCTGTCACCATGCTTTCCACCGGCCCTGATCGGGAGCACATCTGCCGCATTTAAGCTGCCGCTCGCCATGCTTCCCCTGAGTCCGACAACCACCTAGCATGCCGCCTCCCGCAGCGGAGGAAGCTGAAAAAACACCATGGAGACACTATATGCCGGTTCAACGCACACTATCAATTATCAAACCCGACGCGATCGCCAAGAATGTGACAGGCGACATTATTCGCAGGTTTGAGGAGAACGGACTTTCCGTAATTGCCGCAAAAATGACCCATTTGAGTTCGGCTGAAGCCGGTCGCTTTTATGCCGTCCATGCAGAGCGCCCGTTTTTTCAGGATCTTTGCGCCTTTATGAGTTCCGGCCCGATTCTGGCGCTGGCCCTTGAAGGAAAAAACGCCGTTACGCTGAACAGGCAGTTGATGGGCGCGACAAACCCGAAAGAGGCTGAAGCGGGCACGATCCGCGCCGACCATGCCGATTCAATTGACGCCAATGCCGTGCACGGCTCGGACTCGCCCGAAAATGCCGCCATTGAGATCGCCTTCTTCTTTTCTGATCTGGATCTGCTCAGCCGCCTGTAGTTCAATATGAATGATAAAGCGTCACAGCAATCCGGACAACAGCTGTCAATCGTCCAGACATCTGAACAGATTGCTGTTCGCAGGGAAAAGCTGGCTCAAATGCGCGCAGCCGGAGAGGCCTATCCAAACCGCTGGCGCACGGATCACAGCGCTGCGGCTATTCATGCGGAATTTGCAGAAACGGATGCGGACGGCCTGACTGAAATCGGTCGCCGGGTGCGCGTGGCCGGGCGCATGATGGCGCATCGCGTGATGGGGAAGTCCAGCTTTATCAATATTCAGGACGGCACAGGTCGGCTGCAACTGTTTCTTAATCGCGATCAACTTGGCGCTGAAGTTTATAATCCGACAAAAAAATGGGATCTGGGCGATTTGGTCGGAGGCGAGGGCGAGCTGTTCCGCACCAGAACAGGCGAGCTGTCAGTACGCCTTTCTCATATTGAAATGGTCGCCAAATGTCTGCGCCCGCTGCCTGAAAAGTGGCATGGCCTGAGCGATCTGGAAACCCGGCGCCGACAGCGCTATATCGATCTGATGGTGACGCCCGGCTCGCGCCAGACATTCAGGACGCGATCAAGGATTGTTTCCCTGCTGCGCCAGGGGCTGGAAGCGCGTGATTATATCGAGGTGGAAACGCCAATGTTGCAGACCCAGCCCGGCGGCGCTGCCGCCAGGCCGTTTGTAACCCGTCACAATGCCCTGGATATGGAGCTGTTCCTGCGCATTGCCCCGGAGCTGTATCTGAAGCGGTTGCTGGTGGGCGGCTTTGAGCGCGTTTTTGAAATCAACCGGAATTTCCGCAATGAAGGCATTGATGCAACGCATAATCCCGAATTCACCATGGTTGAGTTTTATCAGGCCTATGCCGACTTCAATGATGCCATGGATACGACCGAAGGCTTGATCGGCGACATTGCCGAGGCTCTTGGCATCGAGGCGGTGGAGTGGGAAGGGGTTCAGATTGATTTTCTCAAGCCGTTTGAACGCATCAGGCTTGATGAGTCGGTATTTGAAAAGCGGCCGGATCTTCGCGGCCATGCCGGCAACAAGGGCCTGCTGGCGACAGTCTGCTTGCAGGAAATTCCCGATTTTAAGCCATTAATCACCTGGAAGGCCGGGCATTATCTTCTCGCTTTGTTTGAGGCGCTGGTTGAACCCGAACTGTCGCAGCCGACTTTTATCACGCATTACCCGGTTGATGTGTCGCCGCTGGCGCGACGCAATCATGATGACCCGACTGTGGCAGACCGTTTTGAGTTGTTCATGGCCGGGCGGGAGATAGCCAACGGATTTTCGGAATTAAATGATCCGGATGATCAGCGCGACCGTTTTACGGCCCAGGCCCTGGCCAGGGCTGCCGGCGATGTGGAAGCGACCGGAGTCGATGAAGATTATTTGCGCGCCCTCGAATTCGGCATGCCGCCGGCCGCCGGCGTTGGCATCGGAGTGGATCGGCTGGTGATGCTGTTGACAGGGCAGCATTCCATTCGCGACGTGTTGCTGTTCCCGCACATGAGGCCGGAGGCATTAACATGAGCCACAGTAAAACTCGTGAACGGGGTTGCCGCTTATCCACCCGGAGTTTTGCTGTGGCTCACATGATACATAAACGCGCGTCAGGGGGATGCCATGACAGCTGAAAAAGTAATGATTACAGATCCGGTTACGGCGCATCAGGATGAACTGGTGGAGGCGGTGATGTTGCGGATGCGCCAGGCAAGGTTGCGCATGTTGCCCGTGGTAGATAGCGCCGGGGTTTTGGCGGGGGAGATTTCAACCTTTGCCCTGATGCAACATATTGTGCCGGATTACATTCTCAGCGGCGACCTGAATCAGGTTGCATATGCTCCGGATATGGGAATATTGCATCGCCGCTATAAGGCGAATGCGAGCAAAAAAGTCTCCGAAGTTATGGATGTAAATCCCTTGCTGGTTAAGAAGAATGAGTCGCTGCTTTCGGTTACCGCCGCCATGATTACGTTCGGCAGGCATGAATATGCACTGGTCGTCGATGAGCGGAAAAGGTTGCTCGGGGTCATTTCTGCCGGAGATGTTCTCGACAGATTGAACGTTGCGGCAAGTGATGGAGAGAACGATGCATAATACAGACGCACACATCGCCGGCTCGGTCATATTCGGATTTGATCCTGTCTGGGCGGCTGTTTCGATTCTGCTGGCGGTTTACGTCGTCATTATGATGGAGCGCTTCAACCGGGCCGTGTTATCCCTGCTCGGCGCCGGACTGATGATTCTATGCGGCGTCATTACCCAGCAGCAGGCCGTCGCCGGGATTGATTTTAATACCATCGGGCTGTTGACAGGCATGATGGTGATTGTTTCGATCAGTCAGAAAACAGGCATGTTCCAGTATGTGGCGATTAAGTCGGCGAAGGCTGTCAAAGGCAATCCCTGGGGCATCCTCGCCATGCTGGCCGTGGTGACGGCGGTGTTTTCGGCTTTTCTGGACAATGTGACGACGGTGCTTCTGATTGCGCCGGTGACGCTGCTGATTACCGACACGCTGGGAGTGCGCCCTTATCCCTATCTGTTCGCCCAGATTCTGGCCTCCAATGTCGGCGGCACGGCCACCCTGATCGGCGATCCGCCGAATATCATGATCGGCTCGGCGGCCGGCCTCAGCTTTTATGATTTTCTTGCCAATCTGGCGCCGATTATTCCGTTTATTTTTGGCGTTGTTCTTCTGGCGATCTGGTTAATGTTTGGCCGGGATTTGCATGCCTCGGACGAGGGCAGGGCGCTGGTGATGAAATTTGAAGAGCGTGAGGCTATTAAAGACGTGCCTTTGCTGAAGAAGAGCCTTGCGGTGCTGTTTCTGGTTCTTGTCAGCTTTACAGCCTCCCACAGCCTGCACCTGGAGCCGGCTTCGATCGCCATGTTTGGCGCGGCTGTATTGTTGTTGCTGCAAACCCTCGGACAGTCATTGCACGATAAAGATCACGCTTATGAAGGCGTCATGGCCGAAGTTGAGTGGACGACGATCTTTTTCTTTGTCGGTCTGTTTATCATTGTCACGGGAGTCGAGCATACCGGCGTAATCGCCATGCTGGCAGGCAAGACGCTTGAGCTGACCGGCGGTGATTTCAATGCCACGGTCGGCGCGGTTCTGTGGGTCTCCGCCATTGCCTCGGCGCTGATTGATAACATCCCCTTTGTGGCTACGATGATTCCGCTGATTCATAACATGGCGCCGACATTCGGCGGCGCTGATGCGCTCTTGCCGTTGTGGTGGGCGCTGGCTCTGGGCGCCTGTCTCGGCGGCAACGGCTCCCTGGTTGGCGCCTCGGCCAACCTGATAGTCGCCGGATTTTCCCAGCGCGCCGGTTATCCGATTGCATTCCTCACGTTTATGAAGCATGCCTTCGGGCTGATGCTTTTGTCGATTGTCATATCGCACGTCTATTTGTATGTTCGCTATTTGACATAGTGAGCCCCCTGCCTATGCATAATTGTAACTACTCAGCTCCCCGCCCTCGAATGGCGGCAACTATTCAGCACCCCGCCCTTAAATGGCGGTAACTGCTCAGGTCGCCCCTGATGTGTTCGAGTTCAAGGCGAAAATGCGCAGTGTGCTTTTGCACATGAGCATTTTTAACGCAGAAATCGGGCACATCAGGGGATGACCTGAGTAGTTACGCATGATTAAACCTTTCCGAACGTATGAATGGATGCTGGCCAGGCGCTATTTGCGCTCGCGTCGCAGTGAGAAGTTCGTTTCCCTGATCAGCTGGAGTTCCGGCATTGGCATTGCCATCGGCGTGATGACGCTGATAGTGGTGCTGTCGGTGATGAACGGCGCGGCAGTTGAGATTCGCGACAGGATATTGGGTTTTTCATCGCATGTTGATGTTCAGGGCTCGGGTGATTTTCTGCGTGACTGGCCTGACTGGCTGGCCCGCGCTGAAGCCCTTCCCGGGGTGAAGCGGGCTGCGCCATATATTTCGGCTCAGGTGCTGGCTTCTCATGGTTCAAGAGCAGCAGGGGCGATATTGAAAGGCGTGGATGCAGGTCGCAGCGACGCTATCGCCAGGCATGTGGTAAAGGGGCGCTTCATCAATGGCAAGGGGACGCCGTTTCAACTGGTGATGGGAAAAAGCCTGGCTCGCAAGCTGGGGCTGGATGTAGGCGACCGCGTGCGCTTGCTGTCGCCGACAGGCGGGGTCAGCCCGTCGGGCGCTGCGCCCCGTATGCGGGCCTTTGAGTTGGTCGGCATTTTTGATTCGGGATTTTATGAATATGATGTCGGCATGATGGTGACGCCGCTGGCTGCGGTTCAGCGTCTGAACCGGATCGGCGATGCGGTTTCCGGCATCGAGCTGTTTCTGGCTGATCGCACGCAGGCGAGTCGGGTGGCGAATGCGGCACGCGCCGCACTGCCGGCCGGCGCCTGGGTGACCGACTGGCAACATCGGCACCGCTCCTTCTTTCAGGCCATGAAAACAGAACGCGTGGCCATGGGGGTGATTCTTTCGCTGATTGTGATGGTGGCCATATTCAATATGGTGGCTTCTCTGGTGATGGTGGTGATGGAGCGGCGCAAGGAGATTGCTATTGTCAAAACGATTGGCGCCAGCCATGCCTCGGTTATGCGGGTGTTTTTATTGATGGGCATGATGCTCAGCGGCATCGGCACGCTGACAGGCTCTGTGCTGGGCTTGCTGCTGGCCTGGCAGTTGGGAGATATTCTGGCCTGGATTGAGCGCCTGACAGGGGTGACGTTCATGTCGGGAGATGTCTATTATATTGATCATGTGCCCTCGGTGGTTGATCCGGCCGCCGTGCTCACTATTGTGCTTGTCAGCCTGATCATGGGGGTTGCGGCGACATTTTACCCTGCCTGGCGGGCGGCCGGCGTTCCTCCCGCCGAGGCGCTGCGCTATGAATAGTCATGGCTGAAACGCAGCTGTTGAAGGTTGAGGGACTGAGCAAGAGTTTTGCCGCGCCAGCCGGGCATTTACAGGTTTTGCTGGATGTCGGGTTCAGCGTCAGGGAGGGGGAGTTTCTGTCCATCGTGGGCGAGTCCGGCTCGGGCAAATCCACCTTGCTTCAGCTTCTCGGCACGCTTGAGCGGCCC
Source organism: uncultured Zetaproteobacteria bacterium (assembly GCA_964437065.1). GTDB lineage: Bacteria > Pseudomonadota > Zetaproteobacteria > Mariprofundales > Mariprofundaceae > Mariprofundus. Next base: position 3,712 of record CAYTFI010000026.1, on the reverse strand, counting down.
GATGCGGGGAAGATATGGCTGGATGGCGAGCCTGTTTGCGGTCTGGATGACAACAGGCAGGCGCAACTGCGAAATAAAAAGATTGGTTTCGTTTATCAGGCGCATCACCTGATTCCCGAGCTTACCGCGCTGGAAAATGTGATGCTGCCATTATGGGTGCAGGGCGTCGCCGTCGGGGATGGCGAAGCGCGCGCCCGTGATCTGCTGACGCGGCTGCATATGCAGCAAAGGGAGAGCCATATTCCGGCCCGTTTGTCCGGAGGGGAAGCGCAACGGGTGGCCGTCGCCCGCGCCCTGGTTGCCAGACCGCGATTGCTGCTGGCAGATGAGCCAACCGGCAATCTGGATGAACGAACGGCTGAAACTGTGTTTAATCTGTTGCGCCGACTTTGTAGCGAAGAGAATGCCGCTGTTGTCATGGTGACGCATAGCAAGGCGCTTGCCGGCGCCTGCGATCGCAGGCTGCGCTTGCATGACGGGCGCCTGATTCCCGTCGCAGAAAAAAAACTTTGACGTTTCAGGAACTACTGCTAACGTTCAAAGCAAGTTTTCCGCTTGCCGGGATTTATTCATATTATTGCATGATTTGAGGGGAACGTGACGAAGGCTGAGATCGCAAAAATTGTTCATGAGCGCGTCGGTTTGACCAAAAAGGAGTCCGCCGAGATTGTTGAGTCGGTGCTGCATCTTGTTCGTCAGTCGCTTGTGCGGGGAGAGAATGTAAAAATTTCAGGCTTTGGCCATTTCATGGTGCGTCAAAAGCGGGCCAGGCGAGGCCGTAATCCCAAGACCGGAAGCGATATAACCATTACGCCGCGATCGGTTGTGACTTTTCGCGCCAGTCCGTTGCTCAAGAAAAAGTTGATTGAGGCGGATTAATGAAAAGCAGGCAGGTATTGGTCAACACAGGCCTTGAAGTTCCGGAACTTGCAGACAAGCTCTTTTTTTCTATCAGGGAAGTCAGCGATATCTGCAAGGTTGAGCCGCATGTGCTGCGTTACTGGGAAACAGAATTCAAGCATATCAGGCCGGTTAAAAAAAGCGGCAATCGTCGATTTTACCGGCACCACGATATCTATGCGGTCATCCAGATCAAGCATTTGCTGTATGATCTCAACTTCACTATTCGCGGCGCCAGGAAGCGCCTGCTTAGCGGCGATCTCGACAAAATCGTTGAACAGCGGGACAGCCAGAGCATTCTGCGCCAGTTGCGACAGGAGATGGGCGAGATACTCCAACTTCTCGATTAGCAAAAAACTTAAGCAAGTAAGATTTATAAATTTATTTTCATTCATGTATTCAGTTCGGGGCGTAGCGCAGCCTGGTAGCGCACCAGACTGGGGGTCTGGTGGTCGGAGGTTCGAATCCTCTCGTCCCGACCATTTCCTGTCGGCATACGCGGCTTGATCTTCGTGCCCGCAGTTCATTCATTCAAAAGATCGCGCATGCGCATGCTCGAAGAGCAGCTTGTTCCACGCGGCGTCAGGGATGCGAATGTGCTGGCGGCGATGGCGCAGGTTCCCAGGCATCTGTTTATCGACCCGGCGCTGGCCTCTCGCGCCTACCATGATTGCGCCCTGCCGATTGGTTCCGGACAAACGATTTCCCAGCCTTATATGGTTGCGCGCATGACCGAGTTGCTTGAGTTGCGCGGTCATGAGCGCGTGCTGGAGATTGGCACCGGATGCGGTTACCAGACGGCGATTCTTTCAAGAATGTGCCGGCGCGTGTACAGCATTGAACGGGTGCGCGCCCTGCATGATCGGGCCATGAAAAATCTGCGCGCCGCCAAACATGCCAATGTGATGCTTAAATGCGACGATGGCCTCCTCGGCTGGGAGGAATACGCCCCTTTTGACGCTATTATTGTCACTGCCGGCGGTTTTGCTTCCCCGGCATGGATGCGGCAGTTGACTGCAGGCGGCATATTATTATTGCCTGAGGGCGAGGGCGGAGACCACCGGCTGGTTCGTCGGCGCAAGCAAAAGCAGGGCGCATGGCAGGAGGATTATTTTGATGCCTGCTCGTTCGTGCCGTTGATTGAGGGAGTCAACGATCACTGAGCGGACGATGCCGGAATGCAAGCGTTCATGGCTGCGAAGAAGCTATGACTGGACGGTTGCATGGGCAGAGCATCCGCAGGCCGGATGGGCCCTGTTTGGCATTGCGGCGATAGAAGCCAGTATTTTTCCTGTCCCGCCCGATGTGCTGCTGATTGCGCTGGCCCTCGGGAGGCCTGATCTGGCGCTGCGTTTTGCGGCGATTTGCACCGCAGGCTCCACAGTTGGCGCCAGCATCGGTTATGGCATTGGCATGTTCCTGCTGGCCTCCGTCGCCATGCCTGTGCTGGAATTTTATCATGCGGTGGAAAAGTTTGAGCATGTGCAGGCGCTGTTTAATGATTATGGTCTGGGGCTGGTGCTGATCGCCGGGTTTTCGCCCATTCCGTTCAAGGTGATTACTATTGCGGCCGGCGCATTCGGCCTGCCTTTTATGGGCTTTATTGGCGCCTGCATCGCCTCGCGGGCCGCCCGCTTCGGCATTGAGGGCATGTTGTTGCGCTGGGGCGGCGCAAGACTGAGAATGTGGGTTGATCGCTATTTTGAGTGGTTTACGGTAGCCATCGCCGCTCTGGTTATCGCCGGCTTTGCTTTGCTGTGGTGGTGGCGCTAATGCGCCTGTCGCCTTGCACGTTCAGATTTTTTTGCCTGCCGCTGCTTCTTGTTGCGGCAGGCTGTTCCACTACCAGAATACCCGGTTTCGGGGTGTTGGTCGCAGGGCATAAGCCATCAGTCTATACCGTTCGCGCCGGCGATACTCTGATTCAGATTGGCAAGAAATTCGACATAAGCTACCGCCTGCTGGCCAGGCGCAACCGGTTGCATCCGCCCTATACGATTTATGTTGGCCAGCATCTGTATCTGACCGACATGGCGCCGCGCAGCCGCGCATTGCCCGTGGCGAGGCGCACCTATCGCAAGCCGAAAAGGCTGGCCAGAAAAAGGCATCTGAAAAAATCAGCGCGTTCCTCAAACAGAGCCAGAACAAGCGGCTATGCCAAAGGCAGTTTGCTATGGCCCGTGAAAGGCGTGCTGACAAGCAAATTTGGCCGCAGGGCAAGTCGCATGCATGACGGCATTGATATTGCCGCCAAAGCGGGAACTTCGATTCATGCCGCCGCCGCCGGCGAGGTTGTCTATGCCGACAAACGCTTGAGCGGTTATGGTCGGCTGGTGATTATCCGGCATCAACGCAATCTGTTTACGGTCTATGCCCATAATCAGCGCAATCTGGCGCGCAAGGGAAGCAAGGTGCGCGCAGGCGATGTGATTGCCAGAGTGGGTCAAAGCGGACGGGCGAGCGGGCCGCATTTACATTTTGAAGTCAGGCAGGGCAGCACGCCGGTTGATCCGCTTGCCTACTTGCGCAGGCGCTAGTGTCCTGTCCCGTAGAAGAGCGAACTATCAGCGAGCGCTGTCGGGATGTGCGGCAAGGCGCATGAGTGCAGGACTGGCTTTGGCCAATTCAAACGAATGCAACACAGCCGAACGCCCGCCAGCACTCGCCCGAAGGGAGCCGCCCCAAAGCGCCAATGCGGTGTTGCGCCCCTTGCCAAGGGCATGTTCATTACCTGCGGGTCGCGCCTTGCCCTGGTGCTTTAACATGAAACAAACAACGCGCCTGCATGATTTTTTCCACCCTGTGATTGATT
>CAYTFI010000025.1:0-17342 GCA_964437065.1 uncultured Zetaproteobacteria bacterium | reverse complement strand
ATATCTTACACCCTGCACGCACTCCCAACTGAGGAATATAGGATAACCGGTTTAAACTCACCCGACTCTTAAGCATTTATAATATCCTGCTCTTCTTTATCCCATCTGTTTTTTCATCGACACCTCAAACATGATGAATCGCCTCGACCGGCTCGAGGCGGGCGACGCGAATGGAGGGCCAGATGGCTGCGGCAAGGGCGGCGGCCATTACTGCCAGCACTGTATCGAGCAGATGATTCGTATCAATCTCTGTTCTTACGACCGGGTTGAGGTAAAAGCGGGCCATCGTATCCATCTGGCCGGACAGATCGATGCCGGCGCCGTGGAAATAGTGCACAAGCGCCAGCCCGACTCCAATGCCCGCCACAATGCCGGACAGCCCCAGCAGCGCCGACTCGATCACCACCATGCCGGCCATGCGCAGGCGGCTGCAACCCAGCGCCATCATAACGCCGAATTCATGGATGCGCTCAAGCATGCTCATCAACACCGTATTCATGATGCCGGCGGCAATAATCACCAGCACAATGGAGAGGAAAATGTAATAGAAGGCATTTTCCAGCTCCACCCACTGCTTCATCATCGGATACATATCATACCAGCGCAGCACTTCATAAGAGCCGCCCAGCGACTCTTTCAGCATCGCTGTGGCCGACTCGAGCCGCTGCGGCGGCAGGAGGGCGACGATTTCGGAATAGCGTCCTTCCATGCCGGTCATTTGCTGCATGAAACCAAGCGGAATGATGGCCAGCCCCCGGTCAATGCCCATCTCGCCGCTGGAGATGACGCCAACCAGCTTCAGCTTCTCCGCCGCCAGCGCACCAAAACGATCTTCGGTCAAAAAAACCACGTCATCGCCGAGCTTAAGTCCAAGGTTGCGCGCCGTCGTGCGCCCCAGAATACAGGCCGCTTCGTGATTATCCTCCAGAAAGCGGCCCCGATCCACCTTCGCGTTGATGCGGGTGGTTTTAATCTCCATGGCCGGGTGCATGCCAAGCAGCACCAGCCCTTCGGACGTCTCCTTTCCCGCCGCCAGCGCAAAGGTGCGCAGGCGCAAGGTAAATGGCCCGATGCCGTTCTCTTTCAACAGCCTGGCGACCTTCTGGCCGTCGGGCACGGTTTTCACCAGTTTGGGATGATGAAAGTAGCCGTCCGCATGCACCTGCAGGCTGCCGATAATCACCTCCTGCAAATTGCGCATCATGTTGTTATGCACGCCGTCGTTGAATCCCCAGAGAAAAATCAGCGCGGCAAGGCCGAGAGCCACCGCCGAAACAGTGATCAGGCTGCGCCGGGCATTGCGCACGATATTGCGCCAGGCCAGAGACAGCATCAGCGCCGCTTGCGACGCATATTGGCGCGGCTGAACATGCCATCCTCGATAGCCGCATCGAAGACGACAGACTCAAGCAGCATCACCGTGCGCTTGTCCGGCGTCGCCATGGCCTGCATAATCCAGCGGCTGGGAATTTCTCGCCCGCCCATGCGCCGCACTCGATCAAAAGCCAGATGGCGAATATGCTCGTCGTGTTCATCATAGAAATCTTCCGAGAGCGGCATGGCCTCGCGGCTGATGCGACGAATAATTTTGCCCCATACCACCGGCGCATCCGGGCGCGGTATGGACTCGACCGTGAATACGCCATTCTCCTCGGCCAGCAATTTATGGGTGTAATCCTCGACCACGGATTCCATCTTCACCAGGTCATCGTTGCTGAAATCGGAGCCCATCCAGTTGGACAGCATCATTGACGGCGGGATGCGGATATCCCGTTCCAGTTTAGGAAGATACATCCACAGATTTTCGCCCTGCTTCAACCAGGTCGTGTCGCGATCTTTTTTGGGGGCGAGAATGCGGATAAAAAAGCGCTTGTTGACGCGATCATCCCAGGCGTCCATGCGCACTTCTCGCTGCCATTCGGCGGTCTCGATGCGCATGGCGTAGGTGGTGATGCTGGTATCGGAGCGTAATCTGTCCTGCACCTGTTTAATCAGGGCGCGGGCGTTGAGTTCATCCTGCCCGTGCGCCGCAGATGGCATCAGCATTGGCATAAACAGCAGCAGAAGCGCCGCAATATTCATCTTGCAGCAGCGAACAGCCTGATAGTCGCCCGGGCTACTTTTTTACCCAGCGCCCGCCGCTCATGATAAACTGCCCCTTTGGCGTTTTTTCCACCGCCCTGACGCCGGCCCTGCTTTCAACCGATGCAAGCGATGCGCCGGTTTTGGCGGCTGTGGACTGATAAAAGCTTTTACGTTTGGAGTTCACCGAACGGATCAACTGCCGCACCTCGGCGGAAGCGGCGCCAACTGCGCCAAGATAGCCGTCGCCTCTTTCGCCAACCAAACCCGATGCCTTGGCATCCCTGAGTCCGATGGCCCATGATGAATCTGCAAAAGATGCGGTTAGCAACAAAGCCAGAACCGCTATTCCCGCATATTTCACTATCTTTTTCCCTTTCATGATATTTTCTCCCGTAATCAAAACAGTCCGCTGTCTTCATCAAACATCGTTTCCAGTTCCTTATCAACCTTGATACGAATTTCATGTTCAATTTTTACATTCAAATTAATGGTGATCGGCTTTTCGGGCGCCTCCACCTTCACTGTTGGCGCGCAGGCTGAAACTGCCAGCATCAATGCACACCCTGTCATCCAATATTTTTTCCACATATGTTCACTCCATGACGCCATGATAACGGACGATTACAACTGCCGCCACAGGCAATGATGCGCCAAATGGCAAAATATATGCACCGTGCGCCCGGCGCTATTGCGGTTTGGCAGTGTTCCCGCCGGTTTTGCCGTCGCCGAATTCCGGCGTGATCTGTTGCTCGATCCTGTCGGTAAATTCATCAGCCATGCTCAGGCTGCGCAACAGTATCGGAATATTCTCCTCAATGGTCACGTTGAAATGCACCTGCCTGCCATTCTGAAATGAAGGATTGTGACCCTTCAGAGACGTTTTCAGGATCAGGTCGCCGCCCGGCAAATAACTGGCATGGATGCCCATCTGCTTATAATGAAAATCCGACACGCTATTGAGCAGCAACCGCATGCCCGGATTCCCCTTCGCCATCGCCTGGGTGCGCGCGTCCCCGAGATAGCGAATAATGCCTCCGGGCGCGCGACCATTCACGATTCCATCCGGCATTGTCAGGCCATCTTCGTCCCATATGACGGGAAGCGAGCCGTCAAGCACGCCCTCGCCAAACAGGTGTTCCTGTTTTTCCAGCGCAAGCAACTGCGCCAGTTCAATATGTTCCAGCTCAAGCGGAAATGTCTGGCTCGTTTTGTTCAGATCAATGGTGAACGGCCTGGCCTTGATCTTGCCGCCAAGCAATTCGGCGCTGAACCCTGTGACTTCAAATGACGGCTTTTCAGACGTAGCGGACGCTTCTTTCAGCAACCATGGCGCATGAGCCGCCACATCAAGCGATAATGCCTTCACGGTCAGACCGGCAATGAACTGATTCAGTGAAATGTGCGCCGGAGTGACGCTGTGCAGGCCATTTTGTCCCTGCATGGCTATCCTCGTGGTCAGACCATCAAAGGCAAAGTCCTGAAAGCTTCCGCCAAGCTTATTCAGGTTGATTCTGACCAGGTGGCGCATCTTCTCAGGCGCGCCATCAGGGGCGTATTTCCAGATGCTGTTCCATGCAATCGTGGCCTTTCCCTGCGCCAGCGTTAGCGGTGAAAGGCTTGTCATCCATTGCTTCAGAGTTTCAGTTGCCTTGGCAAAGTTTATCTCTGCGAGGCGCAGCTCCAGCCCGCCCTGCCCCGGCGTCCAATGATGCAGCGCCTTGCCATTCATCGTTAGCCCCATAGCGGCATTGTGAACGGAAAAAGCCGCCCTAACCCGCTCATTTATAACATCAATATTAAATTCTATAGCGTTGTTATTAAAAGTTATTTCTTTATATTTAACATTCAGGCCTTGCAGGGTGGAACGGATATTTAAACCCTGCTTGCGCGGTCGCGAGATATGCAAATCAATGCCTTTCTGGCGCAGGCTGTAATCGCTTCCCCGCACCTGCAAAGGAGCGATTCTCAGACGCGCCGGCGCAGCCTCCCCGCTGCTGTTTGTAAAGCCGTCAAATCTGCGTTGAAGAAAGATCGAGAATGGCGCCAGCGTCATGCCATTGATTTGCATCTTTTCGACATTCACTGATGCGCCGGCGAAAATAGTGGAGGCGAGGGTCTTTCGATCAAGTTGCACTGCCCCGGATATCCCCTTTTGCCCAATGTGGAAGACGAGCGGTTTCATGGCAGCATCGGCAAAAGTCAATGCGCCGCGCCCGGCGGAATCCACATGCCAATAGAGGTCTTTCCCCTTCAGTTTCAGACCGCCCTTGCCATGAAATTCAAATCGCTCAACGGCCTCGCCATGCGCGCGCATGGAAATGCCAGCGGAAAAATCCGCCTTTCCCCGTAGCGCCTCGGGCAGGGTTCCATGTCTGAGCCCGTCAAGCCCCTCCTCGGGCAAATCCAGACTTGCAACTGCGCCAATTCGCCCGGCAACTTCCGGCAGCCCCCCGCTACCTCCAAGCCATGGCGCCAGCAAATCCATCAGGGGTTCAAGCCTTGCTTCAGCCTTGATATCCAGATGCAGCAGCCCCTGCAAATGCCGCTCCTGCACCTGTATATTCAATGCTTCCGAATCTTCTTTTTCGCTGCCGCTGTGCAGAACTTTTACTGTCAGCTTGCCATTGGCATCAAGATCAACAGCCAATGCGCCCAGCCATAAGCCTTTCCGGTAGGCTTTAAGCCCCGCTTCAAGCTGTTGCTCGGCATATTTTGCGCTGCCGGTGACGGTTTGCCGAATCTGACCCTGACTGTCCAGCAATTGCAGGCGCACATGCCGGGCCTCCATGCGGGCTATCGGCAGCGCCGATAATCGTCTATGCACGGATACAGGCAGCAATGGCCGCAGAGAGGGGGTGACGCCATCCTGCTCCCGGACATTATCAGGCTGAATTTGCGCATCGATTCTTTCAACCAGCAGGGCCTCGATACGACCTTCAAGAAGCCCTTGCCATGAATAGGACAGGTTCACCCTGCTCAGTTTGAATTTTTTGCTGGCGTCTGCGCTGTGAAATTGAAGTCGCCGGATGCTCGCCTGCTGCAGAGACAAGCTGTTAATATCGAAATGTGATAAAATATAACCTTGGTTGGCCAGTTGCTGTTTTGCAGCCATGCCCAGCAGCGACGGCAATGCGAGATACAGGCCCCCGGCCGCGACCAGCGGCAACAACAGGAAGACAATAGCAAACCATTTTAAAACTTTTTTCAGCCGACTCTCCTGCACATATTAACGCGCATGGATTTTTCCACCCCGTGATAAGCAAGCTTTGTGAAGCAATGGGTGTTGCTTCACAAGGCGCGATAGCTCGTCCAACCACAGAGCGGAAAATTCCATGCAGGCGCGTTGTTTGTTTCATGTTAAATAACTTCCAGGATAACACAGGTTATCGGGAGAGCAGTAAATTACAACGGCAATGGGCGATGCGGAAGCTGTTGGGCGATAGAGGCGCTGAAGTTGCGCATGCGCATAAAAAAAGCCCGCCGCATCACCATGCCAGGCGGGCTTTGAAATGAACGGGTGGAATTAACCCAGTGCTTTCACTTTTGCATTCAGGCGGGAAACGCTGCGCGACGCCTTGCCCGGATGAATCTGATGTTTGCGACCGGCGCGATCCAGCATCGATGTCGCCCCCTTCAATGCAGCTGTCGCGGCCGCTTTGTCGCCGGCATCTACAGCAGTGAGAACCTTTTTGATTTCTGTACGCATTGCAGATTTCTGCGTGCGATTAAGCGCGCGTTTTTTATCGCTCTGACGGGCGCGTTTTAGTGCTGATGCATGATTTGCCACAGTTGATTGCTCCTTGCAGCCGCTTAAAAATAAAGACTGCGCTTAAGATGAGGCGCGGAACCATACTGATTCACTGTCAACTGTCAATATGTCAACGCGCAAGGATAATATCCGCCGCTATCCCTGCGCCGTCCTCGATAAGTTCCGGGAACCTTCTGGGGCAAGTCCGCGCACCCTCCAGAGCGGGCAGCCATTCGCCCCGCCTGAAATCCGGGTGATTCATGCCAAAGGCCGGGAATGATTGCTCAAGCCAGCCTTTTAACATGGGGAACTCCGGAAATGCAGGGCGCTCAACCCAGGCTATTGGCGTTGCCGTCCGCCAGCACTCTGACAGCACGCCATAACCGGGCTTGCACACCACCACATCCACATGCGGCATAACATCAACAGGCCGTATCGCATTGTGAAAATCAATTCGTTCCACATTTTCCGGGCAATGCGACGGAGCATGCGGAACGAGAAAATGCCAGTCCGGCATTCTGGCAAGCGCATGCATATCAAATGGCGGTTGATCCGAGCCGCCGAAAAGAACCAGGGCGCGCCTTTTTCCATTGCCAGCGCATTTCACCGCATGCCGGGCCGGAAATTCCGCGATCAAAGGGATGGCCTGCCGTTCAGGGAAAAAAGCCATATCCATCGCCATCGGCGGCGTAAGCAGCAAATCGCAAACGCCATAGGCGGCGGCAAGCATGGCCACCGCCGAATCATCCTGGCCCAGCCAACAGGAATAAATGCCGCCCCAGTCCAACGTGGCAATGCCGATGCCGACAACTCCGGACGCCCTGGCCGCCGGAAAGGCCAGGGGTGAAATGCCTGAAATCACAACTGAAGGCTGAAAACGCTGAAGCAGCAAAGCCTCCCGCTGAACATGCCGATCCATTTCTCCGACCCATTGCCGGAGTTGCGCTATTGAAGCCCCGACATCTTCTTCAATGGCGTTCTTTTGCACCACGCCGACATCGACCGGCGTTGCATCAAGCTCAAAGGAGAAATCCAGACGATCGCGAATTTCTTCTTCCGGCAAAGAGCAGCGAATCAGAAAACGGCAATCGGATTGCAGAAAATGAATTCGATTGAGCACGGGGGCGAGCTGAGCCAGATGGCCGAAGCCATGACCGCTGATATAAGCGGCAATCCCGGTTTTCACAGGCGGATCACCATTTGGGCTCTGCGCACAGTTGGTCTCTCAAGCCGGCAAAAGGCAGCTGCCAGCGCTCTGGCCATGCGGCGCGAACATCCAGCTCCCGCCCGCTCATCGGATGCACAATGCGCAGGCGCCAGGCATGCAGCGCCATCCCGCGTCCGCCCATGACCCTGAAACGCCTTACATCTTCACGCCTGGCATATTTTGCATCACCCAGAATGGCATGCCCTTCATTCTGCAACTGAACGCGCAGCTGATGCGTGCGCCCGCTTTCCGGCTGCAAGGCAAGCAGAGCGTAGGGCCAGCCCCCGTCCGCCGCCATCAACGCCGTCTGATAATGCGTGATCGCCTCTTTACCATCCTCGCCATCGACCACCATTCGCTCTCCGCTGAGCACAGCGCCCTTGCTCAGATAAGAATGCAAGCGCCCTGCTGCAGGATATGGATGCCCCCTCACCCATGCCAGATAGGTTTTATGCGCCGTGCGCAGGCGAAACGACTCGGTCAGCCGGCGCAGCACAGGCAGGCGCTTGGCCATCAGCAGGCAACCGCTGGTATCCCGGTCAATACGATGCGCCAGCCGCAGATCCGGCAGATTGCGCTGCGCCTTCAGCGACTCAATCAGTCCGCCGGCATGGCCGCTGCCGCCATGCACCACCATCCCGACCGGTTTGTTGACAACAAGCAGGTATTCATCTTCGAACAGAATCGGGACATCGGAAATGTCCGGAAGGGGTGGAACAAACCCTGCCTGTTCATCGGTCTGCCGCAGGCTTAGCGGCAAAAAAATCTCATCCCCCGTCTGGACTCGGCGCTCGGGCCTGACGCGTTTGCGATTGACGCGCACATTGCCCTTGCGGATCAGACGTAGAATAAGGGAACGCCGCGAGCCGCCCAAACTACGGATCAGAACCCGGTCGAGTCTGCTGCCATCCTCGTTATCATCAACTGTTAGAATGCCGTTTTTCTGCATTTTCCTTGCCAAACCGCCTCTGTCTGATAGAGTTTTCGCGATATGCAGTGAGCTCCGTGTTTTTCCTGCATCGCATCACAATGAAACGCCCAGGCAATGGTAGTGATTTGCAACCGGGAATCCCAGCATCCGGCAACTTGAGATGGCAGGGACAGCATTTATCCCGATGCCCTAACGCGCATGGATTTTTTCCACCCCGTGATATGAAACATTATCACAGGGCGGAAAAAATCATGCAGGCGCGTTGTTTGTTTCATGTTAAATTGACGCGTTATCGTGATGTGGATGCCCTTTAACGTTGAGCCGGCATAAATAAACTGCGCTTGAAAACTTGTACTGACGCCCCGATGATACAGGGGTGTCGGTCAACATAAACGATGGAATGACCCGTGCTTTTCGGCTTTTGCTATGTTTGCCTTATTCAGGAAACATGACTGCTCCATCCGTTTAATCGAACTATTCGCCTGAATAGTGCCGTTGTCGTTCAGGAAACGACAGGTCTTCAAACGCCAAAAGGAAATAGCGTGACAGCAAAAAAGCGCATGTTAATCAATGCGTTACACGATGAAGAAAGTCGTGTCGCCATTGTTGAAAATGAATATCTGCATGAACTGGACATCGAATCGGCGCACAAGGCTCTGACCAAAAGCAATATCTACAAAGGCAAAATCACCAAGGTTGAAGCCAGCCTTCAGGCCGCCTTTGTCGAATACGGCGCCGCCCGTCAGGGCTTTTTGCCGCTGGGTGAAATACACCCCGACTACTGGAAAGAAGGCGTCGATAAATCCGCCAACCCGCGCAACCTGTCCATTCAGAATATAGTCGAATCCAAACAGGATATTCTGGTGCAGGTCGTCAAAGAGGAGCGCGGCAACAAGGGGGCTGCGCTGACCACCCAGATTTCACTGGCCGGTCGTTATCTGGTTCTGAGCCCGAACACCTCCCGGGGCGGCATTTCGCGCAAGCTCTCCGATGAAGAGCGTCGCTCAATGAAAAACATTCTCAAACAGCTGGAAGTGCCGGACAATATGGGCCTGATTATTCGCACCGCCGGCAAGGATCAGACGCTGGAAGCCCTGCAGCGCGATTACAACTATCTGCGCCGCCTGTGGGACGAGATCCGCATCACCAGCGAGCCGACGCCCTCCCCTGCCCTGATTTACCTTGAAGGCGATCTGGCGACACGCGCCATTCGCGATCATTTTTCTGATGACATTGAGGAAATCTGGGTCGATAACCATGAGGTCTATACGCGCACCAAGGCATTTGTGCATGCCGTGCTGCCGGGCAAGGAAAAGCTGGTCAAGCTGTACCGGGGTAAAAAGCCGCTGTTTCGGCACTACGGCATCGAAGCGCAATGCGAGGAAATTCACGAACGCGAAATCCGGCTACCCTCCGGCGGCTCGATAGTGCTCGACCCGACCGAGGCGTTAACCGCCATCGACATCAATTCAGCCCGCGCCACCAAGGGCAAACATATTGATGACACGGCATTGGCAATCAATCTGGAAGCGGCGGAAGAAATTGCGCGCCAACTGCGCATTCGCGACATCGGCGGCCTGATCGTGATCGACTTTATCGATATGGCCAATCGCAAACATGGGCAACAGGTGGAGGAAGTGCTGCGCAAGGCCTGCAAGCTTGATAAGGCGCGTATTCAATTTGCCCGCATATCGCGCTTCGGCCTTTTGGAAATGTCGCGCCAGCGGCTGCATCCGTCGGTGCGTGAATCCACCACCGAGGCTTGCCCCCGCTGTCAGGGTCGCGGTTCGATACGCACCATCGATTCGATGGCCTTGCAGATGCTTACGCGCATGGAGGACTGGGCCGAGTCGGGCAAAAAACCGACGCTGGTAGTGCAGGTGCCGTCGGATACAGGCGAGTACCTGATGAACAACAAACGAGCCAGCATTGCCCGAATTGAAGAAAATTATGAAGTTCAGATTACACTCCAGATTCGCCCCAATCTCGATATCCCGCACTACCGCATTGAGCGGCAGTGGACGGAAAACAATCAACAACGCATCGAAGTGCTCGAAGACACAGGCAAAAAAATCAAACCACCCCGCGGCGGACGCAAGCTCAAACCGGTAAAGCCTGTCGTCGGCATTCCTTCGCCGCCGCCGGAGCCATCCCGGCAGTCCAGAGCGAATGGCCCGCTGAAGAGCATTATCGATATTCTGACAGGCAAGGCGCGCAAGCAAAGGCTTGAGAAAGAGGCCGAAGAGGCCGAGCTGCGCAAAAAGAAAGAGGCGCTGAAATCCCGCCGCCGTGGCGGGAAACGCCGTCGCCCGGCCTCAAACAAACAGTCAAAACCAGACGACTCGAAAGAAAAAAAACTGCGTGACAAGGCTCAGGAGAAGTCTGCGGAGCCACAAAATAACGGCGGCAACGGGGGGGGCGGTGAAAACAAAGGTCGCAAACGCAGACGCAGACGTCGGCGTCCCGGAGGCAGCCAAAGTGCTGAGCCTCAGGCCACGGCCAATGAGCAGCCCCAGCTGCCAAAAGCCCCAACCTCTGCATCTGAAGGCTAGCCTGCATCATTGTTTCAACAGCCATGAATGCAGAGCATGAGGCAGAGCTGCTGAGCATCACGATTCAGGCTGATCAGGACGGGATGCGCCTGGATGCGGCGCTTGCATTGGCCGGGGGCTTAAGCCGCAATTATATGCAACAACTGCTTGGCGACGGACTTGTCTGCAAAGAAAGCGCCCATGCTCGGGAAACGATCAGGAGGGCATCGGCGAAAGTCAGGGAAGGCGAACTGTATCTCATCAGCATGCCGCCGACGCAACCGCTTAAACTTGAACCTGAAGATATCGAACTTGAAATACTGTTCGAAGATGAGCATATCATCGTAATCAACAAGCCGGCTGGCATGGTTGTGCATCCCTCGCACGGACATGATCACGGCACGCTAGTGCATGCTCTGCTCCACCATTGCCCCAGGCTGCCGGGCATCAATGGCGCAGCGCGCCCGGGCATTGTCCACCGCCTCGACAAAGACACATCGGGCAGCCTGGCGGTTGCTAAAACTGAAGCCGCGCAACGTGGCTTAAGCGAGCGCTTTGCCAGCCATGATTTAAGCCGCCAATATATCGCATGGTGTCGCGGCGCGCCGAACTGGTCTCATCGGCGCATCGACAAGCCAATTGGCCGCCATCCCGTGCATCGGCAACGCATGGCCGTCAATCCAAAAGGCAAGCAGGCCATCACTGATGCAGCGGTGGAACATCAATACGGCCCCTTCTGCCAATTGCGTCTGAGCCTGTACACAGGGCGCACGCACCAGATTCGCGTCCACCTGTCGGATGAGCAACTGCCGATACTGGGCGACCCGTTGTATGCAAGAAGCTACAATCCCGGACACGAAATCCCGGAGCCGACGCGTAGCGTCATCGCCTCGATCAAACGTCAGGCCCTGCATGCCGAACTGCTGGCCTTCACCCATCCTGTCAGCGGCGAACCCCTCAGCTTTAACGCGCCGCTGCCGGTCGATCTGGCTCGACTGTCCAGGGCCCTGAAAGAAAATTATGGCTGACTTCATCCGCTCTGCCCTGTTGGCGTCGCATGGCGTCACCGGGCTGTTCAGCCTGCGCGCCGGCGGCGTCAGTCCGCCGCCGTTTAACAGTCTCAACTTTGGCAGAGGCCTGGGCGACCCTGATGACAATGTTGAGCAAAATCTTGATCGCCTGGTACATGCCGGCGGCCTCCCCTGCCGCCCGCACCAGACCGAACAGATCCATGAAACAGGGATGAAATGGTGCAGCGGAAACGGCATCATGCATGCTGACAAGGCTGATATTCTCTTTGCTGAGCAGACTGACACCCCGCTTGCCGTTCGCACCGCCGATTGCCTCGCCATGCTTCTGGCCGATCCGGACTCGGGCATCATCGCCGCAGTCCATGCCGGATGGCGCGGCAGCGCTGCCGGCATCGCAACCATAGCCGTCCGCAACATGCAAAAACGCGGCGCCAGAGCCAAAAATATTCTGGCCAGCCTTGGCCCCAGTATCGGCCCCTGCTGTTTCGCCATTGATGAAACAACAGCCAGGGCGCTTACAAGCGGCAATCGGGGGGCGCAGAGCCATGTCTCATTTTCACCCGTGATTTCTGCCGACCTGCGGGGAATCAACCGCCTGCAACTGTTGCAATGCGGCCTTGATAAGGCGCATATTGAAGAAACCCGGATTTGCACAGCCTGTGATGTGCAGCGCTGTTTTTCGTATCGGCGCGATGGCGGCAAGGCCGGTCGTCACCTCGCCGTTGTCGCCCTGCCGTCGACCACGTAAGGTTCGCCCATGAACCTGCCCGGCTTGAGAAATTTTTCTGTTTGTCTGCTGATTGCCCTGTTCACGGCTTGCGCCAGCGACACGACCGTCAAGGACGCAACAAAACAGGAATATGTCGACCTTAAAAGCCAGCTCGATAAAGGCCGTTACTCGGAAACGACAGTGGCTCTGGGAACATTCATCACCGATCATCCCTACAGCCGATATGCCGTTCAAGCTGAATTGTTACGCATTTTTTCCAGCTATAAGGGCGGGGAATATATTCTCACGGAAACGCTGAGCAAGCGCTTTATTGAACGTCATCCAAGGCATGCAAACATTGATTACGCCAAATACATGCTGGCTATGGCCTTCTACAAACAACGGAGCACAGCCGAGCATGATGCAACGCAGAACAAAAATGCTATCGACGCCTTCAACCGCCTGCTGAAAGAGCATCCGGACAGCAGCTATGCAAAACAGGGCGCCAGCCGTCTGCAGCAATTATACAATACGCTGGCCAGGCATGAACTGATCGTAGGAAAACACTATTACGATCAGCAACATTATGTTGCAGCATCCAACCGTTTTCAGGGAATCGTCAAACGCTATCAAACCACGCCTGCCATCGAAGAGGCGCTCTATTATCTGGCCTCAAGCTACGCAAAAATGGGACTGCAACGCAATGCCCATGAGTACGCAGTGCTGCTCAAACATAACTTCCCGAACAGCGAGTGGAGCAAGAAAGCGGCCCCCTTTTTATAGCTCCGGTTACTCGTGATGATTCCCCGGCTCCGCATCATGCGATGGACCCCGGTCCTGCTTGCCATGCTTTGTCTGGCCGCATGCGGCGACGTGGAGAAATCAGAAATATTTACTGTGCTGGATGCGCGCGACAAGGCCGTGACCGAGCGCAATATTGAAGATTACAGCAAACTTCTGCTCAAAAACTACCAGTATCAGGGAAAAAGTAAATTTGATGTCGTCGCCGAAGTCATGAGCCTGTTCGACCAGTTTGATGCATCCGAAATGAAATCCTACGATCGCATAACACGCTTGCTTGATGACAATCATGCACAATGCGAACAGTCCTATATGCTGCGCGTCCAGGCAGATGGCGAGTGGCGACAGGTGTCACAGCGAGAGCAGATTTTTCTGACCAAAACCCCGTCAGGCTGGAAAATCAGCGGCGGCTTATAGTCGGGCAAGATATGAGTCGTAAGCGCCCCTGATCCCGTCTTCAAGCGAAATGCCGGCCCTCCAGCCCAGGGCGCTGAGTTTGCTCACATCCATCAATTTCCTGGGCGTGCCGTCCGGCTTGGATGAATCCCAGATCACTTCACCCTCAAATCCGACGATCCGTTGCACCATCCCGGCCACTGCCCTGATGGTTATATCTTCACCCGCGCCGACATTATAGAGATGCGGCTGAAGGCTGCTGTCCGGCGCATTTTGTTCCTCATGGTTCATGATAAAAACACTGGCATCAGCCATATCATCAACATGCAGGAATTCGCGATAAGGGGAGCCTGAACCCCATAAAATCACCTTCGGCGGGCGATTTGCAGTTATGAATTTCTGCCCGCCCGTTGGTGATTTGCCGCCCGCCCCGGTGGCTGAATCGCTCTTTGCCCGCTCCAGCCCGAGGCCGGAAAGAATATCATCGGGAATGCGTCCGTATCTGGCCTGATCAGCGGCGACGGCCTCCAGATCGCCCGCCCCGGCCAGTTTTGCAAGGTGAAATTTGCGTATCAACGCCGGCAGCACATGCGACCGTTCAAGATCAAAATTGTCGTTCGGGCCGTACAGGTTGGTCGGCATGATGCTCACAGCGTTGAATCCATACTGCCTGCGATAGGCCTGACACATTTTAACGCCGGCAATCTTGGCAATGGCATACCATTCATTGGTCGGCTCCAGCTCGCCGGTAAGCAGGCAATCCTCCGGCATCGGTTGCGGCGCCATCTTTGGATAAATACAGGACGAGCCGAGAAAGATCAGTTTTTTCACTCCGTTCCGATAGGCGGCATCAATGACGTTGGTCTGAATTTGCAGGTTGTCACGGATAAAATCGGCCGGATAGCTGTCATTGGCGTAGATGCCGCCGACTTTGGCTGCCGCCAGAAACACCCGCGCCGGCCTTTCCGCCTCAAAAAAGCCGTCAACCGCTGACTGATTGCGCAGATCAAGCTCACTGGAGCTACGCAGAACAAGCGATTCCGAACCGACCCCGCCAGATAATAAACGGCGAACAATGGCGGAGCCCACCATGCCGCGATGGCCGGCGACATACACTTTCGCATCCGGTGAACTGTGTTGCTGACTGGCAATGTCCGGCTGGAGAGCGGTCATCGGATTCTACGCCCTGACACCTTTACCCTGCGAACAAAATTCCTGCCGTCCCGGTTACTCATTATGATCAAACGCCTTATAGCCATGCTGTTTGATCAGGGCATTCTTCTCCGCCTCCTTCAAATCTTCACGCATCATTTCAGATACCAGCTCGTCAAAGGAAATTTTAGGCGTCCAGCCGAGCTTTTCCCTGGCCATGGAGGGATCGCCCAACAATGTCTCCACCTCTGCCGGTCGGAAGTAACGGGGATCAACCGCCACAATGCAATTGCCATTCCGGTCATAGCCCTTTTCATCAATGCCTTCGCCGCGCCATTCAACAGCAATGCCGCACTCACTGGCGGCGGCTGCAACAAAGTCCCGCACAGAATATTGCACGCCTGTTGCAATCACAAAATCTTCCGCCTCATCCTGTTGCAGCATCAGCCACTGCATCTCAACATAATCCCTGGCATGCCCCCAGTCGCGTCTCGCGTCAAGGTTTCCCAGATACAGACACTCTTGCAGGCCCAGCTTGATGCGCGCCAGAGCGCGCGTAATCTTGCGTGTCACGAATGTCTCGCCCCGGTTGGGCGACTCATGATTAAAAAGAATGCCGTTGCAGGCGTAGATGCCATATGACTCGCGATAATTGACCGTAATCCAGTAGGCATAAAGCTTGGCCACGGCGTACGGCGAACGGGGATAGAACGGCGTTTTCTCCGACTGCGGCACTTCCTGAACCAGCCCATAAAGCTCGGATGTCGAGGCCTGATAAAAGCGAGCCTTCTTTTCCAGCCCCAGAATACGCATCGCCTCCAGAATACGAAGCGCTCCAATGCCATCTGAATCAGCCGTATATTCCGGCTCCTCAAAGGACACCGCCACATGCGACTGCGCCGCCAGATTATAAATCTCATCGGGCTGAACCTGCTGGATAATTCGAATCAGGCTTGATGAGTCCGTCATGTCCCCGTGGTGAAGGATGAATCTTGGATTCTTTTCATGCGGATCCTGATACAGATGATCGATGCGATCAGTATTGAACAGGGAACTGCGACGCTTGATGCCATGCACTTCATAGCCCTTATTCAACAAAAACTCGGCCAGATATGAGCCGTCCTGACCTGTCACGCCTGTTATTAACGCCCGTTTGCTCATCTTTTGTATTCTCCCGCTCATTGTGATTGCCTGACTATTCCGGTTCATGCGGCAAACCGCAGAAATCCGGCAATAACGATGATGACTTCGTAAAAAATCATCATCGCACCTATGGACGGGTGCGCAGACCAACAGTTTGCACCGCAAGTTGTTGATTTGTAGGCGAAGTGAAAAACGCACTTTCCGTTTTCCGCGTCATAAAAGGGCCGTGGATGGACTTATTACGACTTCATCAAAAACAATTCGCCTGCTTTTTCGCCCGTATGCTGTTTATAGCCCGGAAACTCCGGGCATGCAACATAATTCGGCGGCCCCGGAGATAACCGGTTGATGATTAGCTATGGCATGGCAGCATTCAGGCCATGAAAAGACTATCAATTAGAGTTCAACAGATCAAGCCGTCGGCGACTCTGGCCATTACGGCCAAAGCGGCTGAAATGCGCGCCGCAGGGAAAAACATCATTTCACTCAGTGTCGGCGAGCCCGATTTTGATACGCCGAAGGCTGCGTGCGCAGCAGGCATTGAAGCCATAAATTCCGGATTTACACACTATACGGCGGTCGCCGGCATCCCGGAGTTGCGCCAGGCCGTGGCAGAAAAATTCAGACGTGACAATAGCCTCGACTATGCGCCGGAAGATATTCTGATTTCAACCGGCGGCAAACAATGCATTTATAATCTGCTGATGGCGACCATGAATCCGGGAGATCGAGCCATTATTCCCGCCCCCTACTGGGTGTCGTATCCGGATATGGTGAAGCTTGCGGAAGGAACTCCGGTTATTGTTCCGACAACTGCTGATGCGGATTTCAAGCTAACGGCCAGACAGTTGGAAAAGGCGGTTTGTGCGAAGACAAAAATTATCATTCTGAACTCGCCTTCCAATCCGACCGGCATGGCTTATTCGGCCATGGATCTGGCTGCGCTGGGCGCCATCGTGCGCCGTCATCCCGAAATTATCGTCGCAACGGACGACATGTATGAAAAAATTCTCTTCGACGGCAAGAAGTTCGTCACCTTCGCCCAGGTGAATCCTGATTTAAAGGAACAAACCGTCACCTTCAACGGGGTGTCCAAGGCATTCTGCATGACAGGCTGGCGCATCGGCTATTGCGCCGGGCCGTCTGTCCTGATCAAGGCGATGAGCAAAATTCAGGGGCAAAGCACCTCCAACCCCAACTCCATTGCTCAAAAGGCCGCCCTGGCGGCGCTCACTGAACCGGGGGATGAACTGAATGAAATGGTTCGCACCTATGAGGCGCGCCGGAGCTGGCTGGTTGACGCCGTCAATGCCATACCCGGCATGCACAGCCTCTTGCCTGACGGCGCCTTTTATCTGTTTCCATCCGTCTCCGGCCTGATCGACAAAACCACCACGGATGGCGTCTGTTTGACTGATGACGTTGTGATCTGCGAATGGCTGCTGGAGAAGGCAGGCGTAGCGCTGGTTCCCGGCACGGCCTTTGGCAGCCCCGGTCATGTTCGCATGTCGTTTGCCGTGGCTCAACCAACGCTGGAAGACGCCATCTCCCGCATAGCCAATGCCGTAGCGACGCTGGGATAACTCTTTATCAGCTTCTTATACATTG
>CAYTFI010000024.1:0-17652 GCA_964437065.1 uncultured Zetaproteobacteria bacterium | reverse complement strand
TGCCCCTCAAGCTTTTAGTAATAGCACTATAAATCCAAACGGCAGTTCTCGGCCAAAAGTGGACGGTCAGTGGATGAGGGAAAATCATGTATTATGCCCCGGAACTTAATCAACCTTTAACCGCGTTGAGTATTTCCTGCTATGATTGACATGGCGGAGGTTCTCAAGTGTGCGTTGAAACGATAAAATTGATAACAGACATTGCAGTAGGAGTTGCTGCAATGATTGCAGCGATAGTAGCTGTGATGGGTCTTAATACTTGGAAGAAACAGTTGGTCGGTCAGAAAGACTATGAACTAGCTCATCGCATGCTGGTTTCTGTTTTCAAGTACCGTGATGCTATTGATGGTGTTCGCCATCCTGCAATGTGGGTCAATGAAATGCCGTACCCTCCAGAAGACCAAGCCAAGAAAATGTCTCGTGAACAAATCCGTTTTTACGGCACAGCGGAGGCGTATCAAAAGCGTTGGGATAAAGTCCGAGAAGCTCGTTCAGCTATCTACGCCGACTCTTTGGAGGCAGAAGCCTTATGGGGAAATGGATTAGAAGGTATTCTAAAGAAAGCATACACCTTAGAGCAAGAATTGGTTTCGTATATCAGAACACACCTTGTAACAATCGACCCTGATGCAGACGAAAGACGGAAAGAGTCATACAGAGCGATTCTCGATAAGAAAAGAGAAGTCATTTACGACGATCTTGGCGAAGAACCTGATGAATACAAAAAGGATTTCAGAGAAGCAGTGAAAGGAATTGAGGAATATCTGAAACCGAAGCTTGGCCGATGATTAAAACTGAAGCGCCACTAAATTAGTAGACCGTTCTGAGTGTCTTTATTTGGCCGTTAATTGCCTGTGGCGGCAATCTCAAACCATCACCCTGCGGACAGCTTGCAGCCATCCAAACGGCTATCCTGACTTTTTTCATTTGAAGGGCGTACTGAATTGTGCGTAATCACCTTGTTGGTGATGAGCACTTTTTTCATATGGCCAGGCAAACCAAGACCTTACGCTATTTGCGTGCGGACTACTGCCTTTTCTAAATCGGGCAGACAATTTCTCCCAGGCGCTCCGTTAACTTCATATTTTCCCGATAATCAATGGGAAACTCAATCAGGCTGGGGCCGGCCTCGGCAAATGCCTCCTCAAGCGTCCCGCCCAAATCACTGCTGTTTTCGACATGAGCCGCTCCAGCCGAACGATTCCGCCACATTTCTACAGCCAGTTATTAAGGAAGTGCTGATCAATTCATGACTCACCGCCTTGCATCTGAAAAAGCGCATCTCTGCGTTACAAATCTTGCCAATAGCGATGCTATTAGCGCACTTTGTGCCTTGATCTGCACTCTTTCAGATAGCAAATCAGTTGACCCAGAATTAATCAGCACCTCCTTAAGACAAACTCCTTCTTTATTCGCACATCCACCATCCAACATATATATCATATATGGAATATTATATGTTGTAATATTCTATATATGATATATAATATCGGCATGTACTCGGATGAATTTAAAAAAGAACTGCTTTATATGAAAGCACAACGGAAAGCCTCGGGTTTGAGTCAAAATAATGTCTCAAAAAAAGCTGGTATAAGTCAGGCAGCTGTTTCAAAAGTAGAGGCTGGCTCAAACGTAACCTTAAAACAGTTAGATAAGTATTTATCTGGCGCCGGACTTCGCATGGTTATTTTACCAACAAAAGATGCTCGCGCAGCTCAAGCGGAGCGAATTGAAAAAACACAGGGAGAGTCCCCCAGCCTCCTGGATATTTTAAGCGTGGATGATGATCTATGAAAGTGTTTATCCATGATACCCTTGCCGGTGAGCTTATAGCATCTAAAGACAAGTTTATCTTTATCGTGGCTGATTCTTACGAGTATATTCCAACACTAAGCCTGTATCTCAAAGATTACCCCATAAAATCGACGCGGCAGAAACTCCCGCCATTCTTTAGCAACCTTCTGCCAGAAGGCGTGCTGCGTGACTATATTGCCAACGAACATAAGATAAACCCTCATGATGAATATCGAATGCTGTCAATACTGGGACAAGACCTGCCGGGAGCGATTCGTATTGAAACAGATGATGATTCTGATCATGACATCAAGTTTTCCGAGACAAAAACAACTTTCTCTTTAGGTGGGGAACAATGGAAGTTCTCAGGCATTTTTAAAGATGGTCGTTTTATTACAGTGAAACATGACGGTACACACATCCTTAAGCCCCCCCACGCTATATATGATGGCGTTCCGGAGAATGAATATTTTTCGATGCAAATGGCCAAGGCCATCGGCATCGCTGTTCCTGATATCTCATTGGAAGAAATTGATGGGAAGATACATTATGTCATTAAACGCTTCGATAGAAATCAAAACAACCGAATCCATATGGAAGACTTCGCACAGGTATTTCAAGTCTATCCAGACAAAAAGTATGAAAGCACTAACTACGAAACTATAGCGAAAGCGATTGATGACCCATTCGGAATCGCTCACTATGTACTGGCCTCCCTGCTCATTGGGAATTCAGACCAGCACATGAAAAACCTCTCTATACTCTATATAGACCAGATAAATCCGATACTTGCTCCATTATACGATATGGTAAGCACCATCCAGTTTATTGAAGACAGGAATTTAGCTCTTAATTTTTCAAAAACAAAACACTTTTACGCTATGACTGAAGAACACTTTTTGAGTTTTGCAAAGCGCCTTGGAGCCAATGAAAAAGAGATGATGCGGATCGTCAGTGAAAGCATTGAACTGGCGCGTCAATCATGGCCGGAAATACTAAACGAAGCACCTCAGCCTATGAAGGATGCATTGAATAAGCATTGGAAAGCGTTACAATTAAAAGGAATGGATTTCTCTATTTCGTAGCATCAAAGACACTCTCGTATTTACTCAAAACAAGTAAACGGAGATCAGTAAAATCTATCGCGGGTTCGATTTCCGCCCCTGCCTCCAATAAACATTCACTGAAAAGCCTTAGCCTGCACTATTTATGAATCGCCGTGATGATTGCGCCGGGCCTTTGTTCGCAACGGATTCCGAGGAAGGAGTGCGTAGCCGTGCATACGGACGACCGATGAGGGATTCCGGTGCGGACAAAGGAACAAGTAAGGGCGCGGCAGTATTTATGAATAGTGCAGGTTAGATCGGACAGGCGATATTGCCCAGCCGCTCGGTCAGCTTCATGTTTTCCCGATAATCAATGGGCAGCACGATCAGACTGGGGCCGTCCTCGGCAAATGCCGCCTCCAGCGCCCCGCCCACGTCGCTGCTGTTTTCGACATGATGGCCGCTCCAGCCGAATGATTCCGCCAGCAGCATCCAGTCCGGGTTGCCAAAGCCGAGTTCGGTGTGGCGGCCAAACTGATTCTGCTGCTTCCAGGCGATCAGGCCGTAGGCGTGATCCTCCCAGACCATGACGACAATATTGCTGCCCAGACGTTTGGCCGTTTCCATCTCCTGCACATTCATCAGAAAACCCGCATCGCCGCAGATCGACAGAATGCGCCGGTTCGGATGCACCAGTGATGCAGCAATCGCTCCCGGCAAGGCAAAGCCCATCGAACAGAAGCCATTGGGGATCAGACAGGTGTTGGGCTCATGGCATTGATAATGGCGGGCGATCCACATTTTATGCGCCCCGACATCGGAAAGCAGAATATCCTCCGCTCCCATCGCCCGGCGCACATCCCACAACACCTTCTGTGGTCGGATTAATCCGTGCGTTTCGTCATCGGCATGCGCATTTAGCTCCTGCTGCATCAGATAACGCGTATTCGCCTGCCGGGAATGATCGCGAACCATCGGGCCAATGGCGTCAACATCCGCATTCAGGGCCGCCAGCGTATGGGCAAGATCGCCGATAAGCTCCAGTTCAGGATGGTAATGCTCGTCTATTTCAGCCGGCAGGAAGTCGGCATGAATGATGCGCTTATCCTTCTTCGCATTCCATAGGGTTGGATGATACTCAACCATGTCATAGCCTATTGTGATGACCAGGTCAGACGCATCCAGGGCGCAGGCAACCACGTCTCTGGCCTGCAGGCCGATGGTGAAAAGGCAATAATCGGCATCCATATCGACGCAACCCTTGGCCATGAAGGTGTTGATCACGCCGATGCCCGTCGTTTCGCAGAAGCGGCGCAACTCCGCACTGGCTCGCCGCCGAATGCACCCGTTGCCGGCCAGAATGATGGGGCGTCTGGCGTTGCGCAACATTTCAAACGCCACTTCAATTTGCTCGGGTTCAGCCACCGGACGGCGGTATCGATGCGGCGTCATCGGTTCTGCTTCAACATCCATTTTGGCAACATCTTCAGGCAACTCGATATGACAGGCGCCCGGCTTTTCGCTGCGCGCCAGTCGCACGGCCTTGCGCACGATCTCCGGCACATTATGCGGATGCAGAATGCTTGTCGCCCACTTGGTCACCGGCCTGAACATGGCGACCACATCCATGACCTGATGCGACTCCTTGTGCAGTCTTGTCGATGCGCCCTGACCGGTAAGCACCAGCATCGGCGCCCGATCCATATTGGCATCGGCGACGCCGGTAATCAGATTGGTCGCACCCGGCCCCAGCGTGCCGAGACAGACGGCGGGCGTGCCGGTCAGCCGGCCGAAAACCTCCGCCATGAATGCTGCTCCCTGCTCATGGCGGGTCAGAATAAAGCGGATAGAATCTGAATCCTCCAGCGCGATCATGAAATCGGCATTTTCCTCGCCCGGCACGCCGAAAATATATTCGATCCCTTCCGCCTCCAGACAGCGGACAAGCAGTTCGGACGCTTTCAAGACAGTCCATCCGAACGCAACACGATCATCTTGTCGATCTGCATATCGTGCATGGTGAACGGAATGCCGCCGACGCCAAGCCCGGATCGCTTCAGCCCGGCAAACGGCATCCAGTCTACGCGAAACGCCGTGTGCTCGTTGATCATCACAGCCGAGGCCGCCAGGCGACTGGCCGTGCGCATGGCCGTATCGATATCGCGGCTGTAAACAGCCGCCTGAAATTTCACATCCAGTCCGTTGGCGGCGGCGATGGCCTGGTCAATATCTTCAAACGGGTAAACGCAAACAACCGGCCCGAACACCTCGGCGACAGACACCTTCGCATCCGCCGGCGGATCAAAAAGCACGGTCGGCGCATAACAGTGGCAGTCCAGCGCCTCGCCGCCGCAGAGCAATTCCGCCCCGCCATCCACCGCTTCCTGCACCCAACTCGCCACCCGGTCCACTTCGCCGGCCTGGATCAGCGGCCCGATCTCGGTCGCCTCCTCAACAGGATCGCCTACGACCAGTTGCTGCGCCAGCCCGGCCATGCGTCCGGCCACCTCTCGCGCAACGGAAGCGTGGGCGAAAACCCGCTGCACCGATACGCACACCTGACCGGCATGGTAAAAGGCGCCCTTCATCAACCCCGGCAAGGCGCTGTCCAGATCGGCGTCGGCAGCGATAATGACAGGCGCAACGCCGCCATGCTCCAGGGCGCAACGCGCGCCGGGCGCCAGTTTGGAGCGCAAATGCCACCCGACTCTGGCGCTGCCGATAAAGCTGAAAAATGCCACGCGATCATCTGTCACCAGCGCTTCCGCCAAAGCATGCGATTCCGGCAAAACAAGCTGGCACCAGCCCTCCGGCAATCCCGCCTGATGAAATATCCCCACAAGCCGGGCGCAGGAAAGAGGCGTAACCCGGGCCGGCTTGACAATTACCGGACAGCCGGTCGCGATAGCGGGGCCGACCTGATGCGCAATCAGATTAAGCGGATGGTTGAAGGCGCTGACCGCCACCACCACGCCAATCGGCTCCTTGCCCATTATCGCCACATGATGCTGTGAAGCGGCATTCAGGCCCATTGGCGGCGGGTTGCCGCTCCCCGTGCGCAATGTATTGATGCAAATACGGATGCTGTCGATGCAACGGGCCATTTCGATATTGGAATCGATTAAGGGCTTGCCGCCTTCACGGGCCGACTCGATCGCCAGCATCCCGGCCTGTTCCTGCATCAGCGCTATAGCCTTCTCCAGAATGGTGATTCGCTCCGGGATGGATAACCAGCCATCACGATTGGCAAACAGCCCGGCGGCATTGTTCAGGGCCTGCTCCACCGCCCCGGCATCTGCTACCGCCACCGTCGCCAGCAGGCTGTCGTCATAGGGTGATCTGACCTGCAATGGCGAATGCTGCGAAGCCGCCGCTCCCGGAATCATTAATGGAAAATGTTCTACTTTACTCATCATTTACTCCTCAGACTGCCACGGGCAGCACCCCTTTAGCTTTTCACCGGCTAGTGTCACGGAAACCGAAGTATTCCTTACAAATCAGGCCCTGACTCATCATAGCAGAAGTTTTTGGAACTGGCTATGAACTCGCATCATCACTTCGCGCAAAGCAGTCGGCGTGCATATGTTTGCATGCCGCCTCATGGTCTCCCATTCGGTAGCGGACGCATCATTTGGCAGTTTGCTGATAGATCGCCATAACTCCACGCGCAGGGCGTTTTCCATCTGCCGATAATTAAGATAGGCGTCAGCCAGAAAACCGCCGTTCTCTTTCCAGATGGCAGGCGCGCACTGCGGCAGATTGTTTAGCGCATCGACAGTTCTGCGACTGCTGCCGCCAAAGGCAAGCCTGGCGTACTGAGCCAGAAATTCGATATCAACAAGGCCGCCGACATCATGCTTGAGATTAATCCGGTCCGATGATTTGCTGGCAAGGTGATCGAGCATTTTCCGGCGCATCTGTACGACATCCGCGGCCAAAGCAGCATTATCCCGCTTTTGATCCAGCACTTCTGAAACGACCTTTTCGACGGCAGCGCGGGCCGAGGCGACGCCGGCAGCCGGACGGGCGCGGCAGAGCGCCTGATGTTCCCATGTCTGCGCCTGATGCAGTTGATAATCGCGAAAGCCGACAATGCCGGTGACCAGCACGCCGGCGCAGCCGGATGGCCGCAAGCGTGCATCAAACTCAAACCCGGCGCCGAATGGCGGCTTGCCGGTGAGGTACTGAATCATGCGCCGGCCAAGGCGCTGGGCATGCTCGCCCAGACTCCTTGTCCCGAGAATCTCGCGCGGATCGTCATGCGCCAGCACAAACACCATATCAAGATCGGAAACCAGCCCCATTTCCCGCGAACCGTGCTTGCCCATGGCCAAAGCCACAAATGGAAAATCGGGTGGCAGCTTCATCTCGTACAGGCACAGGCGCAATGCCGCCGAGGCGGCCGCATCGGCCATGTCGGCCATCCAGGCTCCGACTGTCATAGCATCGGCCTGGTGCGCATCCACCGCCAGCGCGCACAATAACCGCGCCCGATCCACCCAGCGGCCGATCTCGGCCAGCGTCTGCTCCACATCGTCGAATCCGCTCAACGCATCCAGCTCTGCGCAGACCCGGAGAATATCGGTTTCGCTGTGTTCGATCATCAGCGGCCACTCCAGCCACGATGGCTCATTGACGATATGATCCGCCAGATAACGGCTGGCGGAGAGCGCCCCGATCAACCACTCCTGCACGCCCTTATGCGTGGCCAGCAAATCGATCCAGGTGGCCCGCCCGGCAATAGAGTGAATCAACTCGGCAAAGGCCTCAAGCGCCGTGACGCCATTTTCATCATCCAGCCAGCGCGGCATCGCCCGTTCAAGAATCCGCTCCACCTGAACGCGGCTGCGTTCCGGCAACAGGCCGCGTGACAGACAGGCATCCACCCTCTTCAACGCCAGCTCTATTCGACCGCGATCAATCTCGCCAGGTATTTCAAGGCCATCATGTTTGCCGGACAACCAACTGTGTTCTATCGCTCCCTCGCTATCCACCGGCTTGACGAATTTGCGAAAGGCGGACTCCACGATCGCAGAGTGATGAATCATCAGCCGCCGGACATCGTCGATGCCGGTGGCGCGGGCCAGATAATCGACATAATCCTCCGGCAATTTATGCGTCTGTTCGCCGCGCCGCGCCTGAATGGCATGCTCGATCCGCCGCCAGAACCGGTAGGCCGCTTTCAGATTAGCCGCATCCTCCCGATCGATAATCCCCTCAACTGTCAACCGATCAATCGCCTGCATGCTCGGCTGGATTCTCAGGCCGGCATTTCTGCCGCCATGCAACAGCTGCATCGACTGGATAATAAATTCGATTTCGCGGATGCCGCCGCGACCGCGTTTGACATCAAATCCCGGCGCTATGCCGCCGCGACCGGCCTGCTCGTCAATGCGCCGCTTCATATCGGCCAGCGCCGCCACCGTGGTGTAATCGAGATAACGACGATAGATAAACGGCGCCACGCCCTCAATAAAGGCCCGACCAAGCGCCATATCGCCTGCTACCGGGCGCGCCTTGATCAGCATCGCCCGCTCCCATGTCTGGCCATATTCAAGATAGTGCGTCAATGTCGCGTCGAGACTCAGGGCAACCGCAGAACCATCACCGCCCGGTCTGAGTCGCAAGTCCACCGGCCAGACAATGCCATCCTCCGTACGCTCGCCCATCAACCGGGTCAGCATGCGCGAGAGACGGGCGAAATATTCACCGGCCGACACCGACCTGCGACCGCCGATCGTGCTGCCGCTCCCCTGCCAGATAAACAGCGGATCGACATCAGAACCGAGATTAAGTTCGCGCCCGCCCAGTTTTCCCAACCCGATCACGCAGAACGAGCCGTCTTCGATACGCCCGTAACGAGGCGCAATCAAACGCCCGGCCATCGTCAATGCTTCATCCAGCAAACCGTCGGCCAGATCGGCAATCGCCCGGCATGAGCGATCCATATCGCCATAGAGCCCCAGCTCCCACCAGATCAGATGCCGATAGGCACGCTGCTTGCACTGTCGCAGATGGCGCATGCAGCTTGCCAGATCGGCGCCCTCGCACTCCGGAACCCAAATTTTGCTATCATCCGGCAATGCGGCTTGATCCGCATCAACAAACAGCCGTTGCCATTCCAACTCAGATGCATTGCGCATCAGCGAAGTAAACTGCTGTGAGCACTCAAATACCCGCCGCACATCGGCATGCAGATGTGCAGGAATATTTTCAATCCATTCAGGTTTATCTGAAATCATCATCTATCAAGCCTATCAAACTCTGAACGCATAGACAGCTTCAACCCGGACGAAGCCATGCCCCGCTTGAAAGCAAGCATTCTTTCGTCCCCGTCGCATGGGCGATCCCCACAGGGGCGAATACAAGATTCGCCCCTTATGGCTTAAATGTAGCTGATGCCGGCTTATTTGTGAACAAGCCAAACCGCAGCCGAAAAACGAAGAAGGCCGCCCTTGCGGGCGGCCTTCTTCGTTTGCTTATGCTTTCCGGGACAATCAGCAGGAGAAGTACATCTGCATTTCAATCGGATGCGGACGCATGCGCAGTTCAGTGACTTCTTCCATCTTCAGTTCGATGTAGGCGTCAATCATGTCGTCATCCATCACGCCGCCGACTTTCAGGAAGTCGCGATCAGCATCAAGGGCGTCCAGCGCCTGATCCAGACTGCTGCACACTGTCGGAATCTTCGCTTCAACTTCCGGCGGCAGATCGTACAGGTTTTTGTCAGCAGCCTCGCCCGGATCGATCTTGTTGGCGATGCCGTCAAGCCCGGCCATCAGCATGGCTGTGAAGCTCAGATACGGATTGCCGGAAGAATCCGGGAAGCGCACTTCAATTCGACGAGCCGGATCGGAACTTACCACCGGAATACGAATGGAGGCGGAACGGTTACGGTTTGAATAGGCCAGCATCACCGGCGCTTCAAAGCCCGGCACCAGACGCTTGTAGGAATTGGTGGATGAATTGGTGAAGGCATTGAGCGCACGCGCGTGCCTGATGATGCCGCCGATATACCACAGCGCTTCCTGACTCAGGTTGGCATATTTGTCTCCCGCAAACAGATTCTTGCCGTCTTTCCAGATCGACTGGTGAACGTGCATGGCGGTGCCGTTGTCATTGAAAATGGGCTTCGGCATGAAGGTGGCTGTCTTGCCATGCGCATCAGCAACATTCTGCACCACATATTTATACCACTGCGCCCTGTCTGCCTGCTCGATAAGCTGTCCGAAACGCATCGCCAGCTCACACTGACCGGCCGTAGCCACTTCATGATGATGGCACTCCATGGTAATGCCAAGATCAGTCATCACCAGACTCATGTCGTTGCGTATCTCATGCAGCGAATCAACCGGAGGAACCGGGAAATAACCGCCCTTTACGCCGGGGCGATGGCCGGTATTGCCGCCATCAAATGTGGCATTGGAATTCCATGCGGCCTCTTCCGAAGAGATTTCATATCCGCACGAGCCCATTTCGTTGCTGTAACGAACGCCGTCAAACACAAAGAATTCCAGTTCAGGGCCAAAATAGACGGTGTCTGCAATGCCGGCTGTGCGGATATAGCTCAACGCACGCTGAGCCACCTGACGCGGACAACGGTTGTAGTCCTGTCCGGTCAATGGATCAATCACCTGAGACACCAGCACCAGCGTGGATGCCTCAAAGAATGGATCAATATTGGCGCTGGCCGGATCGGGAATCAGCGACATATCGGAATTATTAATATCGCACCAGCCGGCAATCGAAGAACCGTCAAAGGCAAAGCCTTCTTCAAAAGTATCCTCGCTCAACTCGCCGATTGGAAATGTTACATGTTGCCACTTGCCTCTGGTGTCCGTAAAACGAACATCAACAAATTCGCACTCATTTTCTTTTACAAGGTCAAAAACCTTTTGAATTGCGTCACTCACAACTAATCTCCTGTTTTTATTAAAAAGTTCCACCTGGCAATAATAGGAAGCGGGACTTTGTCATAATGCTTTCTGTTTGGCAAATAGTGGTTGCGCAGAGTCTGAACTGCCTCCTACTCCCAGAAACCGTGCGTAATTGGATAGCGTCGATCCCGGCCAAACGCCCTTTCTGTGATCTTCACGCCCGGCGGCGCCTGCCTGCGCTTGTATTCCGCCAGTTGCAGCATGCGCACGACACGTTTCACTTCGGCGACATCATAACCGCGCGCAGCAATTTCCTCCACGCCCAGACGCTCTTCGATATTGGCGGCGAGGATCGCATCGAGCGCATCATAATCCGGCAACGAATCCGAATCCTTCTGATCCGGCCTTAGCTCCGCCGACGGCGGCTTAATGATTGTATTTTCGGGAATGATTTCCTTTTCGCGGTTCAGCCAGCGGCTGAGCGCAAACACTTCGGTCTTATAGACATCCTTGAGCACCGAAAAGCCGCCTGCCATATCGCCATAGAGCGTGGCATAACCGACCGCCATCTCGGATTTATTGCCGGTAGTCAGCAACATGCGCCCGGTTTTGTTGGAGATCGACATCAGCAAAACGCCGCGAATGCGCGCCTGAATATTCTCCTCGGTAGCATCCGGCTCGACCTTTCCCCAACGGGCGAAGGTGTCCGCAAGTATCGCTTCGATAGCCGCAACGCCATCGATAATCGGCAAGGTAATCGCTTCAATGCCCAGATTCCTGACCAGCGCCCAGGCATCGGAGATCGAATGATCGCTCGAATATCTTGATGGCAACAAAACGCCCAACACATTGTCAGCCCCCAGCGCCTCTACGGCAATGGCCGCCGTCAGCGCCGAATCAATGCCGCCGGAAAGCCCGATCACCACCTGCTCGCAGCCATTGCGCAACACATAATCGGCAACGCCCATCACCAGCGCCTGATGAATCTGCTCAATCGGCTCCGGCAACGGCGCGATTACCGCCTCTCCTGCGGCAGCAATATCCACCACGCCTTCCCATGCCTCAAACAGCGGCGCGCGAAATATCAGCTTGCCTTCGGCATCTGCAACGTGGGAACCGCCGTCAAATACAATCTCGTCCTGACCGCCAATCGGATTAACATAAACCAGCGGCGCAGAAAAGGCGCGGGCGCGGCGTTTGACCAACGCTTCCCTCTCACGCTGCTTGCCAACATGAAATGGCGAGGCATTCAGGTTCAGCCAGACATCGCAGACCAGCCCCTCTTGCCTGGCAGCAAGCCCCTCATGCCACAGGTCTTCGCAGATGCCGAGACCGACGCGACGGCCATTGACCTCAAACAGGCAGGTTTCTCCGTCTCCCGCAGTAAAATAGCGATGCTCGTCAAAGACGCCGTAATTGGGCAGAAGCTGTTTATCATAAATGCCGATAACCTTGCCGCATTGAGCGAGAATAACACTGTTTCTGAGCACATCTCCGTCACGTCGCGGCGCGCCGAATACCAGGCAACAATTTCGGCTGGCCGCCGCAACAGTCTCAACAGCCGTATCCACCTCATCCATAAAGGCCGGTCGCTTGAGCAGGTCTTCGGGCGGGTAGCCGGTGACGACCAGCTCCGGCAGCACGGCCAGATCGCACCGTGCGCGCTCTGCTTTAGCCATGACATCGATAATTAAATGCACATTGCCGCCCAAATCGCCAACGCGCGGTGCAATCTGGGCTATAAATATCTTCATGCCGCCACCCTGTCATCCGGGCGCGGACATACGTCTCCGTCAGGGCTGCGGGCAGCAGTATTCAAGAATGATCCGGGCCGACGCGGGAAATGAACATTGCATCGCCATAAGAATAAAAACGATAGCCTTTTTCCTTGGCGAATTCATAGGCCGCAAGCACCCGTTCACGGCCAGCCAGCGCCGCCGCCAGCATCAGCAGGGTCGATCCGGGTAAATGGAAATTGGTCAATAAGGCATCCGCCATGCGGAAATGGTACCCCGGAGCGATAAAGATGGAAGTCCGGCCGGCCCCGGCCTCAAGCCAGCCCCCCTGCCCTGCCGCTTCCAGCGTTCGCAGGCTGGTCGTGCCCACTGCAATGACGCGCCTGCCCTCCGATTTCGCCCGGTTAACCGCATTCGCTGTTTCGGCAGGCACAATATAGGCCTCTTCATGCATCTCATGCTCGCTCAGCTTTTCAACCTGCACCGGTTGAAAAGTGCCGGGGCCGACATGCAGGGTGAGATGGACAAATTCAGCGCCTGCCTCCTGCATGGCCGCCATCAGCTTCGTCGTCAGATGCAGCCCGGCAGTAGGCGCAGCCACGGCCCCGGCATGCCTGGCAAAAACAGTCTGGTAACGGGCCTTGTCCTCTTCAGTATCGGGGCGATTGATGTAGGGCGGCAAAGGCATATGCCCGCAGGTCTCAATCGCTTCGGGCACATTATCAGCAAACAGCCTGACCCGGATGTTTTTCCCGTCACGCCTTAGCACGCGGGCGGAAAATGTATCGGAAAATATGATAACAGCGCCCGGCCTAAGCGGCCTGTTCGCCTTGCCCCAGGCCAGCCAGACACAGGCCTCGTCAGTCGGCTCCAGCAACAATATCTCCGCCTTGCCGCCGCTTTGCCTGCGACCGAGCAAACGGGCCGGGATCACCCTGGTGTCGTTTAACGCCCAGACATCGCCGGGCTGAACCAGGCCGGGCAAATCACTGATCAGGCCATCCGCAAGCGGCGCATCCGGGCCGCTCAGACAGAGCAGCCGAGAGGCGTCACGCTGCTTTAACGGGCGTTTGGCAATAAAACTCTCGGGCAAGTCAAAATGAAAATCGGTGACAAGCATGGGGGCTGAAGCAGCCTATGCCTTCTCAATAACCGAATGCAATATCTTGTTGAGATTTTTGGCCTTGAACGGCTTTTGTAGAAATGCATCAGGCCTGTCGCCTGCAAGCAGGTGACCCGCCTCAACTTCGCTATAACCGGAAACAAGTATGATCGGCACCGTCGGATCGCACTTGCGCATGCCCGCCATAGCCTCCAGACCACCCATGACCGGCATTGTCATATCCAGCAAAACTGCTACAAGCTCCTCATGTTGATGACAGAATTTCTCCACCCCTTCTTTGCCATCTTCAGCAGTTATAACATCGAAACCGAGCTTTTCAACAAATGCCTGAGCCACTGTCCGCACCCGCTGATCGTCATCGACGATGAGCACGGCGCCCTCTCCCTGCCATGCTTCAATCATCATCGTGCTCACTTCGATCTCTTTCATGGTTTTGCCCGTGGCAGGCAGGAATATGCGGAATGCCGTGCCTTTGTTCCGGGCGCTGAACAACTGAATGCCGCCCTGATGTCCCCGGACAATGCCGAGCACGGCAGAAAGCCCCAGCCCGCTGCCGGTCTTCTTGGTGGTGAAAAAAGGATCGAAAATTCTTGCCTGCAAGGCCTTATCCATGCCGCATCCGTTGTCTTTCACCTCAATGACGACATATTGCCCCTCTTTTAATGCCGAACCATTATACAGCAAATTGAGCAAATCATGTTTCAAATATTTGCTGCCGGTCGTCACCTTTATCTCGCCAGCCGCCGTGCCGATAGCCTCTGCCGAGTTGACAATAAAATTGAGAACAAGCTGATGCATCTGCGCCATGTCGCCTTCAAAGCCGGGCAGATCCTCATCAAGCTTGATTTTTAAATTAATATTGCTGCTTACCGACGCCCGAATCAATTTACCCATGGATCGCACCATGTCATTGATATCCAGCACCTCCATTTCATAACTTCCCTTGCCGGCATAAGCCAGCATCTGTTTGCAAAGCTCGGAAGCATGATCACACGATTCTTCAATGTTATTGAGAAACTGATCAAGCCGATCCATATCCGCGCCTGCGCCCCCTACATAACCTCTGGCCAGTTCAGCGTTGCCCATAATGGCGGCAAGCAGATTATTGAAATCATGGGCGATGCCGCCGGCCAGCACTCCCAGCGACTCAAGCCGTTGCGAGTGCTCCCGTTGGGATTTGAGAAGATGCCTCTCTTCATCCTGCTGGTTGCGATCGGAAATATCCTCCGCAAGCATCAGGAATGCGGGCTTGCCGGAGAGCACGACAGGCGAGGATTGAATATGGGCGTCAAATACATCGCCATTCTTTCGCAGCAGTTTCACCTCTGTTTCCGGCGCCGGATTGCCGGTTTTTGTCATCTGCCTGATACGGTCTATGGACTTGCGATGAAAGTCGGCATGTATAAAATTAAATACTGAAAGGCCGATGATCGACTCAGCCCTGCTCGCCCCCAGTAACTGCGCCGCAGCAAGATTGCAAAACACCCAATGACCATCCCTGTGTACAAAAATGGCATGCGGCAGCGCATCCAGTAACACGCGGTGATTGATTTCGCTCTCAACTATGGCCTTTTTATCGTGTCGCATTTGCAGCCTGGCATTTCTGAGCATGGCTTCACGGGCCTGCTCCCGATTTTCCTTCGACATGAGAGAGAAATAGGCAATACATGAAAAAGCCAGATAGGCCAGGCCAATATAAGTGGTTTTCTGCCATGTATATTCACCAAAAAAATAACTGCAGATTGCAATGGCCGCCATATACATTATGGCCCAGACAAAGCCAAATCGGGCGCCGGCGATCAGGCAGGCAATGAATGGAAAACCAAAGCTCCAGATAAAACCGATATCACTTAACCCGGCATAAAAATATAGCAAACCAAATAATGCAGCTGTCTGGAATATGAACAGATTCTCGGCCAGCAGACTGGAGCCCTTCTTTTTTACCCACGCCAATAAAACAAGAAGTGCAAACGCAATGGAAAGCTCAATCCGGCCAAGCGCTTCAAATCCGAGGCTCAAATTGGCTGTGCTGAAGGCAAGAACAAACGGAATGGCGACGAACAGACAAAACTGCAATGGTTCCATCTCAAGAATAGCGTCGCGTAAACCCCGCGCCGCTGAATATGTCTTGTTCGCCATAAGCCAAGATCCCTCTACCGGACACGCCCTCTTTTAGCACATGTAACAATAAATGTAAATCACCCGGAGTTAACGCGCATGGATTTTTTCCACCCCGCGATATGAAACATTATCACAGGGTGGAAAAAATCATGCAGGCGCGTTGTTTGTTTCATGTTAATAGATGACCAGACGATCTCCGAAATCCTCAGGAACATATAAATGGCCGCCGGAACTCACGTGAATGCCGAATGGCCGCTCAAGGGCGAATCCATCCCGCTCTCTTCCCGTCGTAACGCCTGCAACTTTCTCCTCGGTTCGCGCAGCGGAGGTGACAAAATCCGGCTGGCCAATAACAAAACCGGCGCTCATGCCGTTGGTAATGCCCGCGCCAAGTTCAAACCCCGTCAGGCGATTGTTACTGTAATCGCTGACCCATAATATGCCCCTGGTCGAGTCAAAGGCTGCATCAACGGCGTTATTGAACCTGTTTGCTGCAAGGCCCGATGCGGTTGAAGTGAATGTTGTCTGACCGATCACATTGGTAGCAGCCATGCCGTTGGTCACCACGCCTGGCGAAAGATCCCAGATCATAACCCGATTCGCTATGCCATCGGCAACAAACAATCGCCCGCTGGCCTGATCAAAATCCACGCCCTCAGGATCAGTCAATTCTGTCTGGCTCGCCGTGGTTCCATTGGAAATAAAATCCACCTGACCAAGCACAAAGCTGGCGGCCATGCCATTGGTGATGGCGCCGGAAATGTTGAACATCAGCACCCGGTCATTCACATTATCGGCGACAAACAGGTATTTCACGCCGCCCACCGTGCCAACCGCCATGCGTTTTGGCGTGTTCACTGTTGTGCTGCTTCTGCCGCTGAAATGGCCGGTGAAGGTTGTTTGGCCCAGAACAAGCCCTGCCGCCATGCCATTGCCTATGCCTGCGCTCAGATCATAGATCACGATACGGTCATCCAGTTCGTCGGAAACGAACAGTCTGCTGGTCGCAGCATCAAAGGCGACGCCTGTAGGCTTACGCAGAGAACTTGCTGTGGTCGTGGCCGCCACGTGATCAAAATCGACCTGTCCAAGCACAAAATCCGCCTGCATATCCAGCGGCGCGCCATTCGCATCCGCAGCAAAGGCCAGCACGCGGGAATTGCCTGCATCGGCGACAAACAGGTAATTCGTGCCCTGCACCGCGCCAAGCACGCTATCGCCCGGGTTCTTGACGCCGACCACGCCGACATCGGATGAGCCGTTCGCATCAAACAGGCCTGTTTCGTTGCCATCAGGCGTTCCCGGGATCCAATCAGACTGGCCGATCACGTTGAGCGCATTCGGCCCGTAAGCCTGACTCACAATGCTCGCAGGCAGCGTAGCAAGATCATACGAAACAATTCGATCATTCGTATCTTCTCCCACAAACAGGCGCTGGCCCGGAGCAACAGCAAGCCCGTCGGGTCCGTCGAGCCGATTTTGCCCCACCGCTCCCAAAGTGGATGTAAAATTGGCCTGCCCATAGACAAAGGAGGCATTCATGCCATTGGCCAGCGTTGCCAGATTAAAGACAACAACCCGGTCATCACTCCAATCCGAAACGAAAAGCAGATTCGACTGGGAATCAATAGCCATGAATGTCGGGCCGTTGAGCGACGACTGGTTCACCGCGGCGCCGTTGGTGGTGAAATTCGCCTGCCCCAGCACAAACGAAGCCGCCATGCCTTGCGGCGCAGCGATAAGAT
This sequence comes from uncultured Zetaproteobacteria bacterium, assembly GCA_964437065.1. GTDB lineage: Bacteria > Pseudomonadota > Zetaproteobacteria > Mariprofundales > Mariprofundaceae > Mariprofundus. The sequence continues at coordinate 210 of CAYTFI010000024.1, read as the reverse complement.
TGCCTGCATTGACGCCAAGATCAAACCCGAGCACGCGATCATTAACATAATCGGCGACAAACAGGATGTTATTCCACTGAGCCATGCCTTTGGGATTGTCCAGAGAGGACTGGTTTCTCACCGTGCCATTGGTGATGAAGTCAGGCTGGCCCAGAACATAATCAGCCGCCTGTCCATTGGTTAATGCGGCCAGACCGCCCGCTGTGATAT